>CALUXY010000003.1 GCA_944324855.1 Candidatus Gastranaerophilales bacterium | reverse complement strand
TTTGGGAACTGAAAAAATAGCAGGGTTCGAACTCCCTGAAACCTCATCAGGGCAACAAAAAAGAGCCTCTGAAAAGGTTCTTGATTTAAATGGCGGGAACGACGAGGCTCGAACTCGCGACCTCATGCGTGACAGGCATGCGCTCTAACCAAACTGAGCTACGCTCCCATATTTAATTTTCAATTTGTTTGTTGGATTGTAGCTCAGTTTGGTTTCTATTTTGAACCGCGGCACCCTTCGGCTTTGTCGACTTTACCGTCCCTCGGCTGCCGTGTGAGCTACGCTCCCATATGTAATTTTCATTACAGCGATTCAAACACTGTAAGATTATTTTAGTCCGCTAAAAAAAAAATTGCAAGCATTTAAACATATTTTTTCATAATAAACGGATAAATTAACGTTATAAATATTCCGCCAACAAAATACTTTATAAATAGCAAACTCCTCAATTCAGTATCAAAACAATAGAGTAAATAAAGAAATCCTACACCAATACAAAATCTTAATACATTTCTTAAACCACTAACCTTACCGGCTTCAAAATCAACAAACCGTTTTTCAATAAACCAGCCGCTCATTGTTCCGATAATCATTCCTACTCGTGCAAATGCATCTAGTTTCACATGCGCCGGATCAAATAATAATTTTCCATTCAAATAATCTGCCGGATACCCTTTTAAATTAACATACAATAAAACTAAAATGCTAATCAACGAAACACCTACTACAGTTAATAAATCTCTGTTTCGTACTTCATCATGATATACCCAATCCATAAGTTTTTTTGTACACCACAAAAGAAAAATTCCAAACAAAAGTGACACAATTACATCCTGCGGGGTATGAACACCTATATAGTTTCTCGAAAAACCAATAAGCAAAACTAAAATTATACATAAATATCTTATAATTTTATTCTTCCAAAATACAACAGCACTTCCGCCCCAAACAGATACTGCGCCTGCCGTATGACCGCTTGGAAAAGAATATCCTGTAGCTGCAGGCATTGCAGATTCAATAGGATGTATTCTGGAATCCAATATCCATGGTCTGTATACGCAGGCTGTGCATTTGAAAAACATGTTTGTAATAAACCCGAACATATAATTCCAAAGAATATATACACCAGCTTTTTTGTTTACACACCAGTAAATTGCACAAACAAAAAGCATTGGTATAACAACTTCTCCAAATGTTGTTATATGCAGAAAAAAGTTATCAAAGACATGCCCCGAAACTTCTCTAAAATTTTGTAATAACAATAAATAATCTATCTGCCAACTCAGCCAATTCATAAATTTAATTATACCATTAAAAAAGGCTCTTTTATAAAGAGCCCTTTTTATTATTTAATTGCTGCCTTAATACGTTTTTCAACTTTGTCTTTACCTAGGATTGCAAGAGTTGCAGTCATATCAGCCCCCCTTGTTCTACCCGTTACCGCAGCTCTTATTGCCCACATTGTAACTTTTGGCTTAACCCCTTTTTCTTTGAAATATCCTCTAAATACCTCAAGTTTTTCATGCAGGTTTTCTTCTTCATACACCCAATCCTTTGATTGTTCAAGATATTCTTTTAATACTTCCTGTGAAATATCGGTATCAAGAACATCTTTTTGTACTTCAGGATCAATTTCAACAGAATCACCAAAGAAATAAGTGACAGCATCTGTAATATCAGATAATAATACCAACGGCTCTCTTGTTACTTCTACCATTCTTGTAAATTGTTCATCCGTTAATTCCGACAAATCATATTTTTCAAGATAAGGCATTAAACGTTTTTTCAATTCATCCATCGGAAGCATTTTTATATAATGGCTGTTCATCCATTTTAGTTTATCGTATTCAAAAATAGAGTTTGAAGAAGATATTTCATTTATTCTGAAATCTTCCGCAATTTTTTCAACAGGTTTAATTTCTTCGCCATCAGATGGAGCCCAGCCCAACAAGGCTACAAAGTTGATAAGTGCTTCTGTTAAATATCCCTCTTTAACGAAATCACTTACTGCAGTTGCGCCGTGTCTTTTAGAAAGTTTACTTCTGTCCGGAGCCAAAATCATTCCTAAATGACCAAACTGCGGAACTTCTGCTCCCAATGCTTCATATATAAGAATTTGTTTGTATGTATTTGAAATATGATCTTCACCACGAATTACATGAGATATTTTCATCAACATGTCATCAATTACAACCGCAAAGTTATAAGTCGGTGCACCGTTTGATTTTTGTATAACAAAATCTCCCAAAAGATCTGTATCCATATGTAATTCCCCTTTTACAAGGTCATTAAATTTCAATATTGAAGAATCATGAAATGCTCTTTGTGCTTTTGCAATATTAAACCTGATTGCCGGCTTTCTGCCTTCCGCTCTCAATTTAGCTTTTTCTTCTTCTGTTAAGTTTTCACATTTTTTAGAATAAACATAAGGTTTTTTGTTTCTTGTAGCTTCTTCTTTTTCTGCCTCCAATTCTTCCGGAGTACAGAAACATTCATAAGCATACCCAGAATCCAAAAGTTGTTGAACGTATTTAGGATAAATATCAAATCTTTCAGATTGTGTATACGGACCGTAAGGTCCGCCAACATCAGGACCTTCATCCCAGTTTAGTCCAAGAGCTTTCAAGCTATCAAAAATATTGTCAATGTATTCCTGGCTTGTTCTCTCTGCATCTGTATCTTCTATTCTTAACACGAATTTCCCGTGATTTTTCTTTGCAAACAAATAATTAAATAAAGCCGTTCTGGCTGTTCCTACGTGTAAGTTCCCGCTTGGTGACGGAGCTATTCTTACTCTAACTTCTTCCATTTTTTTGTCCTTTCGTTTATGTAAATAATTTTCTCACAAACAGCGGGTAAATAAAAGGGGGTAGGGGGTAAATGTAAGGGGAAAAATATATATTATATGACAAGTGACCAAGTGACTAAGTGATTAGTGATTCAGAAAGTTCGTAGATATTTCTCTTGATTACCAAAATATTTTGTTGGGGTACTTTAATTTAGCACAACTTACTTCTATAAAATTATTATGGACAGTTATGCCAACTTTTATGAAGTGAATAAGGGTAAATAGTTTCTTATTTTAAATGAACATTATTCTTTAAAAAATTGTCATATTCTTGAAAAAGCTCTGCAGGTGTGATTCCTAATCCAACTGCTATTTTTACAAAAGATTCAAGGCTTATTTTTCTTTGAGAATTTTCATAGCGGCTTAATGTTGCCGGTTCTAAACCTGCAAATATAGCAAACGAATTTAAGGTTTTATTCGTTTCAAGTCGTTTCTTTTTTAGAAATTCTGCCATATATTTTAGGTATTGCATATTGGTAATATATCATGTATAGTCCTTTTAATTCATTACCAAATGGTAATAAAAGGAGAAAATATTTATGCGGTCAGAAGCTTTTTTCAAAGTACAAAGCTATGTTGATACACTTAGTGAAGAAATATGCATGATTAAATCATTAAGTGATATATTGAATTATTGTGTTGATAATATTGATGATACCAATATAAGTATAAACTCATTAGTTTATATACTTACTGAAAAATTAGATAAATTAAAAAAAGATTATAACGATTTTGAAGATTTTGTTTATGAAAAACTATGATTACAGAACTGCCTAAATTAAGTAGACTTTATACCAATAATATATTATCTGCTTTTAGCCTGTTCCATTTAACTATGCAACTCTGATTGAATAACCTAATTCTTTCAATATTTTAGCAATTGTATCAAGGCGGGGTATTTTTTCACCGTTAAATAATGTGTAAAGATTGGCACGTTCAATGTTAACTTTTTTAGCAAATGAGGAAATGCTTTCCCGACTTTTAATAACTTTTTCAAGCGATTTAAAAAATTTATTGAAATCTCCATCAGAAAGATATTCTTCCAATGAGAGATTTAAGTATTCTTTTTGAAATTCCATATCTAGCATATGCTTGTCCAAAAGCTCATCATATGGTATTGTATTTTCTTTTAATTTATCAATATTTAATTCCATTATTTATTTGTCCTTTCTATTAAATCATTTAAGTATTTCTTAGCTTTTTTAATATCATCCGCTTGTGTACTTTTATCACCTGCACATAATAAGATTAGTATAATATTATTAATTTCGGCGTAATATATACGATATCCACAACCAAAATTACATCTTAGTTCATATATGTCTTTGTCAAGTTTTTTAAAATCACCGTAATTACCTTCTTCAAGTCTTTCAAGCCTTTTTTCAATTCTAACTTGTATTGTTTTATCAATCTTATAAAACCATTCATCAAAAGGACATTTCCCACTTGAAGTTTTGTATGTAAGTAATTCTTTCATAATAATATTGTATTCTAAAGACTACACTTTGTCAAGTAACTATAATTAATAGAAAATAATAATATTATTATCAAACCTCTAAACAAGTAAGGGTAGTTCTAAGCCGATTATTTCCCTATTTTTTACCCCTTTGCCCCTTTGCCCCTAGCCCTTGAATATATAAACTCCGACAAGCGCAAAAATAATCAATGCTATATTGTAGTGTAAGAATGTCGGAACGCAAGTATCCCAGATATGATTATGCTGTCCGTCGATATTCAAACCTGAAGTAGGTCCCAGAGTTGTATCAGAAGCTGGCGAACCTGCATCTCCAAGAGCTGCTGCAGCAGCCAAAAGAACAACTGTTTGCGGAACGTTAAATCCAACATGTAAACATATCGGAACAAACACAACCGCAAGGATTGGTATTGTTCCGAACGATGTACCTATACCTATTGTTATTAAAAGTCCCAATAAAAGCATTATAATTGCTGTTGCTATTTGGCTTGGAGGAAGAACACTTGTAACATAAGAAACAAGTGATTCAATTCCGCCGGTAGTTTTAAGAACTGTTGCTAAACCTGATGCAACAAGCATTACAAATGCTACATACCCCATCAAGTAAATTCCTTCGTCCATGAGTTTGTCCATCTTGGAATGTTTTATAGCACCAAGAGAGAAAATAATACCCAAACCTGTCAAAGCTCCTAAAGGCAGAGAGTGAGTCCAAATTTGAACAACAAACGTAACTATTGCGGCAAGTAATGTTATCCAATGATTCTTATTGAATTTCAAATCTTCCAGATGTTCTTCCGGTAAATCTATTTGTTTATACGTTCTAGGTTTTCTATAAACATACAATGCGATACCGAGTGCAGCAATCATTCCTACGCCCAAAATCCAGGTGTATTCCCAAATATTTGCCCTTACAACCGGCATGCCGTTTTGTATCATATTGTCTGCAATAAGATTATGAAAGATTAATCCAAATCCTGCAGGGATTGTAATATACGGCATTTTTAAACCAAATGCCAGAATACAGGCAATAGAGCGGCGGTCTATTTGTAACAGATTCATTGTAGGTAAAAGTGCCGGTACAAGAATCGGAATAAATGCAATATGTATTGGAATAATATTTTGTGATGCCATTGCTATTAATCCAAGAATGAGAAATAACACCCAGGCACGATTGTTTACAATATCGATTATTTTTTTTGCTATTACATCAGTAAATCCTGTGTGATTCATTGCAGCAGCGAATGCACCTAATAATATATAACTGAGCGCTGTTTCGGAGTTCCCCCCCATGCCGGAAATAAAAGTATTCATAATATTTTCAATACCCATTCCTGATGTAAGCCCTGCAAATATACTTGAGATAAGGATTGCAAGTAATACATTCACTCTGCATAAACATAATATACAAAGTAAAATTATTGATGTTACAACCGGATTGAATAAAACATGTGTTAACAAGATTTTGACTCCTGTAATTTTTCTATAATTTCTAAT
Organism: Candidatus Gastranaerophilales bacterium; assembly: GCA_944324855.1. Taxonomy (GTDB): domain Bacteria; phylum Cyanobacteriota; class Vampirovibrionia; order Gastranaerophilales; family Gastranaerophilaceae; genus UMGS1585. The sequence goes on along the minus strand of CALUXY010000003.1, from coordinate 98,469 downwards.
GCTGTCTCTTTTTGAAGTTCAAACGGCATTAGTTTTAAGTATTCAAACGCATCTGATATTTCTTTATCTTCATCGTACCAGCGCTTGCAGAAATAATTGAAAGAATCTTCGAGTTTGTTTTCCGGAATATAAATATTAAAACTATGGCTTTTATCTTTGATAAATTCCGCACATTTTATTTGGTCTGATTTACCGGAGTTTTCTAAAAGACTAACAGCCAAACTTATAGTTGGATCTTCGTCATACCAGCGTCGTTTAATATTATTCATTATTCCTCTAAAATATTGGTTTTCTTTCGATTTCTTTTACTGTACAGGTTCCTTCGCCTCTGGTTGTAAACTGCGCTCTGTTTGTGTATGCAGTATTTGCATAAATTTCACTCAGTTTGATTTTTTTTGTAACCTGATTGTAAGTAACCTGAGTATCAACAATTGTATTGAAACTTGCAGCTTTATGATGGAAAACAATTTCTTCATCTGTAAAACTTTCTACTTCCAGAGGGAGATTATTTGCATCATAAACTTCTGCCAAAACAGTGTCTATGATAAAGAAACGTTCAAGAGTAGAACGGTTCATGACCTCGTTTGTTGCAGTATTTACGGCTTCAATATTTAGATTGCATTGCAAAAGATACTGTTCTGCAATAACTTGTGATGTTGATAAAATTAATAAACCTAATAATAAAATAAATTTTTTCATAGAGTCATTTTAGCACAAATTATAAATATTTGTTAAATTTACACTTGTAAAAAATAAAACATGGTTTAAAATATATATTGAGGACATAATAAGGATATTAGATTTATGGTACAATCAGTTTCATCTGCTTCTACAGCAGCAAGCGTTTATGAAGCAACAGGAGATGTAAAAACAGCTATCACAGTTCAAATGATGCAAGAAATGCAAAAAAGCCAGGAAATAGCCGGTTCTATTATTCAAGATGCGGCACAAATTTCTCAGGAAGCTATGGCTGCTTATCAAGCAGAGCAGGCTTAAGTTACCCCATAGTACCTTTGAACAGTTTTTTGATAAAATCTAACGGAGATGACGGATTGTTGATTTTATCAACTATTCTGCTGTAATTTTGTTTGATATAAGGATTGTTAGGCTCAACAGCTTTAAGTTTATCCATATAGTTTAGCATTTCGTTATAATCGCCTATTCTTTCACGAAATTCTGCGAGTTTTTGTAATGCTCTTTTACTATTTGGATTAAGTTCCAGAAGCCGTTCATAGAATTCTATTGAGTGGTTTTTATCTGTAGTATCCAGTATATCTGCTATTGTAGTAACGAGTTCAATATTTGTATTATCTAACTGATACGCAATCATATATTCATTCATTGCAACATCTTTATCACCTTTAAGGTTATTGAACTTTGCCCAGTTAACATGTGAAGAAAACTCATCCCCCTGTTTTTCATATATTAATGCACGCATTTGGTACGTTACAGGTGAATTTGGTTCAAATTTTGAGTATTCCTCAACCTCTTCAAGTGCTTTTTGAAAATTATTTGTTTGGAAATAATACTGTGCCAATAATGAATGGAATTTCGCATTCTTTGCATATTTAGAACGCAGTGAATCCATCATTGAATACGCTTCATCATTTTTCCCCATATCCATAAGACAGCGGATTTTTTGAAGTTCGTCTTTTGTTAATTCTAGTGCTTTTTGAGGATCATCCGCTTTTATATACAATTTTGCAAGTTCTTCATCAACAGAATCAAATCCTCTTTCTTTAGCTTTATTCAATGTATCAATTGCACTTTCTATAAATCCGGTTCTTGAATATATATTGGCAAGATTTGTATAAATTTTTTCATAATTATAATGTGAATCAATAAGTTTTAAGTATTCATCAATCGCCTGATTTTCTTTGTTTGCTCCGTCAAACAAAGTTGCCAGAATATATCTTGCAGCATTGGCATCTTGTTCGTTTTCTGCTTTTTCAACAGCTTTTTTATAATCGTTTATTGCATGCTCATACTGTTCTTGCAGAATATGTATTTCTCCTTTGCAAACGTAATATTTATAACGGTTTGTTTCTGCACATATATCCATTAATTGTTCGTATGCCATAAGATTTTTGGCATCAAGCTTAATTATTGCTGTATAGTATTGCTCTGCCTCATCTTTTTTGTTTAAAATTGATGCAATATGTCCTAAACGTTCTAATATATGCGTGTTTTTAGGATTATTCGAATATAGTTTCTTATATTCTTCATAAGCTAATTCGTATTGTCCGTTTTCTTCTAATTGTTCTGCTGATGGCATGTATTATATCCTCATATTAATTGTACTTGTTCTGTGTTTTTTCTATCCCGTTTGCAAAATAATATTCTATTGCTTCTGCGGAAGTTTGTATAACTTTTTTTAAATCACTAAGCTGTTCTTGTCCGAAGTTCTGGAGAACAAATGCTTCTGATGGAATTCCCGGCTGCGGTCCAATACCTATTTTAAGGCGTGTGAACTTGTTTGTCCCAAGGTGCTGAATAACAGATTTTATCCCGTTATGCCCACCGTCTGAGCCGGAACCTCTGAATCTTATTTTACCTAAATCAAGCGATAAATCATCATAGACAACCAGTGTATTTTCTATTTCAATTTTATAATAATCAATAACAGCTCTAATTGCTTCACCGGACAGGTTCATATAAGTAGTCGGTTTAACAAGTATCGTATCTTCGTTATTTATCTTGATTTTGGTAATCAAAGACTTCAATTTAGAGTTTTCTTTGAATGTTTCACCTGAATTTAAAGCAAGAAAATCTACAGCCATAAAACCTGCATTATGTCTTGTAAATATGTATTTGGTTCCTACATTACCTAAACCGGTTATTAGATTCATTATTCATCCTTAGTTCTTAAAATAATAATCTCTATATATAAAATTTTAAACCAAATAAAGATTACCGTGTTGATTATCCTACCTGTGCTTAACAAAAAGATAAAAATGACAAAAACTAGTTTTAGAAAAGAAAGGATAAAATTATGAAAGAAAAAGTGAAAGAAAATATAAAACAAAAAAGTTCTGAAAAATTATCAAAGTTTTTAGAACAAAATGACTTACACAAAAAGGATTTTGCAGAGATGATTGGCGTAACTTTATCTTACGTCTACAATTTGATTGATGATACAATTCCATTTTCAACAAGAGGAACAACTTTAGAAAGAATTTCAACGGTTATGGAAGTTGCACCGGAAGAGTTTGAAGAATACAGAATTCCTCAAGAACCAATATTGATTGATGAATCGGTTGATATTCTAAAAAATACACTTAAAAAGAAAAAAATGAGTGTGGTTAATTTTTTGAAAGCATTTCCACGCAAGAAAAGAATTGATATTGTAGATATTTTACGCGGGGCTTTACCGATGCCTTTAGACTACAAGGAATTATCTGCAATAGGCAAAGTTGCCGGTTTAGATAAAGCTAAAATATATTCTATATGGGAAGGACGATTAAGACAAGTTCTGGAATCAAACGGAATGAATATTTATTCTAATTCAGAACTCGTAAATGCAATGCTCGAATGTGCGAAAAAACACGTTGACTAAATAAATACCGGCAGAGTTTTAAACTCTGCCGGTACCGTTATAAATAAAATCTTGTTATTTACCTAATAATGTATCTAGAGCTTTTTTCTTTTCTTCCATCTTATTTTGATGTGCTCTTTTTGCTGCTTCCATTTCTCTTTGTCTTTGTTTTTGCATTCTTTGACGTTCTTGTTCTCTTCTTTGTTGTTCCATTTCTCTTTGTTTTTTGGCTCTTTCTGCCGCAGCTTGTTGACGTTGCAGTTGTCTTTCTTTTTGAGAAACCGGAGCAACCCATTTGTTTACCATTTGTTCAGTATAAGTTTGTGCCGCAATAGCACTTCCTGCAAATGATAAAACTAATAACGATACTAAAACTTTTTTCATAATAATTCTCCTATCTTAGATTGAAATTTAATATCGAATCTTTTGTGTTTTTTTAGTATAATAATTGTTATGAAAAGAGTCAAGTTATTAGGTTATGAAATAGATAATTTTGATTTTAAAAGTGCTATAAAATATGCACAAGACTTGATGTCTAACAATAAAGTTAACCAAGTTGTAACAATTAACCCTGAAATGTTTACAACTGCAGAAAACGATAAAGAGTTTGCTGAAATTTTAAATAATGCGGAAATGGTTATCCCGGACGGAATCGGTGTAAAAATCGGACTCAAGATTATGGGTGAAAATGTTGCAAGAATTGCAGGGATTGATTTTGCGCACAAAATGATTGAAGTTGCGGCAGAAAATAACATGCCGGTTGCCCTAATTGGCGCAAAGCCTGAAATTATCGAAAAAACCGTAGCAAATCTTCAATCCGAAGTCGAAAATTTAAATATTGTTTATTCTCATGACGGCTATTTTGATAATTGGGATGAGATTATGGACGGGTTAAAAAATACTTCGCCAAGACTTATTCTGGTTGCTCTGGGAGCTCCAAAACAAGAAAAGTTTATATATGAAGCAAAACAACGCCTTAACCCTGCATTAATGATTGGTGTAGGCGGAAGTTTTGATGTTTGGTCAGGAGTTGTAGAACGCGCTCCTAAAATTTACCAAAAACTAGGATTGGAATGGCTTTACAGGACAATAAAACAGCCTGAGCGTTTTAAACGTATATTTCCGGCACTTCCTTTATTTGTGTTAAAAGTTTTGAAGTATAGAATTGGAGGTAAAGAATGCTAAGTTCTAATGAAATCCAGGAATTAAAAAATCTTGCAAAAGAATCAAGAATTAATGTTTTAAAAATGGTTCATAATTCAAAATCCGGACATATCGGAGGTGCATTCTCTGCTGCAGATATTCTGACTGTTCTTTACCATAAATGTATGAATATCCCTCAAGATATGAATGATTCCCGTGACAGATTTATTTTATCAAAAGGACATGCTTCAGCTATTTTATACTCTGTTCTTTCTCAAAAAGGATTTCTTTCACAAGATGAACTTATGACATTCCGAAAATTCGGCTCAAAACTTCAAGGTCATCCTTGTAAAAAAATGCTTAAAGGAGTTGAAGTATCAACCGGGTCTTTGGGACAAGGTCTGTCAATCGGCTGCGGTATGGCTATGGGATTGAAACTAAATAACAATCCGGCTCATGTTTTTGTTTATATGGGAGATGGGGAATTACAGGAAGGTTCATGCTGGGAAGCTTTTATGCAAGCTCCGCATAGAAAACTCAACAATCTGATTGCAATAATCGACAGAAACAGATACCAAATAGACGGCTGTACTGAAGATGTTATGTCGGTTGCCCCGTTAGAAGATAAATTAAGGGCTTTCAACTGGCAGACAGTTGTAATAGACGGGCATGATATAGAGCAAATATATGATGCAATAGAAAAAGCAAAACAAAATACCTCTGATAAACCTGTTGTAATTATTGCAAATACTATAAAAGGCAAAGGTGTTTCATTTATGGAAAACACTGCAGCATGGCACGGTAAGGCTCCAAACGATGAACAGTTTGAAAAAGCTCTTGCAGAATTGGGGTAAATAAGAAAGAAATTATAGCTTATGAAAGGGATTATTCCTTATAACGGGTTTATAAAAGTTATTGAAAAACCAATCCCGGAAATACAATCAAACCGGGATGCAATCGTCAAAGTTACTCGTTCTGCAATTTGTACAAGTGATTTCCATATAATAAATAACGCTGCTCCTAGATATATTCCAAATACAATTTTAGGACACGAATTTACCGGAGAAGTTGTAGAGATTGGCAGTGACGTAAAAAAACTAAAAACTGGTGATAGAGTTGCTGCGAATTGTATAACATTTTGCGGAGAATGTTATTTTTGCCGCCATGGATTTATTAATAATTGTATGAAAGGCGGCTGGGAATTAGGCTGCAGAATAGATGGCGGACAGGCGGAATATGTAAGAGTTCCTTATGCAGATATGGGACTTAATAAAATTCCTGATAACCTATCTTATGATAATGCATTATTTGTCGGAGATATTTTATCGAGCGGGTATTTTGCAGCCGAAGAAGTAAAAACTGATGATGTTGTTGCTGTTATAGGTGCAGGACCTGTAGGATTGTGTGCTATGATGTGTGCAAAATATCTCGGGGCAAAGAAGATTATTGCAATAGATATTGATAATAACCGATTAAAATTCGCTAAACAATTTGCAGATTATACAATAAATCCGCAAATCGAAAATATTGAGCAAACAGTACAAGAAATAACAAAATATGGTGCCGATTATGTAATAGAAGCTGCAGGCGGAAATGATACTTTTGAAACTGCCTGGAGAATTGCAAGAGCGAATGCTATAGTATTTATTGTTGCAATGTATGAAAAAGAACAATTATTACCTCTGGACAGGATGTACGGAAAAAATCTCACATTCAAAACCGGCGGCGTAGATGCTGTTCATTGTGATAAATTATTGCAATTAATATCAGACGGTAAAATTTCTACTGATTTTTTAATAAGTCAATCGTTTCCGTTTGAACAGGTTGAAGAAGCTTATAAAGAGTTTCAGAAAAAAGAAACGTATAAAGTTATATTAGAATTATAAAAGACCGGCTTTTAAACCGGTCTTTTAATTATGCTGCTTGTTTAATTTTATTTGGGTTTAATGTGTAATTCATTTTTTGCTTTTGCGGTGCAAGTTCTTTTGAGTTTAGAGCTTTACCGATTTTACTTGCGATAGGAGTTACAATTACCGGTGCAACATATCTGTACATTAATGAGAATGTAAGAAGTTTTTGTGCAACACCGAAACCGTGCATACGTTTTTCTAAGTTGTGGTGATTAATGTTTGCGTTTCTGAATTTGTAACTCATCTTTTTAGTAAAGTTTGCAATATATCCATTGATTGTATAAGCACCCACAGTTGAAAGTGCTGTTACAAGGATTTGGTTTAAAGCAAGAGTTCTTGCAGGTTTCTTTTCTAATTTCTTATTTGCAAGAGTTGTTCCGGCATAAGTAGTTGTTGTAACAAATGAACCTACAGTTGACATATGATCGGTCATTTTTTTAGTTTTACCAAGTTTATCAGCTACTTTTTCCATCCATTTAGCATTCATAACCGGAGCAACCAGCTTTTTAGCAATAACATTTTCAACAAACGAATCGTATAAATTTTTTACATGATGAGTTCCGACTGCCGTTCTTGATGCAAGACTAATGAATGTGGATGGTTTTTTAGCCGGATTAGATTTAAATGCCGGTTGGTTATTATAATTTATTGTTGAAAAATTAATACTATTCATTATGCAGCTCCTTTCTTAGGTGCTGATATACTGTGAGCTTTAATATTAGAAAACGCACCCGGATTCATTTTTATTTGCATTGCAGGCTTTTGTGACGGAACATTATGACTTTGTTGTTGAGCCTGCGGCTGTTGAGGAGCTTTTTTCTTTGGTTTTTCCATTCCGAATTTCTTCAACAACCAAGGAATTAATTTAATTGTCAGCCAAGCTCTAGGAACAGCAAGGATACTATCAGGTACCCAGTTAATCATATCTTGGACATTTTTCTCTTTATTAGCCCCAATTTCCATTTCTTCTGTAATCGGTCTTATTTCAAGTTCTTCCTTACCATCAAGTACTCGTTTTAGAGTTTCTTTATCTTCCGGTTTTTGAACTGCACATCCGACTTTTTTACCGTTTTTAATAACAAATTTGCCTTCTTCTGTTTTAAATACTTCTTTAGAGCGGACAATACCGTTACTATCAACTTCAAGTCTTGGATTTGCAGCTTCAAAAGCAGCTTTTGCTTCTTCAAACTTAATTTTTTCTGCTTCTAATATTTCTTTTTCTGCTTCTAAGGATGCTTTTTTAGATGCATTCTTAGTTTTGTTTATCTTTTTAACAAGCTCTTCAATTTTATTAGCAGCTTCTGCATCTCCTTTAACTTTTAATGGTTCTAAGTTTCTGAATAACTTACTGCCGTCTTGTCTTAACATTTCACCTTTGGTGTTCGTCATTACTCTTATAATTTTCTTCCCGTCTTTTATAATTGTTTCAAGTCCGACTTGCGGATAGAATTTTTTGATTATTTCAGGTTTTAAGCATTTTTGCGGATTTTTTAATACATAAGCTACACCTGCGGCAAGCGGAGTAGCAGTAAGAAACGGCCAAATCAAACCTGTAACACCTGAAGAAATAGAGTGACAGGATGCATAAGCAGCATCTTTTTTATCTTCGGTGACAAGATAGTTTGTAGCAGGTCGGGCTCCGCAGCATATTGCAAGTGAAAAAATCGATTGACATAAAACCGGATTTTTATCAGCAATATCACAAATTTTACCGACCATTTTATTTTTCATAAAACGAGTTACCATATCAGGCTTGTGAGTCGTATTTGCAGTCGCGTGCAAAATTGTTTTTGGCCTGATAATAGAACTGTATAATCGATTGTTAATCATTACTTGTTCCTTTTCCTCTGTAGTCTAATAACAGTCGGGTAATAATGTATGTCTATACTAAATTCATATGGTTGATAGAAAGAGACGCAATAGTTGTTAATTTTGTCTATACTATTTAGATTTTGCGTTGTATGCGAATAACTCATCATAGTTTCCAATCTAAAAATAATATTTTCACTACCTTCTACATTTATATTAAAGCAAATAAAATAAAAATTTGTTAGTTTGTAATAAAAATGTTACAATTAATTTTTTTGTAATAATTGCTTAATACTCTTTACAAGTTTTTTTGTAGATTGTATGATTATATTAAGAATTAATGTAGATTGGAGCAGTTTTGGCAGATAAGTATAGGATACAAGGCGGTACTCAGTTAAAGGGTGAAGTTAATATTGGCGGTGCAAAAAATGCTGTCTTAAAATTGATGGCATCAGCAGTATTGGCTAAAGGGGAATCAAAAATTTATAACGTTCCTGATTTAACCGATGTAGGTATCATGTTGGAAGTTATTAACGGACTTGGAGTTAAAACTTCTCATAATAAAATTGAAAAATCTGTTACGATTGATGCAACCAATATAACATCCGTTACTGCCAAGTATGAATATGTCAGTAAAATGAGAGCATCATTTATAATTTTAGGTGCTCTTGTATCACGCTGTAAAGAAGCAATTGTAGCCTTACCTGGCGGATGCGCAATTGGTGAAAGAAGAGTTGATTTTCATATTAAAGGACTTGAAGCACTAGGTGCTAAAATAAAAATAGAAAACGGATATGTTCATGCTAAAGCTCCAAGACTTGTCGGAACTGATATTTATCTTGATATACCGTCAGTCGGGGCTACTGAAAATTTAATGCTTGCTGCAATATTGGCTGAAGGATCTACACGAATCCAAAATGCAGCACAAGAGCCTGAAATTATTGATTTAGCCAACTTTTTAAATACAATGGGGGCAGATGTAAACGGTGCAGGAACATCTGAAATTGTTATCAATGGTGTTAAACAATCTGATTTGCATCCGATAGAATATACAACTATTCCGGATAGAATTGAAGCCGGAACATTTATGAGTGCGGTTGTTGCATCTAAAGGTAAAGCAATAATAAGAAATGTATTTCCAGCCCACCTGACTTTCTTTACTGATAAATTAATCAAAATGGGGGCAAGTATAAAACTTATTGAGCCGACGGCAATTGAAGTTTCTTGCAAAAACAGACTTAATTCAATAAACTTTGTAACACAGCCATATCCAGGATTCCCAACAGACTTACAATCTATGGCAATGGCTTTGTTGACGACTGCAAACGGAGTTGGTATTATTACCGAAAGTTTGTACGAAAACAGATTTATGCAAGTTCCTCACCTTTTAAGAATGGGAGCTGATATCCATCAGGACAGAAACCATGCAATAATAAAAGGCGTTAAAAAACTTACAGGTGCAACAGTTTCAGCCAGCGATTTAAGAGCCGGTGCATCACTCGTTGTTGCGGCAATTATGGCTGAAGGAACATCTATTGTTGAAAATTTACATCATATAGACAGAGGTTACGAAAACTTTGATAAGAAATTGACAGCATTAGGTGCCAATATTATCAGATATAATGACGAAACCGAAAATGTGAAAGGGTTAAAGAATGAGTCCCGTGTATAAAAGATGGTACGATCATGACCCTAAGTTATTAGAGGTTATTGAGCTTTTAAAAAATTATCAAGATGAATTAATGGAGCAAGCAGAATTATTTCTTGCTAAATTAGAAGAACAAGTATCTAAAGAGGCAATTGACAGATTTTATGAACTGGTCAAACCTATTAACGGCTGCCGTTGGTACGATAAAAATCCTACAATTTCAAAGACTGTTGAAATTTTGAGAGTTGTACCGCCTGATGTGCAAAAAGCTTGCGCCGAAAGGTTTATATCTACTCTAAAAAAAATGGGGATTGATTACGAAAGCCAAAATCAAGAATAATGAATATTGATTTTTCTGAATTCAATAGTAATATTAAACACTCAAAATCTTTTGTTGCAACAGGCTTAACGACTTTTTTGAGGCTTTTACTTGTGAGTGAAATTGCTCAAAAGCTGGAGAAAAAAGTTCTATTCATAACATCAACCGAACAGTCGGCATTGAAATATCAGAGTGATTTAAAGTCTTTTTTTGAACTGCGTTCAGAAATTTTCCCTTACCAGAATTCATCTATGTATGAAACTGTTCCTTTGAATGTGTATGATTATTCATCTCAGGTTAACCTTTTAATGAACCCTGCGAATGTTGCAATTGTGCCGGTCAAAGCTCTGTTGGAAAAATTTCCGTCAAAAAGTTTTTTCAAAAAAAACAGTTTTACTTTAAAAATCGGGGATGAAATTACTCAAAAAGATTTGCTTAATAAACTGATGAACCTTGGATATAAGCGCTCGACTATGGTAAGTGATATATCTGAATTTAGTATCAGAGGCGATATAGCAGATATTTATACTCTGAAAGAAAATCCCGTGAGAATAGAATTCTGGGGAGATGAAATTGTTGATATCAGGTATTTCGATAGGGAAACTCAAAAATCCATTGAAAAAATTAAAACTATAGATATCATGCCGGTTTATAAGTTTATTCTTCCGGAAAATCCGCCAAAAGATTTCCCAAAAGAACTTGTCGACAAATTTACGGAAGAAAGATATTTTGAAGGAGTTGAGGTTTATCAGAGCTACTTTAATTCCGATTTAGAGAATGTCCTTGATTATTTTGATGATTATATTCTTGTATTTGACGAAAAATCTGAGATTACTGCAAAATATCAATTTATTGAAGACGGGTATGACAAACAGATTGATGAGAATATAAAAACAGAACTTATTTATCCATTGAGAGATATAAATCATATACCTTATAACGATTTTATAGCAAAAGTTATCCGTCATCAGAGGGTAGAACTTAATAACTTTATAGACAGTGAATTTGATGAGATTATTGATTTTAATGCTCAGGTTGTAAAAAACTTTAATGCGAATATGGATGATGTTGCAGAGTTCATAAAATCACATAAAGGGTATGAGATTGTTATAGCAACTGATTATCCCGAACGTGTTAAAGAAATTCTTTCCAAGTATGAAATTTTTGATGTAAATTACGCAAATAATATTTCATCCAACGGGACAATAATCGAAGATGCAAAATTTATCTTACTTACGGATAGAGAACTTTTTAATAAACGAAATAAAGAAGTTACATCAACAAAGCGTACATCCTATAAAGCAAAAGCGGAATATATTGAAAGTATTAACGATATAAAAGAAGGGGAATATGTTGTCCATTCTGTTCATGGTGTCGGGATTTATATTGGTTTAACACAGCAGGAACTGGACGGACAGTTAAAAGATTATTTGACAATAGAATACGCTCAAAAAGACAGACTTCATATTCCTGCAGAGCAGATAAATCTTTTGTGCCGTTATAGAGGAGCAGGTGCAGCAAAACCTAAACTATCCAGAATGGGCGGTACCGATTGGGAAAAAACAAAATCCAGAGTTAAGAAAGAAGTTGAAAAAGTTGCGTATGACTTATTGAGATTGTACGCAAGAAGAAAAATGCAGGAAGGTATTGCATTTGAACCTGATACTGCGTGGCAGATTGAAATGGAGGATGCGTTTGAATATACGGAAACACCGGATCAAATGCGCGCAATAAACGAAATAAAAGCTGATATGGAATCTACAAACCCGATGGACAGACTTATCTGCGGTGATGTCGGGTTTGGTAAAACAGAAGTCGCCATGCGTGGTATATTCAAGGCTGTTGCCTCCGGGAAACAGGTTGCGGTTATTGTTCCGACAACTATTCTTGCACTGCAGCATTATCAAACAATTTCAGAACGTTTTAAACCTTATGGAGTCAATGTTGAACTCTTATGCAGATTTAGATCCCCTAAAGAACAAAAAGAAACGTTAAAAAATATGGCATTAGGAAGCTGTGATGTTGTTGTGGGCACTCACAGACTTTTACAGGATGGCGTTATATTCAAGGATTTAGGGCTTCTTGTTATTGATGAGGAGCATAGATTTGGTGTCCGTCATAAAGAGAAACTGAAAGAATTCCGTGAAAATATTGATATAATATCAATGTCTGCAACACCTATTCCAAGAACTCTTTATATGTCGTTATCGGGCATTAAAGATATGTCAGTTATTAATACTCCGCCTAAAAACAGACTTCCTATAAGAACGTTTGTCGGAGTTTATAACGATAATATTGTAAAAAATGCTATTATTCATGAGCTTGATAGAGATGGTCAGGTTTATTATTTATATAATCGGGTTGAAACAATTGAAGAATTTCGTCTTAAGTTAAAAGAACTTGTTCCAAATGCAAGGATTGCTATAGGTCACGGACAGTTATCAGAAAAAGAACTGGAAGAAGTTATAATCGGATTCGCTAATCATGAATACGATGTTTTATTATGTACAACAATTATTGAAAACGGACTAGATATTCCAAATGCAAATACAATGATAATCCATGATGCGGACCGATTCGGACTTGCACAACTTTATCAATTGAGAGGACGTGTCGGAAGGTCAGAACGTCAGGCATACTGTTATTGCCTGTATAAGCCAAATAAAAATATAACAAAAGAGGCAATGCAAAGACTCTCAGCGATTAAAGAATTTACGACTCTTGGCAGCGGGTACCAGATTGCAATGCGTGATGTAGAGATAAGAGGAGTCGGAAATATCTTAGGAACAAAACAACACGGACATATGGTTAATGTTGGTTTTGATACGTACTGCCAGCTGCTGGAAGAAACCGTTCAAGAACTTCAGGGGCAAAAGGTTGAAACTAAACAGCCTACAATTGTTGATATTAATGTAACAGCATTCATACCGGAAGAGTGGGTAGGTTCCAAAGAGCAAAAAATGATTGAATATAAACGTTTGGCAGATGTACATAACGAAACCGAACTAAATTATATAGTATCTGAATGGAAAGATAGATTCTCTAAAATCCCAGATGAAGTTGATAACTTGATTAAACTTGTTCAGATTAGACTAATGGCGACAAAAGTTGGTATTACATTGATTCGTGAAACAATGAATAATATAAGAGTTTATACTCCGTTTAGAAAAGAAGAATGGAGAATATTACAAAGTAAACTTCCGAGAACAATCACCAAAAGTATTCAGTGGACACCGGCTCCAAGTTCAACAGAGGGGGCAGCATCAATACTTTTGGTAAATAATTCTGTTATGAATTTTAATGAACTATTTAATTTATTGTATGATTTGTTCTATAATATAGACAAAATAAGTTATGAATATGAAGCAAGAGGGTAATTAAATGAAAAGAGTTTTTGTAACAATGTTAGCATCTATGTTCCTTTTTACAGGGTGCGTAGCTAAAAAAGATGTAATAATTAAAGTTAATAATGAGCCAATTACTCAGTCACAATTTGATACTGCATATAAGAAAGTTGCAAGTGACGGCATGCTTAAACAGTTAAATATCCAAGTACCTCAAGATGATAATAACTTTATGTACTTAATGTTAAAGGATAAAGTTGTTAACGAATTAGTTGTAAAAAAACTTGTTGACCAGGAAATCGAAAAAAGACATATAAAAGTTTCTAATGCTGATTTAAATAATGAATTAAAAGTAATGATTGACAAAGTCGGTTCAAAAGAACAGTTCAATGCTATTTTGAAACGTAATGGTGTTTCAAACGAACAGTTTAAAAAAGATTTAAAAGAAGAAGTTAAAGTTAAAAAACTTGTTAATATGATAGAAAATGTTAAAATTTCTGACCATGAAGCAGAAGTTTTCTATAAAAAGAATACTAAAAAATTCACATATCCTGACAGAGTCAGAGCTTCTCATATATTGATTATGGCAAACCCTATGGAAATTGCACAACAAATTAAATCAAAACCTGAGAACAAAAATCTTTCTGATACAGTTTTGAAAGAAAAAGTTGCAGCAGAAATGCAAGCAAGATATGCAAAAGCTCAAGAAATAGAAAAGTCTATAAAGAATATGCCTGATGAGTTTGAAAAAGTTGCAAGAGCCAAATCAGATGATACAACCTCTGCTAAAAATGGCGGGGATATCGGTTTTTTTGCAAAATCTGATATGGTAGAACCGTTTGCAACTCAAGCGTTCAAACAACAACCGAACACAATCAGCCCTGTTATTCAAACACAATTTGGTTTCCATATTATAAAAGTTACAGATAGAATGGCTGCAGGACAAGAACCGTTTATTAAGGTTAAAGAACAAATCAAATTGTATCTTCAAACCCAAAAACAAATGATTATCTTAGAAAAACTGATTAGTCAGTTAAAATCTAATGCAAAGATTGAGTATGTAAATGACAGCTATAACCCTGCTAAAATTCAGGAAAAACTGAAAGATATGGCAAAACAAAAGCAACAAGCAGCAGAAGCAGTCAATCCAGAGAAGTTTCCTGCTGGAGCCGGGGTAAATGAGGGAAATAATAAAAAATAGAGCAAAATACAGTGTATAAAATACTAAAAAAGCAATTAACAAACAATAAGAATGAACTCCTATTACTCGGGGGTTCATTCTCTTGTAATCCGCCTTTAATTATAGGAGTTGTTCATGGTGATGAGCCGCAAGGAGAAGAACTTATAAACCAATACCTTAACGATGTAGAAAATACAGGTCTGTTATTTATTCCTTGTTTAAATCCGGACGGAAAAATATTGGGAACACGTACAAATTCAAAAGGTGTTGATATAAACCGTAATTTCCCGACAAAAAATTGGGTGTATTCTAAAAAAGATAAGTATTACGGAGGGGACTCTCCTGCAAGCGAGATTGAAACAAGATTTTTGACAGAAGTTTTAGATGAATATACACCGTCTGTTATTTTGACACTGCATACTCCATATAAAATAGTAAATTATGACGGTCCGGCTCGTGAGCATTCTGAAGAAATATCCAAAATAATCGGCTATCCTGTCGAAGAAAGTATCGGATATCCGACTCCGGGAAGCTTTGGAACCTATGCCGGTGTTGAAAGAAATATTCCTACAATAACGCTTGAGATGGATGAGAATATAAATATTAATTTACTTTATCCTAAAATTAAGAAAATTTTTGAATATTTAGAGAAACATTAATAAATTATTAACTAATAGTCAAATTTATATTTGTAGGTTATAATATCCTTATTAAATAGAAGGAGAATTACTTATGGCAAATCCGATTTTAAATGATAACTTTGGGCAGACTGAAGAAAGAGTTCTTTCCGGGGCTCCAATGACTATTAACGGAACAATTAATAAAACATTTTTACTGTTCTTATTCGCTGCAGTTCCGGCTTTTTACACATGGTCTCAATTTTTAGCGGGTTTTATGGATAAAGCGATGATGCTTACAACAATCGGAGCAGTCGTCGGTTTTATTATTGCCTTGATTGTAGCATTTACAAGAAATGTTTTCTTTATACCGGTGTATGCGGTTTGTGAAGGTTTATTTTTAGGCGGGATTTCTGCAATGTTTGAAAAACAGTACCCGGGAATTGCTTTTCAGGCTGTATCAGGAACATTCGCAGCAATGTTCTCTATGCTTGCATTGTATAGATTAAATATTATTAAATGTACTGATAAATTTAGAAGTGTAATTTTTACTGCAACCTTATCCATTGCGGTATTATATTTGATGCAAATTATAGCCTCATTCTTCCATTACAGTATCCCGGGAATTTTTGAATCAGGAATGGTTGGAATAGGGTTTAGTATAATCGTTGTTGCAATTGCAGCGTTGAATTTAATTATTGATTTTGATTTTATAGAACAAGGCGCTCAAAATATGATACCTAAATCTTATGAATGGTACGGCGCATTTGGTCTAATGGTTACACTTGTTTGGTTATATATTGAAATACTTAAACTTGTTGCAAAATTACGCGATAATAATAATTAATTTTTTAAAGGCTGAAAGCTGCGGTTTTCAGCCTTATTTTATATTTGGGAGTAGGATGTATGATTTTAAATATTCTTTGTTTTTCTATAGGAGCAATCATTTCAGGAATAATCGTAAAACTTTATTCGGATAAAAAATCTCAAGAAGAATTGATTCGTTTAAAGACACAGCTTGAAACTTTTGAAAATCTGGAAAAAATGATAAAGTCTGATTTTTCGGAAATTGCACGTGAAACAATAAAAAATGAACAGGAAGATTTAAGAAAACAGCATCAAGAAACATTGGAATTAAAGCTTGCACCTCTTGCTAAAGAACTCGGAGAATTTAAAACAAAGGTTGAGAACTTTAATACCACAGGAGAAAAGAATACAGCTGCACTCATTGAAAAAATTACATCATTAGAAAAAAGCAGCGCAGAAATCACTAAAGAGGCTAATCAGCTTGCAACAGCTCTTACAACAAATCAAAATATAAAAGGAGCCTATGGAGAATCTTTGCTGGATACTATTCTGCAGTCCTGTGGAATGCAAGAAGGGATTCATTATTCAAAACAATTTGTTTCAAAATCAATCAGTGAAGATGAGACATCACATACAATACGTCCGGATGTTGTAATAAATCTTCCTGATAATAGACACCTTATTATTGATTCAAAGATGACTTTAACTAGTTATTTAGAATATATGCAGGATGAATCACAGCTTCCAAAATTTAAATCAGAAGTAAAAAAACGTATTATGGATTTGTCTGAAAAAAATTATCAAAAAGCTGATGATATTTACCAACCGGATTTTGTTCTGATGTATATTCCGATAGAAAATTCCGTTAATACTCTATATGAAGATACTGATTTAATAAATAGAGCTTATAAATCAAATGTAATAATTGTTGGAACATCTGCACTTTTAACCACAATAAGATTAGTTAATCAATTGTTGTCACAGCAAAAACAACAGGAGAGTGTAAACAAAATTGTTCAGGCCGGAACAAATTTATATGAAACATTTGTACGTTTTTGTGAAGATTTAATGGATGTCAAAAAACGTTTGGAAGGTGCAAATAATCAATTAAATAAGACAATAAACAGGTTCCAGAGAGGGAATAAAAATAATCCTAGCTTATTCTCACAAGTTGAAGCATTAAGAGATTTTGGGATTAATTCGTCTAAAGAAATACCTTCTAACTTGCTGGAAGAAGTAGATGAAGCAGAAGCATTGAACGTCTAACGTTTTCACGGCACGTCAGGAGGGGGTAAATAATGGAGACAACACAATTTTAATCCCTTCATTTACCCCTAGTCACTTCACATAATATTTTTAAAATGTAGAAATTTAGACTGCATAAGCCTCATTCAAATCTTTGCATAAAAAAAACGGCAGGAACTTGTTTAGAGTTCTGCCGTTTCATATCACAATCAACAGCTAAGTTTAGATTTTTATACTTTTTATTTCTAACTTTTTCATATTTTTCTATCCTATAATAAGTTCAACGCAATTGACGGAGTTTGATTAGCTGTAGTTAACAGCGTAGCAGATGCTTGTTGAAGAATCTGTGCTGAAACAAATGTTGAAGATTCTTCTGCTACGTCTGCATCTCTTACTGTAGATAGAGAAGATGTTAAGTTATCTGATTGAACTTGTAATGCATCAGATGCAGAGTCAATTCTGTTTTGAGTAGCACCTAACAATGTTGTTCTTTCATTAATGTCTGCCAATGCATAGTCTATTACCGCTAACATTTGGTTTGCACCAAATGTACCTTCTAAATCTGTGTCCGTATCTTGACCAACATCAGTTTTATGATCAGGATCAGGAACACCTACTTGCCCATAGCCATCAGCTGTTGTAGCTAAACCTGCACAAAGTTTTGCAAAATCGGTTTTTGTTTCTATTGCCCCCATATCGACTTCACGTAAATCTGAATTGGTAACACCTTCACCGGTAATAGCAGATGTTCTTTCTCCAAAGTTCAATAATGAAGACGATAAGCAAGAACGGAATAAACTTGCATCTAATGTAACAACGGAATCAATGCTTGAATTGATACCAACCTGCAAGTTAAGACCATCTCTTGCAATTGCTAACTCATTACCTTGCGCATCTTCACCAGATAACAAATACATACCATTGTATTCTGTGTTTCTTGTTACACGGTCAATTTCGTCTAATCTTTGTTCAATTTCTGATTGAAGCGCTAATCTTGAATCTGTAGCATAAGTACCGTTTGCTGCCTGTTCGGTCAAATCTCTGATACGTTGCAAGTGATCTTGAATTACACCGTAGTTACCTTCAATAGTACTTAATAATGAACTACCTAATGCTGCGTTTGATTCTGCTACTGATACTGCGCTTAATTTTGTTTCCATTTTGGTTGCAACCGCTAAACCGGCGGCATCATCAGATGCGGAATTAATTTTGTAACCTGTAGTCATCCTTTCAATAGACTTGTTTAAGGAATTGGTCGCATTATTCAATGCGTGTTGGGCTTGAAGTGCGCCCATGTTTGTGTTGATTGTGAGTGCCATAACCTTTCAATCTCCTTTCGAAATTTATATTAACTTCCTGTTATGTTGTTTTTCCTTATCTGTTTTGCCAAACTAACCCAACATAAACAGTTCGACCAATCTCGAAAGTTTTAAGCTATAAGCCAAATTATTATATATTGTGATAGTCTGGATTGTTTTACCAATCTACAAGGAGCTGTAAATTGATTTGTGTAAAAAATTGTAGATAGTTGTTGTTCTGGGCATTACAAAGCCCGATGTAATAGTTGTTGTTTAATATAACCTTCGTACTTATTTCTTACATACTCATTCTTGCATATTTAAATATTTTTGTAAATACTTTTGATATATTTTTGTTACATTTCTTAACAATTATTATAATAATAGAATCATCGAATTATACGAAAACCATTACTATAAAAGAATTACAGCAATATTAAATCGTTAACAGAATTTGTAACAAAAAATAATTTGGACTTTAGTCCGACATAATAATTCTCAACCGATTACCTTGAATCGTTCGCATAAAAAAGCCATTACACATTGTAAATTAGTGAAACGCTCCAGACTGTCTTGAATTATTCGTGGTTCACAAATTTTGCATTCGTTACGATTTTGCTCCGCATAGATTGCTTACTCAATAAGACACGTCTACTCACTATTCACTACTCACTAATGACTATTTATTAAAAACTAAACATTACCGGTGGAGCTGTTTCTGTCATCCTCTAATTGTTTCAATTGTTTCATATCCACTTTTTCATCTTCAGCATAAGATTGAACAAGCGGAATATCAATATCAACATTAACGTCTGCATCAACCATATCAATTTCATTTTGTTGATACTCGTGTGTTTTACCATCTTCTAACTTAACAGCAACAATTCCGTTCAAAAATTTAATATAGCAAACTTTACCCAATCCGTTCGGAGTCATAACGGATGAACCTATTGGTGGCATACCTTTTGCAGCCTCAATATAGTTTGAGTATTCATAATTCAAACAGCATAATAATCTGCCGCAAGTTCCGGAAATTTTAGACGGAGTAATCGGCATACTCTGATCTCTAGCAAGTTTTACATTTATTGGCTCAAATTTACGTTTAAAAGAGCAGCAGCAGAAAGGTTTACCACAAACTCCGACACCTTCCATTAATGAGGTCTCATCCCTTACGCCAATATGTCTCAAATCTATTCTGGTACGTCTGAAAACCTGAGTTAACTCTTTCAACAGCTCTCTGAAATCAACTCTTTCTGGTGCAGTATAATAAAATGTTATCTTTCTTTTATCGAATGTTATTCTACATTGAACAAGATTCATAACGAGTTTTTGTTTTTCTACAAGTTCTTTGCATTTAAAGAAAGATGTCACTTCTTCTTTTTTTATTTCTTCAAGAAGTTCTAAATCCTGTTTTGTCATTACACGTAAAAAGGTGAACGGTTCAGGTTTTGTTTCTGCCTTATCCCATAATGCTGCAATTTCTGTATTTACAATATGTACCTTTAAAGCTTCTTCGCCTTTTTCTGTTCTTACAAGTATATATTGACCATCAACAAGTATGGTACTTTCAGGAACATCAACAGGTATAAACATATTTTTTATGTAATTTACAGCGTATCTAATCATAGTTTTCTTCTTCTTTTAGCTTTCTATTCATTAATTTATTTAGCACTTCTTGCGGAGTAATATCTGTATAAACAGCTTCATAAATTGCACTTGAAACAGGAACTTCAACTCCCAATTTTTCTGCAAGATCACATACCGCTTTGGAGGTTTTAACTCCTTCTGCAACAGATCCGAGTTCTCTTAAAATATCATCAATTTTCTTACCTTTACCCAGCATCGAGCCGACTGTATAGTTTCGGGACATAGGGCTGGAGCAGGTCGCGATTAAATCGCCCATGCCGGAAAGTCCGTATAATGTTGAAGGACTTGCACCCAGTTTTACACTTAGACGAACAATTTCAGCCATACCACGGGTTAATAATGAACCCATACAATTGTCACCTAATTCCATTGCATGTGCAAAACCTGATGCGATTGCAATAACGTTTTTTAAACTTCCGCCAAGTTCTACACCTATAACATCCTTATTAGAGTATAATCTAAACCTGCCGGGAACATTACAATGTTCTTGAACAAATTTTGCAACTTCCATATCATCAGATGCAACAGATGCTGCTGTTGGTTTACCTTGCAAAACTTCTTTTGCTAATGTAGGCCCTGACAATATCGCAAGCTTTTGTTCCGGCAAAACATCTTTTATAACTTCTGACATTCTCATTAATGTATTTAATTCAATACCTTTAGATGCGTTAACAAGAATTTGAGCTGGTTTTATTCCTGATTTCTTTAAGTTTTCGCATACATCTCTCATGCCGGACGTTGCAACAACAGATAAAATAATATCCGCATCTTTTATTGCAGATGATAAATCAGATGTTACTTCTACTTTTTCTTTCAACTGAACTTCAAGCGGTTTAGATGCGTGTTTATTCTTGATTAAGTCCTCATACAAATCACAATGACGCCCCCAAACAGTGACTTCATCAAAGTTATCTGTTAATAACCAGGCTAACGTTAACCCCCAGCATCCAGCTCCCAGAACAGTTAATTTCATCTAAAACTCCTCTTTTATTGTTTAATGACTTTTCTCAAGACTCCACAACGAGAATCCAGTTTCTTTTCTGCATCTTCAGGTGTTATATTCAGCATCAAAGATACAATTGCCGTTTTTATTTTCCAGTTACAATTGATTAATTTTTCATAAGCAACTGCAAAAGATACATCTGCAATTTGTGAAACAATTCTTATTGCTCTGTCTTTTAATTTTTCATTAGTTGCCTTTAAATCAATCATAAAGTTTTCATAGGTTTTACCTATTTTTATCATAGCACCGGTTGTCAGCATATTCAAAACCATTTTTTGTGCAGTTCCAGCTTTTAAACGACTTGAACCGGCTATAACTTCAGGGCCTACCTCGACACAAATAAGAGTCCCGACTTCATCTGCAATTTTAGCTTTTGAATTACAGGTTATGCCTACGGTTTTGCATCCGACTTCTTCGGCGTAAGATAATACTCCAAGCAGATATTTTGGATTACCGCTTGCGGAAATTACCGTACAAACATCATCTTTGTTTAAAATCTTTGCATCGTTATATCCGGCATCAAAATCATCTTCTGCACCTTCTATTGCAAAACGCATTGCCGTATCACCGCCCGCAATAACTCCTTGAACCATTGAAGAATCTACACTAAATGTCGGCGGACATTCTGAGGCATCAAGAATACCTAAGCGTCCTGATGTTCCTGCTCCGAAATATACAAGTTTTCCGCCTTTTAAAAACTGTTTTGCAATAATATCAACTGCTTTTGCAATATTTTCCAATTCGTATTCTACTGCTAACGCAACTATTTTATCTTCGTTATTTATTTTTCGAATAATATCAATAGTTGGAAGTAAGTCGATATCTTTTGTATTCTCGTTACGATATTCTGTTATTATTTCGCTCATTCAATACCTATATTTGTTTTAAAAGATTTGCCATTTCAATTGCAGATTTTGCAGCATCAGAACCTTTGTTACCGGATTTTGTGCCGGCTCTTTCAATTGCCTGTTCAATATTATCGGTTGTCAAAACTCCAAATATAACAGGAACACCTGTTTCAAGTCCTACAGCTGCAACACCTTTTGAAACTTCGGCACAAACATAATCATAATGAGATGTTGAACCTTTGATTACAGCTCCAAGAGTGATTATAGCGTTGTATTTGCCTGTAGATGCACATTTTTTTGCAACAATTGGAATTTCAAACGCTCCCGGAACCCATACAACATCAATATTAGACTCTTCCACTCCATGACGACGTAACTCATCTATTGCGCCCGATAAGAGTTTTGAACCGATGAATTCATTAAACCTTGCAATTATAATACAAAACTTTTCTCCGTTTGTTGTTAAAACACCTTCTATTGTTTTCATTTTTACCTCTCCGTTGGATTTATTTTATACTATATACACTTATTTTACAAGTAAATATTAAGCATTTGACTTAACAGCCTGTTTCAATTCTCTAACTGCCTGTTTTAATTTTGAATCGGTTTTTAAATCATCCTTTACTTTTTGATATGAATAAAGAATTGTCGGATGTTTTTTATCGAAATATTCTGCAATATCTTCATAACTTGCTCTTGTAATCTCTCTTGATAGATACACGGCAACACGTCTTGCCTCTGAAATCTTTTGAGCGCGGGCTGGACTTTTCAGATTCGCAATCGTTACTTCATAATATTCTGCAGCAGCCTTTGCAATATCATCTATAGAAACTTTTTTTATATCCATATCACTTTGCAGGACTTTTTTAGCAAAAGCTAAATCAATATCTGCATTTTCAATATCTGCAAAAGCAGTTACTTTATTAAATGCTCCTTCAAGCTCTCTTACGTTGCTTTCAAAGTTTTTTGCTATATAATCATAAACTTCAAAAGGGACTTTTAACCCCATTTGTTCAGCAAGATTTGTTAATATTGCAACTCTTGTTTCATAATCCGGAGGGGTAATATCCACAACAATTCCCATTTCAAACCTTGTCCTTAATCTATCCGGCAAAGTTGGAATATCTTTTGGCGGCTTATCTGAGGTTATTACAATTTGTTTATTGCGGTTATATAATGTATCAAATGTATGGAAAATTTCTTCCATTGTCCGGCTTTTAGATTCTACAAACTGGATATCATCTATCAAAAGGATATCAACGTTTCTGTATTTTTGGCGAAATTTTGCCATCCTGTCATTTGTATCGCCGCCTTTTCTTAGATTGTCAACAAGCTCATTTACATAATCTTCTGTTTTAATATACCTTACTTTTAACTTTGGATTATTAAACAATGTATAATGTCCGATAGCCTGCATAAGGTGAGTTTTTCCAAGACCGGAACCGCCGTATATAAATAACGGATTATATTTCTCTGCAGGATGCTGAGCTACATTAAATGCAACAGCATGGGCAAGTTTACTATTATCTCCGACTACAAAATTTTCAAACTTATATTTTAGGTTTAAATTTGATTGTGACTGCATTTTTGCCATTCCATCAAATGCAGTTTCTTTTATGGATTTTTCTTCTGCTTTTTTTTGTGCTTTTAATTCTTTTTCTTTTTGTTTTTTTAACTCTTTTGCTAAATTTTCGTCAAATATAATATCAAACTTTTTTATCGGATAACCCAGAGAATGAAACACATCCAATATTTGCTGATAATGGTTTTTTCTTATTATTTGTATAGCAAATGACTGTCCCGTCAATACCGAAAAAATCTCATTTTCGTACCCTACAGCTTCCATTGGTATTATCCACGGATGAGATGTTGCGGGAACTGTTTTTATTATTTCTTCTTTTACATTGTTCCAAATATTTTTGACTTCAATAATATCCATAATTGAATTGTAACATAAAAGCCAAGGCTTATTAATATGAACCCTGGATTAATGTGAAATAAAATTAAAAATATAAATTATTTAACCAAAACACAACTTTAATCTTTTGATGTTACAACCTCAACGGAATTCGCAAATAATATCTGCGAAATAATGACAGAGCAAGCACTGTTTGAGCGAAGCGAGTTTGCTTGCTTGATATTGAGCAGCTATATTATTTAGCGAATGGAGTTCAGGTTGCAGGTTTCTTTGTCCTGTATTTCTTTGACTGCCAAAGAAATACAGGTGCGGGGTGCAGGGGTGCATAAACCCCGCATCAATTTGGTTAACCAGCCGGAGGCAAAAAAGTTTTATTTGATATTCCAATACGAGGTGCAGGAGCATCTCCCTACAAGAATTTGATTTAAAAGCCGAAGTTACAAAGCCAAGGATTATTAATATAAACCTTGGCTTTGTAAACCTTATTAAATATTTTTTAATTAATCTTCTCTATTTATAATTTCTTGATAATATTTTTCAGCAACTTCATTTCTTTTTTGCTGCATTTCAAGCCTTGCTTCTAAAGGTACAGAACCCGAAGGAAGAGGAACTTCTTTATAAGCTAATTTCCATGCTTCTTTTCTTGCATCTTGATCACTGATTTTTGCCATAACTAAATCTCCAGGTTCTTTTATCTCAAATTTAAACAATATAAATTATATCAAATATATTAAATGTTGTCTATTGACAATTACTCTTACTTCAACAAGTCTATAAAAATATTTGACATTTTACTCTGTAATTATTGATATTTTTCAATAATATCCAGATAATACCATTCCGCCAAATCATTACGTCTTTCTTGCATCTCACGGCGAGCCTCAAGAGATATCGCACCACTTGGAAGAGGTATTTCTTTATACGCTCGTTTCCATGCTTCTTTTCGAGCAAATTGTTCAATAAGCTGTTTGCTTAAAACTATTTCCATTTCCTCGCTGGAATTTACTTGTGCAATAACGTCTTCTGAAATTTGATTTAATAGTTCTAAAGATAATTCCATTTCACCATTTTGATAAGGTACACGATACTCAGCCATTTTTTACTCCTTGTAAAGTTTGGTTGTAATATACTCTTATTAACGGCTGTTTTAATATAAATCTTTAATATTTTTATTAAAATTGTTACATTTATTAAGGTTTTATCAAGAACTTTATAGCTTTTCCTTCAATATGTTGTTTCATTGCAAATTCAACATCTTTTAATGCAAGAGTATTTGTAATAAGTTTTTCTACCTCTACATCTCCGGAAGCAATATAATCAAGAGCTTGCCTGAAATATTTAGGGGTATGATGGAATACACTCATCAATGTAATATCACCATAGTGCATTCTTGTTGTGTCAAACGTTACTGTAGAGCCGGATTTACAACCGCCGAAGAAATGCACTGTTCCACCCGGTCTGACACAAGAAAATATTCTTTCCCAAATTTCAGGTAATCCGACACATTCAACTGCAACATCCAACCCTTTTTTTTCTTCCGTAAATTCTTTAAAGATTTTTTCCGGATTAGGGTATCTTTTCAAATCAATAATTTCATCTGCATGTGCAAATTCTTCTGCCATTTTGAGTTTCAATGGATTACGCCCAGCAACAATTGTATTTGCGCCTTTTAATTTTGCTAACCTTGCAAACATCAAACCGATAGGTCCAATCCCGATAATTCCAACTGTTTGTCCCGGTTTTATATTTGTTCTTTCAACACCATGAACAACATTTGCCAGAGGTTCGCAAAAAGCAGCTTTATCAAAACTCAAATCATCAGGAAGAATCAAAGTATTCTTCTTAACTATTCGTTCCGGAACCACAATATATTCCGCATAAGCACCGTTTAATAAATCTAAATTTTCGCAAAGATTATATTCTTCGTGCCGGCAATAAAAACAATGTCCGCAAGGTGCAGAATTTGCGCAAACTACTCTATCTCCAATTTTTACATTATCAACACCTTCACCTATTTTTTCGACTACACCGGAAAATTCGTGTCCAAATCCTGATGGAACTTTTTTTATTAAAACAGGATGACCGCGCCTGAAAGTTTTTACATCAGTTCCACAAGTCAGAGCAGATTTTACTTTTACTAAAATCTCTCCTTTTGCAAGAGGTTTAATTTTTACATCTTCATATCTTATATCTTGAGGTCCGTAAAACAATACTGCTTTCAAAGCCTAGCCTCCTATTTTTATATATGCTTTTAATATTTTGTTTTTAATTGTATCATCAAAAGCTTCTACAATATTATCCAATAAATAATCTGTTGACAAATGTTTAACATTTACCTGACCAGTTGTTAATAATTCAAAAGACTTCGCTAAATCTTGAGGTCTTGGAGAATAACTTCCCATAACCGTTAATTCTCTATAGTAAATATCATTATTTGCATACCCGAAATCCTTTGGAGTACTTGAAAATACAAGAATTTTCCCGCCATTTCTGACTGTTTTTAACGAAAGCGGAATTGCAGCATCCGCTCCCGATGTCATAAATATACAATCTGCACCGATATCATTTGTATTTTTATAAATATATTCGTGAGATTTTTCTATATCTGATGAATTAAATGCAATAATTCCTTTTTGATTCGCTATGTCTATTCTCTCCTGCATTAAATCACAGCCAAATACATTCATTCCATAAGCCTTGAGAGCCTGCCCCATAAGAATACCTATTGAGCCTAAACCTATCACAAGAACATTATCACCTTTGTTTAAAGATGCTCTTTCAACTGCACGTACACAGCAGCCTAAAGGTTCATAGAATGAAATTTCTTCATCTGTCATATTGGCTGGAACTTTGTGTGCAACGTTTTTAAGATGTTCTTCTGAAAGATAAACGTATTCTGCAAAACCGCCGGGAATTATATTCGTTTTTTTAAAATGTTTACACATGGAATAACTTCCGCCTTTGCAGTAATGACATTCAAAACACGGAATATGATGAGAGCATACAATCCTATCACCTTTTTGGAATGTTGTATCAGAATCAATATCTTCTATTATTGCAACTATTTCATGCCCCAATACTGTTCCATCTTCTGCCAAACCGTGACGGAATTTTACAATATCAGATCCGCATAAACCGCAGCCTAAAACTTTTACAACAGTGCCCTTTTTGTCTGATAATGATACTTTATCCAACTCTCTTAATTCAATTTGATTTCCAAAAAGTTGAGCAACTTTCATTTTTTATACTCCCTCGAAAAAATTTTAGCACAAAAAGGCAATTTTTATTACAAAAATTACTTTATAAATAAGTAAGGTTTGTGTAAATGATAAATAAAAAATCTATTGATACTTTTATAGAAAAAATTATACCTTCTTTTTCTAAGAAGGTTAACACGGTGTCTAAAGAATTAAAACACGAATCACATAATGTTTCACAGATTTATGCAAATAAATCTAATATTCCGCCTGAGAGTATAAATTCAAACTATTATATACAAGAAGAAGTTGCACCGTTTGCAAGAAGATTATTGAATCCTGATAGATTTAATATGGTGTCCGGTACAACTAAAATCTTGGAAGCTATTGAAACGACAAGAAAAGATATTTCTCGAATTAAAGATTTAAAAACAAGAGATATATTTGAATTTTTGTATTCAAGAATTATTAACGAAACATCCAATATCGAAAACCTTTCAAGCGGTATTAGAGAACTTGTACAAAAAGTTGAAATGATTGATAACCCTGAAACAAAAGAAATCATTCTTTCTAAAATTCAAACTCTTACGAGCAAAAATAAAAAAAGTTTCAAGAATAATTTTCATAATAATATGGAATTTATTGAAAGCCTTACAGATGCTGTAAATATTATGAACGAAAAATATGTAAATCTAAAAAGCGAACCCAGAGATTTCTATCAATGGTTGAAGAAAAATAACAGCTGGTTTTTGGACGTTATTGAGAGTAAAAAAGGAACACCTGATAACTACCGCAACGGCTATGCTCAAATAAAAAAACAAACACTTGATTATGATACATATTTAAAAACTCTTCAGAGAGCACAAAATATGCAACTGCCTGAAACATATCAGAATAACTTAAAACTGGAAGCTTTTAGAAAGTTCGTTGATGAATATTATGATTTAACCCCCAAAACTGTAAAAAAAGTATACCAAAGTGAATACCTGAAAACATTACCAAAAGATGTTGCGGAAAAATTCAAAGAAATAAATGAAAAGTATGGAACAATAGTTATAACTTCTAATCCAAATACAAATCTGAATGATGCAGAATACATAGAAGAAGAACTTATGTTATGGAAAAAAGCCGGCAGAAATAAGGCAATTCTCCCTCAAGTTATTGATGTCGATAAATTAAATAAAAAATTATATCAACAAAATACAGTTGGGCTGGCTAACAAATATTATGAAAAAGTCACAGTACAAGATTTACTGGAAACAGATACAGATATTTTATACTCAAGTTCAACATTGAGACATGAAATTAATCATTTGAATGATAAAAACTTGAGATCCAAAAATTCTATAGAAGAACTGCTAGACTTTATAAAATGGCATTTTAATAAATTCTTACATCAAAAAGAATGGAAACAAGAGCTTAAAAATGCCGGTATTAAAGATTCAGCTTGTGACTATGCAATGACAAATATGCTGGAACTTAAATCCGTAACAGCAGAATCAGATTTTAGCAAGCTGTCAGACAAGTATAAAAAACAATTAATCAAAAAATTCGGTATGGAAAATTGGATTTTTAATCTTGATAAAAATATTGTAAAATTTAATGCCCGGATTGATAAATTAATTAACCTTTAAATATAATTTGCCTCAAATTAATTATTATGAGATAATTAAACCCGAGGTGAGAAGATGAATATTTTATTATTAAAACAAGCGGCTCTTTTTAGTGCTTTAATCGGCGGAATTTTAGGAATTGTAACGCTAATTCCTTATCTAGGGTCGATTTCTTTTATGGCTTTAATCTTATGTTTATCAGCCATAATTATTGTATATTTTAAACGAAACAACCTAATCGGAATAATTGATATGAGAGAAGGTGCTATTTTAGGTGCTGTAATAGGTTTTGTTTCTTTTGTTGCATTTTCTATTGTATACACTCCTCTAAGTATAATAATCGGTTTGATAACTGAAAAATTCTATATCGGGAGAGTCATTTTACAATTTATCACGAATTTCGGCGGCTTTTTCGTACTGATTTCACTTCTGTTATTCATTGCATTTATATCAGCTTTGATGAATGCGTTTTCAGGAGTCGTAACCGCTTACGTATATGAACTTCTCTCCGGACTGAAAAAAGCTGAAAACGAAAATATAGATTTTGAAATAAAATAAAGGTGGATAAACGTGGATTTTGAATCAAAAATAAGAACAATACAATGGGTGAATAATGTTTCCAGAATGGTTGACCAGACCAAATTTCCTGAAGAATACATATACGTTGATATAAAAACAGGGAATGAAATGTACGATGCAATCAAAACAATGATTGTAAGAGGAGCCCCTGCTATAGGTATAGCCGGTGCACACGGAGTTGTTTTATATGCTCAGGAACTAAAAAAAGAAAATCTTTCTTTTGATGAATTTAAATCAAAACTAATTGAGAAATCAGACTATCTGGCATCTTCAAGACCAACTGCCGTAAATCTTATGTGGGCGGTTGAACAGCAAAAAAACTTAATTAAAAACAGCTATTCAGATATTGATACTTTGATAAATGATTTAACAAATCAAGCGGTCAGAATGGAAAATGAAGATATTGAAATAAACAAAGCAATTGGACGCTACGGTGCGGAAGTTGTTCCTAAAGGTGCAACAATTCTTACACACTGTAATGCCGGAGCCCTCGCAACTGTTGGTTACGGCACTGCACTTGGTGTTGTGCGTTCAGCTTTTGCAAACGATAATACAATTCAGGTTTTTGCTGATGAAACAAGACCTCGCCAGCAAGGTGCAAGAATTACTACACTTGAATTAACGATGGACGGCATCCCTACAACATTAATCACTGATGGTATGTGTTCATACTTTATGAAAAAAGGTATGATTGATATGGTTGTAGTAGGTGCGGACAGAATTGCAGCAAACGGTGATACAGCTAATAAAATCGGAACATATACGGTTGCAATAGCTGCAAAATACCATAATATTCCGTTCTATATTGCAGCTCCTTTATCAACGATTGACACTTCTATCAAATCAGGTGACGAAATCCCTATAGAAGAACGTTCACATGATGAAGTTACCCATATAAACGGTAAAACAATTTGTGCGGATGGGGTAAATATTATTAATCCGGGCTTTGATGTAACACCGCATGAACTCATTACCGGTATTATTACGGAAGTCGGAATTTTAAAACCGGATTATAATACTTCAATAAAAGAGGCGTTTGAAAAGAAATCACCCCTGCTTGTATAAAAGAAAGCCCCGTTTAATATAAATATTAATATTGATATTAAATGAGGCTAGAGCGATGAGGATTTACAAATTAATCTTAACCGTTTTTGAAAATATAACATTACAGGTTTGGGGTAAAAATCAAAATAAAAACCTGTACATAATAACTAGGAATAAGTAGATGAAAGTACGTAAAAAACTATTAAATTTAAAATTACTTGATAAATATATACTTAAACAAGTAATAGAAATGTTTATAATGGGCGTACTTGTATTTACATCCATTATATTTGCATCCGACACATTTATAACTCTAATCAAACAGATTGCAAAGTACGGTATACCGTTTAAAATCGCATTTATCCTGGTTATTTTGACATTACCATCCGTCTTTGTAATGACTATCCCGATGGGGATACTTTTATCAACCGTTATGACACTGAACAAGCTCAGTCTTGATTCTGAATTAACAGTTATGAGAGCCTGCGGGATAGGATTTAATAGAATTGCGAAACCTGTATTTATATTCGCAATAATTATGTCTATTGTTAGTTTTACGATTAATGAAACAGTTGTTCCTGTTATGACCAAACAATCAAAAGATTTGGCATTATGGTCTTTTTCACAAAAAAATGTTCCGGATGGGAAACATAATTTCACTTTTGAGGAAACAGGCGGAAACGGAGGACTGAAACGGCTGTTTTATGTTGAATATTGCGAAAAAAAACGATTGCATAACATAACCGTACTTGATATGTCAAAAGACGATACGATACACGTTTTGCAGGCAAAAGAAGGCGGAACATCTCCTGACGGCTGGATATTTAAAAATGGCATAGTATATACCATTGCGGACAGAGGTAAAGTTCTTAATTCAACATTCTTTGGAGAATCTCTTGCACAATTCGGAGTCGATTTGAAAAAAGAAATGAATAAAAACCTTGCAAACGAACGGAATTTTATGCAGCTTGCACATTATCTTAATGTAACAAAGGGGCTTGAAGAAGATAAAAAACGAAGCTTACAGATTGATTTGTATGACAAAATTGCACTGCCTTTGACTACGATAGTACTTGTATTAATCGGGATTCCATTAGCAATTACGCCGCCTAGAGTTCGTTATAACCGAGGATTTTTATTTAGTATTCTGATAATATTTGCATACTATCTTATCCGTGCATTATCTATTTCTTTTGGGGAAGCCGGTACTCTTCCGGCATTCATTGCGGCATTCTTACCAAATATTATATTAACAATTGCAGGCGCTGCACTTTATTATAGAAAAGTATTTACCATTACCTAGAGAAGTGGAGAATATATTGGAGTTATAGTTCTGCCTACTCGTTTAAATTCAAGTAATGGTAGGAGTTCCGGCTGAAATCTGTTTAATAGACTCAAGAGTGACACCATTGATATCAAACTTTATATCCATCACCATTCGCATGCATATATTAATGGATGTTGAAATAAGAAATAGTAATTACACTTCTGTTTTTACAAGTTTACCTGATTTGTATTCAATCAAACATTTAGCCAGCTGGTCCGGACAGCTTGTAGGTTTCGCTCCGCAAGTTATCCCTTGAAGTTTTTCTATAACTTCGTCAATTGTTAAACCTGTAACAAGTTTGGATATTCCTTTAAGGTTTCCGTTGCAGCCGCCGAGAAACTCTATATCCACAATTCTGCCATCTTTAATGGCAACCGCAATCATTTGTGAACAGGTTCCGTGTGTTTGATACTTTATAACTTCTATTTTTGAATCCATAATATTCTCCTTCTTTATTTATACTAATTAACAACAATATTACATGTTTTTCAAGTTTTGAGAATTAGCAATATCCATTATATTTATACTATTTTTAATTTTTGTTACAGTAAAATAGTTTTCGTTTGTATCAGAGCATATTTGAATTATCATAAAAGAGGAAAGGGAACTTTATATGAAATTAGGAATTTTGGAAAAGATTTTACCGCCAGATAACAAGGTTTTCTTTGATATTTTTGTTGATGCTGCATTGAACTGCAAAAAGAGCGCAATACTTTATAATGAAGCATTAACAAACGGCATCAACGAAGATATGTTAATGCAGGTCAAAATACTAAAACGCAAAGGCAGTGATTATGAACGTGAAAGCATTGCAATGTTAAATAGCACATTTATCACTCCGATTGATAGAGAAGATATTCAACTTCTGGCTTCAATGTTGAGAAAAATTAATAAAAAAATATGTCAGGCATTTTTAAACTTTTATGCCTATAAGATAGACAAACCGACTGAAGAAATGTACCAGCAAGGGAAAATAATAATGAAAGCAACTTCTGAGATGGCACATACGGTTAGTCTTCTTAAAAAATTGCACAAAACCAAAGATATAACAAACTCAAGAGCTACAATGAAAGAGATTGAAACCATCGGTGACGATATTCTTTTAAGAGCAACAAGTGAGTTATTCTCAGGGAAATATGATCCCGTTACAATTATAAAGTTTAGAGATATTTATAAGGACTTGGAAAATGCTTTGGACAGATGTCATTCCGTTGCGGATGAAGTCTTGAACATAGCACTCAAGAATAGTTAGTTATGACAGTTACAATATTATGTTTAATTATATTAGTCGGTGTTGCGTTAGTTTTTGAATTCATTAACGGATTCCACGATTCCGCAAATGCTATTTCAATGGCTATTTCAACAAAAGCTTTAAGTCCCAGATACGCTGTTTTATACGCCGCAATATTTGATTGTACAGGGGCATTATGCGGTACCCACGTTGCAAAAACAATCGGGGTAGGTATGGTTGCACATGATGCAATCACTCAATTAGTAATACTGTGTGCGTTACTCGGAGCAATTATTTGGGGAATTATTACCTGGAGATTCGGAATCCCGTCCAGTTCTTCGCATGCTTTGATAGGCGGCTTGTTAGGAGCATCAATCATGCATACATATCTGTTGTTGGATAAACCGTATGATTTGATATTAAGATTTCCGGCATGCCATTTTGAACATCCGGCACTGGATGTTGTAAATGAACATAACGTATTGGATTTAGTAATTATTCCGATGATTACATCACCGATATTTGGGTTCTGTGTCGGGTTTATAGTTATTTGGATTTTGCTGATGATTTTTGGCAGACTAAAACCTGAATTACTAAACAGAACATTCAGAAAGTGTCAATTGGTTTCTTGTGCGTTTCTTGCATTCAGCCACGGCTCAAATGATGCGCAAAAAACAATGGGTATTATAACATTATCTCTTATTACTTTCGGATTCTTAAAAGGTGATACAGATTTTTCAATTCCGTTATGGGTAATTCTTGTTTGTGCGTTAGCTCTATCTTGCGGTACGATGACCGGAGGATGGAGAATCATTAAAACAATGAGTTCTAAAATTGTAAAAATGAAACCTATGCATGGATTCGCCGTTGAAATGTCTGCATCAGGTATCATCCTTACCGCATCACATTTTGGAATTCCGGTTAGTACAACTCATATTATTTCAACCGCAATTATGGGGGTTGGAAGTATGGTTAAAGCAAGCGCCGTAAAATGGGGGATTGTTAAAAGTATAATTACAGCCTGGATTTTGACTATTCCGATTTGTATGTTGATGTCAGGCGGAATTTATTACGTACTATCTAAAACACCAATGATTGCATTCGGGCAGTTTAGTTAGTGGATTAGTTTTGCAATATAAGCGATTGTTTTAGGGAAATATTGCATCCAGTAATGAGAACGTATTGTCTGGATATTGTTTTTTGCAGCCATTGAAAGAATTGTATTGGATTCTGCTATACCTTCCATTATTGCTTTACTTCTTCCCAGATAATGATAATCTGCAGCAAAATAGCCTATATGGGATAATTCCGCATCTGAAAAATGCGCTCTAAATGCATCTTTTTCTTTGTTATAAATTTCATTTAAGAGTTTATCATTATTTATTTTTTCACCAATCTCTTTAAATTCAAGATGATCTTTACCATGCCCGATTTCATGCAGCAAAATTTCCGGGTTTAAATATTTTTGATTCATGCCTATAATATTTTTGTTGGGACTAAATGCCGCATTGGCAAAACGATCATCACGAGCTATGGACTGTATATCCATGGTTTTTAATTGAAACAAATCTTCCCCGGGAATTTGTTTTAAAACAGGTAAAATATCTTTTTGAGTTGATTTTGTAAAGTTTTCAAGTTCTATATTTGCAATTTTGCCTGATTGTAAATCTTTAATATTCATATTGTTATCTTTTATTTGAATGTCAAATTTTTTATTGTTTCTTGATGTTACAAAATGGTTGTCATCTATAACTTCAAATGTAACAGATTCATCCATCAGTTTTTTGCCGTCTTTTGATGTGATTTTGTAATCTAAGATTCTGTTGCCTTGAGGATCATCTTCAAAACGATAATAGGATTTTGTACCGTCCAGTGATACCATATTTTTTTCTACAACGGTAGTTCCGTATTTTGTTTTATATGTATGGCTGAAATTATCAATTTTACCATCCGGATAAGTTCTTACTATATCATATCCTTCACCAGCATTTGATGGTTTAATCTCCTCTGTATAAAGATGCTTATTGTCCTTATCATATTTCTCAATTTTTTGATTTTCTAATATCAAATTATCTTTTGTTTTTAAAAATCGCTGCTTTACTTCAATACCATGTTTATAATCTTTTTGTAAAATATCCTTAGCATTTGAATTAACATAGTTTTTTTCAATAATATCATTTATCGGTTCGTTATTTTTTACGTCATACAGCAATTTATAAGTTTGCAGGCTGGAATCTTTTGTTATTTCAATTAAATCCGCCAAGTTACTGTTATTATTTATTCTTATATCGCTGACATCTTTATCTTTAAGATAATCTTTCAAAAATGTTTTTAGTTTTATGAGATTTTCTTCCGGTAAATTCTGCAATTTAGCACTTGTAATATCTTCAGCATTAAGTCCGAGTTCTAATAAATTTACACGCTCCAGTTTTTCTATATTTTTAATATCCGAAGCGAACATAAAATTATTGAAAGCATCTCTTGATACCATCGGAAGCTTCATTGACATCAATTTATTAAGTCGATTTATTGTTTCAGGAATGCATTTTCTTTTTGGTACACCATTAACTTCTTGAGTTGATAAACTCAACATAAAATCCAGAGTATCCCTATCAAGTTTCATTTCATTAGAGTAAGAAGAATATTTGTCTTTTTCCAGCCATTTCATTGTATAGAGTTTATGGAATGTATTAAATGCATCATCATTTTCTTCAAGTGATAAGCAATTTGAAAGATGTTTTATTGTATCAATATTTACATCTCGAACACCGTCAAAATATAAATCGAGATTTTTGTTCATTTTATCAAACCTGAGTTTGCCTTTTTGCGGACCTGCTTTATCAATTGAAGCATCGAAAATGGTTTGAACATGCTCTTTACTTGAAAATTGTAATAAACGCTTCAGAGTCTCAAATTCATTAGAATTAATTTTACTAATATCTTTATCTAAATGTTTTAATACATAATTAATATTATCACCATCATAATATCCTTCGCCCATTAATTTTTTTACAAAATCTATAGATTCTTTATTATATTTTAATCCGGCTTTTGATGGCGTTTCGGCATTTACATCGGATATTATATCCAGCACTTCATAGGCAAATTTATCATCTTTCATCGCTTTTGCAAGTTCAATAAATTGTTTTGCACTATCTTTTTCTTCAGGTTTAAATGTCGGCAGTATTGAGCGGACTTTATTTATTTGCCAGAGTTCAAGGTTTGATTTTTTTAAATCATCATAAACAGAAAATATTTGTTTCGAAAATTTACCGTTGGAATCTTTTCCCGCTAAAATATTATTAACTATGTCACCTGTCTTTACTCCACTTTTTAAATTATTTTCCCAGAATTCAACAGCCCCTAAATCTAAATTTTTATTAGAATCTTTAATCGTATTTAGAATAATTTCAGGCCGTCTCAATAAATATCCGTTTAATGCATTCTTATTTTCAGAAAATAAATTTAATACTCTTGTATCAAATTTTCCGTCCGGATTTTTAATTTCTCCTAAGAAATCAGCATCAAATCCGTAAGAAAACTTTGAGCCTTCCGGAACTAAAGAATCAATTAAGTTAAGAGCTTGATTATTAATCTTGCCATTTTCTTTGGCTGCATTAGAAATATTTATTGCATTTATTAAACTGGTTGATTTTTTTCTTACTGATTTAAATAAATCAAAAGTTTTTCGGGATATATTTCCATCTTCATTCGCAAGTACATTTTGTAAATATTCTTTTTGCTTTTCATTATTTATTCTTACAAAATCACAATACTCATTAAACTCTTTTGCTGATATAAAATCATCTTTAGATTGAATTATACCAGCGTAAGATTTTAAAACCCCGGCTGATGGATATTCTAATTGTGCTCTTTCAACTTCAGTCGTAACAATCTGTTTCGGAGTTTCTTTATTCTGAACGATATTATTATTTATATTATCAGCATTTTTTATTTGATTAGAATTTATTTCCATATATGAATATAAAGGAATTTAATTCTAAATAATTGCTATTTTTTACACTTATTTTACAAAATAGAAAAATACCGCCGTAAATAACCCGACAATAAAACAATAATAAGCAAAAACTTTTAAAGAATATTTCGCTAAAAATTTAAGGAAATATTTAATACAAATATAGCCAACAAATCCGGAAACAACCGTTCCTATTATGATATCCATCCAATTATATGATGCAAGTTCCGCCATATCTATTTTTATAAAAGGATATACCATTGATGCACCTAAAATAATAGGAATACTCAACAAAAACGAATACCTTGCAGCAGTCACTCTATCTATCTTGTTGAACAAGCCTGATGAAATTGTCCAACCGGAGCGTGAAAAACCTGGAAGTGCAGCAATACCTTGTGCTATTGCCATAATTATTGAGCTTTTTAAATCCATTACATCAGATTTTGATTCTAATCTGCTTGAATAAACTTCGCTAAAATACAACACAAACCCTGTAATAAAAAGTAAAATTCCGACAATAACAGGAGAATAAACCAACTTTTCCGCAATTTCATTTAACGGATACGCAATAAGAACCGTTATTACTGTACCTAGCATTATATAAAGTCCCAGTTTGCAATTATGGTTTGAATAATCCTTATTCTTAATACCTTCAATTAAAGCAGATAATATTTCCCATACTTCTTTTCTAAAATAAATAAGAACTGCAATTAAAGTACCTAAATGCAGCATTATATCAACAAAAACTTCCTGACTTGACTGTTGGTGTATAGGCATATTATTAAATACTTTATAAAAATTTGATGTAAAAACAAGGTGAGCAGAGCTTGAAATAGGCAAAAATTCACTCAATCCCTGTACTATTCCCATAAATATAATCTGTAATAAATCCATTTTAATTAATCCTCATAATAACTTGCACAAGATGTTGCGGTTTCCCAAACTGAAATCTTGCTAACGTTTGGAATTGTTTCTTTTAATTTTGTATAAATATATCTTGATAATACTTCACTACTCGGGCTTATCCCTTTAAAGTCATCCAATTCATTGATATCCTTGTGATCAAGTAAATCTAATACTTTTTTTAATTCTTTTTTTAAAACTTT
Organism: Candidatus Gastranaerophilales bacterium; assembly: GCA_944324855.1. GTDB lineage: Bacteria > Cyanobacteriota > Vampirovibrionia > Gastranaerophilales > Gastranaerophilaceae > UMGS1585. Next base: position 60,125 of record CALUXY010000003.1, on the reverse strand, counting down.
ATAGTCAATCAAAATATTACTTTTATCAAGTTCAGTACCTTTTACATAAGCTTCAACCAGCCAATTATGGCCATGCTGATTTTCACATTCTCCATCGTAATTCAAAAGATGGTGTGCTGCCGAAAAATATAATTGTGCCTTTATTTCAAACATTTTATCTCTCCTTTATATAAATTAATTTTATTATAAACATTATTTTTTTTACAAATCTTTAAATATTATGTATAATAAAGGCATGTTTGAAAATAATCTGGCGAAACTTAATAACATTCGTTTAAAAGAAGAATTACAAAATATCCCGATTTCTTCCTGTACAAATGATATTGCTTTTGTACAAACATTAGGAGGACAAATTGTTTTCTTAAAAGGTGAAATTCCGACCGATGATACAACAGACCCTATAGCTTACGCAAAATCTTTGATTACAGATGAAATGAACGATTTTGGAAGCAACGATATCATTGTCTGTGTCGGGATTGGTGTCGGATATATTCTTGATGAATTATTTACAACAACCAAGGCCAAAATCGTTATATATGAACCGGATTCAAAATTTTTAAGATTCGTATTCGAAACTGTCGATTTAACACAGTATTTGGAAGACAAACGAGTATTTATATCTGATTCTGCAGAAGAATGCGTTTATTTTATACTTAAGAATTATTTAAATGATGATAAATTGGAATTTGTAGTTTCACCTATTTTATCAATATTTTATAAAAACGATTTTGAAAAATTCTCTGAAATATTGTATTCAAAATTAAAAAGTAAGATTATTGATATTAATACTATAAAAATTTTGGCTAAAAAGTGGGCATATAATGTAGTAAGATTCTCTAATCTTTGTAAAAAATATTATTCTATTGAAGATTTCAGATGGAAATTTACAGGCAAAAATGCTCTTATATTAGGAGCCGGCCCATCTTTAAAAGATAACCTTGAAAATATCAAAAATAACAGAGATAAGTTTGTAATATTTGCAGTAAACAAAACTCTTGAAACACTTGAAAAAAATAATATTATTCCGGATTTTGCAGTTTTTGCAGATGCAAAAAGCGTTAAGAAAAATTATCATTTATCCGAAGAATTTACATCTAAACTCAATATCATAGCAGATTGGAAAGCAGAAACCGATATTGCAGAATTTAAATCCAATAATTTTATCGTATATTTTTCAGATAATGAACTTTTTCTCAAAAAATATGCAAGAGATTTAGATATTCAACTCTTCCCTGCAGAACAAACAACAACAATATTATCTCTTATTTGTGCCAATTATATGGATTTCGAAAAAATATATTTCTGCGGTTTAGACTTAGCGTTCAAAGGGGATCAACCATATTGTAACGATAACACAATAAATATTGAAGATAATACCGCAATAATTAGTAAACAGAAAAAACATATTACGGAAGTTATGTCAATAACAGGAGAAATGATAAAGACAAGAGAAGATTATTCCGTATTTATAAAAAATCTTGAAACAATTATCAAAACCCGAGGATTAAAAAATCTGTATAATATTACAGATTTTGGAGCCTTAATTGAAGGTATGAATTACACATCTTTTGAGAATATTAATATTTACGGTACAAAACCTGATATTAATGCTGAGATTCAAAAATTACCAATTTGTAAAAAAGATTTCAAACCATATATTGAAAAAGAAAAAGCAGCAATAATAAATATACATGACAATATTATAAATCGTTCACCTGTTAATCTTGTAACCAAGAAAATTATCAATGATACAACATTATTATATGAATGCCTGCAAATAGAGCTTATTGAATTATCAAGAAATGCAGGTCAGCCAAAAGCTATTGATGAATTTTATTCAAAATGTATTCTTACAATAGATAATCTTCTTGCCGTAATGTAATTTTAATTATTAACCTTGCTCTTTGATGAATAATTGCGGGACAAATCCGCAACAAATCCTGCAGCAGAAATTATTCCGCCATATATTAACCCTCTTTTGAACATCAATTTAAGAGCAGAAGAATTACTTACTTTCTTAGCATATCGTTTAAAATCATTAACCGTTTTGCCATTCTCTAAAAGGTTTTGTACCATTAATTTTTTATCGGCAAACGAAGCATTCTTAAATATATCCAGTGTCTTTTTCAAATCTTTTTTTATATAAAAAGTCGAAACAGCTCCATCCGCTAAACCTGCACCAACACCGAGCATTGCTCCATACATTGCTCCTTTATACGCAGAATAACGTTTAACATTTTGCTGCTTGAGTTTTGTATTTGCTGATGTTGGCTGATTTTGCTTTTTTATATCTTGAATAAATGAATGTACCATTCTACTAACCTTAATATTATTGTAGTAGTATAAACCATCAAAACAATAAAATTTGCGTATTTGGAATAAAAGTTTACATAAAGCAATAATTATTAATCAGGTTTAAAAATTTACTATTTTCCCCTCATGAAAAATGCCGCTATTTCATTATGTGAAATTGTTTTAGTAATTGGTCTGCCGTGAGGACACGTATACGGATGTTTGCAGCCTCTCCAGCGTTTTACAATTTCCTGCATCTGGAATAAATTCAAAGGAGTATTTGCTTTGACAGCAGCCTTACAGGATGTTGTAATAAGAATTTTTTCTTCGAGGTTATCCAAATCCCCTTCTAAATTTTCAAGAATATCTTTTATTATTTCTTTTGGCGGCACTTTAGACAATAATTGCGGAACTTTCTTAAACATTATATCTGTATCATTCAAAAATTCTATACCGTAACCAAACTTTGAAAATTTATCAATATTTTCCTTAATAAGAGCAGCCTCTGTTGGCGACAACTCAATAATATCAGATATAAATAAAAGCTGTGATGCAGGTTCTTTTTGACTTTTTAATGTTTCATAAATATATCTTTCATCTGCAATATGCTGATCAACAATCTCCAGCCCGTCTTCTTTTTCGATTAGAATATATGTTTTGCGGTACTGGCCTATTATATTCTCGTCCATAGCGGCTTTTACTGCATCAACTCCTACTATTGTAGGCTGTTCTATAAATTTATGCTGTTTTATAGGTTCCGGCTCTTTAAATTTTTGAACAGGCTTTATAAACTCAGGATGGATAGTTTCTTTAGTCTGTTGCCGGATATCATTTTTCATAAATTCCTCACGTTTTTCAAACAGTAAATTCTGAATATCAGAGTTTACAGCCATATCTGTTTGAAAATCATCCGGATTAGGTTCTTTTGGAACTGCCGTATTAATTCTTACAATATTTGAAAGCGCATTATCAACGGAAGCTCTTATAAAATTGAAAATCTGGTTTGGATTCTTATATTTAACTTCTTTTTTAGTCGGATGAACGTTTATATCCAATTCATCCGGAGGTAACTCCATATTCAAGATTACAAACGGATATTTACCTGATGGAATCATATTTTTATACGCAGTATCAATAGCCTTTAAAAACACAGGACATTTAACGGTTCTTGAATTAACAAAAATATGATAATCTTTTTTACTTGAACGGGTAAAATCAGGAGTACTGACATATCCTGTAATTTTTAACCCCGAAAGATTATCAATACCTTCTACCGGACGTAATTTTTCAAACAGAGTTTTTGAAAAAAGATTTTTAACTACTTCCGGCAATGAGCCTAAACCGTTTGTTTTCAAAACAATTTTGTCGTTATTTTTAAGTTCAAACCCGACTCCGGGATTAACTAAAGCCATAGATGTAACAAGTTCAGAAATATACGCAAATTCTGTCTTAGGATTTTTCAAAAACTTTAAACGAACAGGAAGATTATAGAATAAATCTTTAACCTCCATAATAGTCCCGATTGCACACCCGGTCTCAATTTTATTTACTTCTGAATTTTCACAGGTAACTTTTGTACCAACTTCAAACTCTTTCGTTCTGGTTATACAGGTTAATTTTGCAATAGATATGATGCTTGATAATGCCTCACCTCTGAAACCGAGTGTTCTTATATTATATAAATCCTCTGTCTTTTCTATTTTGCTTGTCGCATGTTTTGAAAAAGCAAGAACAATATCATCAGGATGTATTCCGGAACCGTTATCTGCAACACGAATATTCCGGCACTCATTAGATATCTCTATGCTTATTTTGGTCGCACCTGCATCAATAGAGTTTTCGGTAAGTTCTTTTACAACAGAACATGGTCTTTCAATAACCTCCCCTGCTGCAATTTGGTTTATAATATGATTTGATAATTGATGAATTCTCCCCATAGATATTATTCTAACTTAAAAAAAAATATCTGGCACATTTGTAATAAATGTTTTATAATATGATTAAAAGAGGTATTAATTATGAGTTTTGGAATTTCAGGAGCAGACCCTTTTAAACCATATTCATCCAATGCAGAAGCCGGTGGCAGCATGGGTGTATATGTAAAACGTAAAAAGAAAAATAAAAATGACGAAGAAAAAGATGCTGAAAAAAATTCTGTACTTGAAGAAGATTCTGATGATGAAGATATCGAAATAGATATGGATGATGATTTTCTTCTGTAGTTGTTTCACAACCGGGATTGAAAATATCTTTCAATAATGTTTTACATAAAAAATATTATAAGAAGGGGTAAATATATAAGGTTTATTTTCATTATACTCATTAAAATATCAATATTTTCTTGTCTCAAGCGAATCAATCTCCTTCCCCGACTTGGCACTAGTGTCCCTTTTGAGGGAGGATAAGAGGTGGGTGCTGATTAATATCATATGACCAATACCCATCCCAACCTTCCCTAAACAGGGAAGGAGATTAACAAAAACTATTTTTTGATGCTGCCTTATCATTGTTTCGCTAACATTGATGGCTCACTCCGTGAAGAGTACACAGAATCAAAAGTTATATATTTACCCCTGCTACTCCGTAAAAGTCGGGGGTAAATGAAAGATATATATTTAATTTCATTGCTAATGTCCGAAAAATCGATTCACTACTCACGATTCACCTGCCTAGTTACTTAATCACCTAATCACTTAGTCACTTATTATAATATTTTTTATGTAAGAAAAATAATTATTAAAATATTTTCAATAAATAGCAATTTTTTTAGCAATATCGGTTTATATATAATATATGGAAATAAGAAAAAACGAAATTTCGCTTAATTATCAACCGAATACATCATTACAATCAAACAAAAATACGGTTGATAAATCAAATGATAAAGTACAAGACTATCAAGGTCAGGGTATGAAATCTCTGGCTGCATATAATGCTGCATCCGTAAAATTTAAAGGTTATTACGGAAACCAGCAGCCGGCAAAGAAATTATTCTGGATATTAACCGGCAGAAACGAAATCTACAGAGATAATGAAACAGATTATAATACCTACTATACAGGTACAAATAAAAAATGGGTTACAACTAATCCGGAAGATTTACTAAAACGAACCCCGGAACAAGCAATTCAAAGTATATGTACGCTGAATAACCATCTCGAAATTCCGGGATATGTTTTGTCTCCGAATTACGGCCCTAAATGGGGACGTCGTGCAAATTATATAGAAATTAACCCGCGAACTATTGCCCAAACATACGGAGATACAAAAGAAGAAGGATTATTAAATACCTTAAAACTTCTTCCTGCGATACCGCCTTCAAGTAAAAGTGTTGCAAATTGTGTAATATTGTCGGAATTTTATCCGCCAATGTATGGTGATAATGACGGAAAAACAGGATATGGTTCTTTATATACAGTAGATTTACATTCCGGAATATCAAAAACACTCCTTTCAAAAAATCTCTCAAGAGGACACGAAAGAATGGGTGCAGATGAAGAAGTTAAAGCATTTAATGATTTAGCCCATATAAGAGGTCTGAAAACAGGTATTAGAATGCCATTGTCTGAAGGTCAAATGACTGTCCAAGGAAGACCTTTCAACTGGGACAAGGATGAAAAAGCGTTTATTGATGCCTGCTGCTGGGCGGTAGAACTCGGATTTGATGCAATTTATTTCGATAGCGCAAAACACGTAGGCGACTACGATATGGGGAACTATTGCGGAAACGGCAGACTTCCAAATTATGCTCAAATGCAATGGATTACAAGCCAAATAAGAGAAAAAACCGGACGAAATGACATTGCTTTGATTGGCGAAAAATGTACAAACGATACCCGTTTTAACTCTATGGGCTTAACCGCCGGAAATGATTGGGGTAAAGCAGATAGTTACCAAAGTGTTATGCACGAATACAAACAGCAGCGTTGGAATGATGAATATGCAGCTGGACCTGTTATATCGGATGATAATGATGACGGAAGTCTATCTTTTGAACAAAGACGACACCGGCTCGGAAATGCTCTGAATGCATATCAGGATGTCGGGTATAAACTCCCTGTTTATATGCAAATGCACGATTTGTTCCCACTAAATCCTTATACGAATACTCATAATGAAATGATGAATTCTTATAACCGAACAACATACGGAGACCATGCCAGCAACTATAATAACACATTTAATACATCACAAGCTGCCAGAGAACATAGAATGGGTATGTATCACGAATTCTTAAACGTTATTGACCGTTAGTTAGCTTATTGTAGTTATCAAGATATATCTGTGCCTGCTTAGGTTTGTTTAATTTCTTATAAACATAGGCAAGATTATAATGAAAATTTGCCTCCGTATTTTTTAATTCAATAGCCTTTACAAGATTGGATTTTGCTTTTTTTAATTCCCCCGCTTTTATATAAGCACAGGCAAGGTTGTAGTATGCATAAGGAAAATCCGGAGCATAACGTATCGCTTTTTTGTAGTAATCTATTGCCATAAAGTATTTATCATCGTTAAGACAAATATTTCCGATATTATAATATGGTTTGTAAAAATATTCATTTACAAGAATTGCCCTTTTATACATAAATACAGCATCTTCCGGTTTCCCTAAATCAAGAAGAATATTCCCTACCAAAAGATTGTCCTGTGCAGTCCTGTATTTTTCAGGAATTCTTAAGAATGTGTTTAACGCTTCATCCAAATTGTTATCTGTATATAGTGCTACAGCTTGTTGAGAAAGATTTTGTACTCTCTCTAATTCTTCCTTTACCTGTTCTTTGGAAACCATATCTTCGCCGACTGCAGGTATATTTTTTTTAAAAGGATTTTTTATATTGAATTTTTTATCTACAGAAACAGGCCCAGAAACAGATTTTTTAACTTCTGTTTTTGGTTTATTTGTTTTTTTAAATACAGGTTTAATTTCTTTCTTTTCAGGTTTCACCTGCAGTTTTGGGGTTTTAACTTCCGTTTTTGGTTTATCTGTTTTTTTAAATACAGGTTTAATTTCTTTCTTTTCAGGTTTCACCTGCGGTTTTGTTGTTTTAACTTCTGTTTTTGGTTTGTCTGTTTTTTTAAATACAGGTTTAACTTCTTTCTTTTCAGATTTTACCTGCGGTTTTGGTGCATTAACTTCCGTTTTTGGTTTGTCTGTTTTTTTAAATACCGGTTTAATTTCTTTCTTTTCAGGTTTTACCCGTGGTTTTGGTGCATTAACTTCCGTTTTTGGTTTGTCTGTTTTTTTAAATACCGGTTTAATTTCTTTCTTTTCAGATTTCACCTGCGGTTTTGGTGTTTTAAGTTCCGTTTTGGTTTGTTCTGTCTTCTCTACACAGTTTTTCTTCTTTAAAGAAATTTTAGACATAGAAAATTCTGCCAAACAAGTATTAGCAAATACAGTTAAACATATAAAAGTTAATAAATATTTTTTCATACCAAAATTATATGCGAAATTTTTTTCTAAATCCAGCAATGAAAAATTGGAAATCATAAAAAAGGTATGCGACAATGATATAAATGTCTCTTTTACTGATTATTCCCTCGTTTTAACTCCTTTTTAACGAGGGATGTTATTTTTAGTAAATAGACAAGCGGGAATCAAATCAATTTCATTTTCCCCCATGCTTGCTTTTTTACACGCTCTTAATTAAAATAAATTGTATGGGTTTATTTCAAGAGAATCAAAAAGCTAAAATAATCTTTGAAGCAGATGACAAAATTGTTGAAATGGATTGTTATATTGGCAAGATTTATTATGACAGAATCAAACTCGAATTACCTAAAGCTGCTAACAGATACTCCCAGTATCTTAAAACCGGCAACAAAATAACTGTTAATGTATTTTCTCAGGTTGGAGTTTTGATTCAGGAATCCATTATTCTTTCTTCTCCACTGGAAAAAGAATTTACTATAGAATACGATATGGATTCAATTAAGATTGAGAATAGAAGAAGAATTAAACGTTATTCTGCTAACTGTGATCTTATTATATTCCGACCTCTTTTGGGTAATATTGAAACACAAATTATTGATATAAGCACAAGGGGGTTAAAATACTATTCTGATATTCCGCTTGAAGCGGGTTCAATATTTGATTGCAAATTATTATTAAAGCCAACGGATAATAAAATACTTTTTAAAGGCAGAATAACCGATAACAAAGGACTTCCTGCCGGAGTATACAGAATGGTTATACACAAAATTGCATACAAAGACAAACAAATGCTGCTTGATTTTTGCGAAACTGTTTTACAATAACTTATGGATAAACTATAATGGATAATATGAATATGATTGAAAATGATTCAGTTGATAATGAACAAAATAGAAATAATAAAGTAAAAAAGGCAATAGAACGTTGTCAATTGGATTTGCAAAAAGATCCTAATAATGCCAAGCTTCATATTAGACTTGGAGATTTATATCTCCAATGGCACTTAGATATTTTTAATTCTTGCCAATATATTGATGAAGCAATTACAGAGTATCAATGTGCACTGGAAACTTATATGGATTCAGCAGAAATCTATTATAAGATAGGTAAAGCACAGTTTTATAAAGGGGATTTGGACAAAGCCATAAATTACTTGAATATGGCTATTGAAAAAAGACCTAAATATGCCAAAGCATATTACGTTCTTGCTGAAACCTATACAAGAAAAGCATATTTTTTTGAAGCAATAGATGCTGCCCAAAAAGCTGTAAAATACAAACCGTTCAGCAATTCTTGCGCACATTACCTGCTGCATAAACTATATCAAGCTTCAGCATTCAGAGATTTCAAAAAAACATTTGAATCCAAATTTGAGCAGCTTTTATCAATTTTAACATTTATATTTGATAAAAAAGCAATATCTAATGTAATGAGAAGCATTTCTTTTTTAAGATTTTTCCCTACATTATTGACAGGATTCTATTACGTTCAAATAAGAAACCTTGATGCGGCAATAAACTTATATTCTAATGCAATAGAAAAAGCACCTGGATTTGTACCTTTATACTGTTTACTTGGAGATGTTTATCTTGCAATAGGTCATTTTGAAGATGCTATAACAGAATACAAAATGGCAATATGGCTTGATAGTTTAAATATCCCAGCACACAGACATTTATGCCAGGCTTACGAAGAGCAAGGAGATTATGACAGAGCTGTAGATGTATATCACAAACTTATTTCTATTATGCCTACCGTTCCTGATTTTCACTCAAACCTTGCTAACTTATATTACGTTAAAGGAGAAATTCCGGCAGCAATATCTCAATATCAAGCAGCAATAACACTTAATCCAAACAGGCGCTGGACAAGTGTCATTGCACAAACATTGGGCTTTGTTTATCAAGAAACTCAAAATAATCTTGATGCAGCAATATGCTCATACCAAAATGCATACACACTTACACCGGAAGATATTGATATATATATCAATCTTGGAAGTGCATTCTACGATAAAGAGGATTATGATAATGCAGTAACAGTATATAGAAAAGCTCTTGAACTTGAACCTGAAAATGCAAAAATACATTGTAACCTTGGATTCCTGCACTGGGGCAAAGGCAACACGGAAGAAGCTATTAAAGAATACGAACTTGCAATTAAATATGATGAAAATTACGATATTGCTTATAACAACCTTGGAGTTATATATTTAGATGATTTAGGACGTGTACAAAAAGCAATTGAATTATTTAAAAGATCTGCAGAAACAAATCCTAATTACGCTCTGGCTCATTTTAATCTTGCGAGAGCAATAACAATCATAGGTGATAAAATTGAAGCTGCAAAATTATATCAAATCGCACAAGATATTAATAAAGTTACAAACGAAATAGACCCGCAAGATATCGTTGATAAAATAAACGGATTATTCTCATAGAAAGGTTAATAAAATGACTGCAAATAATAAGATTATCATAACCGTATCCGGAACTGACAAGGTAGGTATCGTTGCAAAAGTTGCAACAATACTTGCAGAACTAAACGTTAATATTGAAGATATAAAACAAACATTAATGCAAGGTCATTTTGTAATGTTTATGTTATGCGATATAACAAACTCTCCAAAATCATTTAAAGATATAAAAGATTGCCTACAACAAGAAGGTGAACAGCTAAAAATGGAGATATGGGTTCAAAGAAAAGAAATTTTTGATACCATGCATACTGTAGGATAATTATAAAAAAGGTATCCAAAAATTCGGATACCTGTAATCTTACTATCTTTCCCTAATTTCCCACAAGGGGGTGCAGCTTATGCTGCATCATACAATGCTTCCATAAATGCATCAAACATGTTTGGTCCTAATATATCCATTCCTTCTTCTGATGCATCTGTATTTCTTTTGATATCTCCATCACGTCCTTCAGCTATCGCTAAATCAGTATAAAATTTTACACCATCGGTATCAGCATCTGACATTTCAGCCATATCTGCCAATTCTTGCGGTTGTTTTACACTGCCGGTTTTACCTATATTACCTAAAGATTTTACAGGTTTTTCAGCAATCAATTGATTTACTCTTGAAATGTTTAAATCTGGGTCATCAAGTAATGCAGTCAATTCTTCAATTGATACTTCATTTTGTACCGTTTTTTTACCATCAGATGACTTAACAAAAGAATCACCTATAGGATCAGATACATTTGCCAACTCTGATTTAAATGTTGATTGTATATTCTTTGCCGCATTAACTTCTGCCTGTGTATCAATTTTATTATTTTGTGATTCCAGATTTGCCGCACGTTTCATTTCAGACAAGAAAGCATTTTTAAATCCGTTGATATCGAACCCCATAGTATATTCTCCTATAAATCCTAATTTCTAAATTAATTATCTCTTATGTATATATAAAGTATATATTTAATTAAAAATTGCCTTTTTGCTCTTGCTTTGTTAAGAAATATTTACAAAAAAAAGCGGCAAGTACGTTGCCGCTAAAACCTTATCTTACTATCTTTCCCTAATTTCCCACGGGCAGCGGCAGCCAATCGAAATGGCGTTATCGCTTGGTACCGCAAAATCTACTTTAAGGGAAAAGAGATATATTACACTTGCTGCATGTTTTCAAACATAAATCTTGCAAGATTCATATCTTCTTCTGAATATTCTACTCCATATTCTGCACCTTCAGCAGCAAAAGCCATAGTCTTTTCTAAAGGCTTTACACCTTCAGGCTTTGTAATTCCAGCCATTGCCCACATTTTATCCAAATCATCTTGTTTAAATGCAGGTTTTGTTGCAGAAAACTTTACAGTATCTAAACCGACTTCACCCATATCGCCAGAATTAAAACCAAAATCGAATGTTTTTTCTGTTTTTGGAGTCTCACCTGTTTTTTTAGAACCAAATACACCATTTGCTCCATTTACGCCATTAAATTCAATTCCGCCCATGTTTATTCTCCTTTTATCCTAATTCGTTATCTCTTATGTATATATAAAGTATATAAGTAATAAAAAATTGCCTTTTTTGTTAACAATTTTTAACATAAATAGCAAAATCTTCTATTTACGCGTATTTTAAGAATATGGATATTAGAGAAAAGAGACAGATTTCATTTAAGTCATTAAATCATCCTGTAAAACCATTCAAAATTAATACAGAGAACGATATCATTTCTATCAAAGAATGGAATTACAGGGAAAAACCGCAAAAGTATGCACTGAAAGAAGTTGCAACATTCTTTCTTGATAATTTTGCTAATCAATCTTCACATCCATTTTGGAAAACATGCCGGAAAAATACTCCAACATTTAATCATGCTGTATACAAAGACTACATTAAACATTCTACTAAAACATACAAAGAATTATTAAAAAATCCTGATACTACAATTTTATTGGGAAGAAATAAGAAAAAACAACTTTCTGCGGCATTAGTTGCAACACCATTAAATCTTACATCACTAGTAAATGATAATAAAACTTTATATATTGATTCTATTGCTGTTGCTAAAACATACAGAGGGAATCATATAGGTCAGCAATTAATGAACAATACTATCAGCAGTACAAAAAATCGTTACACAGATACATTTTTAGTTGCATACAATGAATCTGAACCGTTTTACAAAAAACAGGGATTTACTCATTTAACTTCTGGACATAACGGTCAAAAAAAGATTATTAAAAGTCTGGCACGAATACGACCGGATTTCCCTGAATACTCATCATTTTTAACAAAACCGATTGATGAATCAAAACCAAGATGGTTTGATAAATTCAAAAAATGGTATTATTTTGGATAAAATCTTATTTTAGTTATTTTGTAATGTTTCTTTTACGTGGCTTATTACGTATTCAACGGCCTTATCAGGAGTCATTTCTTCTTTCGTTCCGGATTCTCTTATAACAAATTCAACGTTACCGTTTTGTATTGATTTTCCTACAGTAATTCTAAATGGAAATCCGATTAAATCAGCATCTTTGAATTTAACCCCCGGTCTTTCATCTCTGTCGTCAATAACTGTTTCAATACCTGCAGCCAAAAGTTTCTCATAAACCTCATTTGCAACCTTCATTTGAAGTTCATCATTGCAGCTTACCGGAACAACTATTGCGTGATACGGAGCAATTGATATTGGCCATTTAATCCCCCAATCATCGTAATGTGCTTCAACGGCAGCAGCAGCGGTTCTTGAAATTCCAATACCGTAACAGCCCATAATATAAGGTTTTGCTTTACCATCAACATCCATATAAACAGCGTTCATTGGTTTTGAATATTTTGTACCTAATTGGAAAATATTTCCGACTTCAATACCTCTTGTTACTTTAAGAGGTTTACCGCATTGAGGACAAAGTTCTCCGGCTTCAACAAGCCTTATATCCTCAAACTTAACTTCAGGAAGCATATCCCAATTTACACCAACTTTGTGTTTATCGTTTTCATTCGCTCCGATTACAAAGTTTTTAAGTTCTTTTACGGTGTTATCGGCAATGATTTTTACATCTTTCATACCCATAGGTCCGATAAATCCGGCTTTTGCATTAAAACCGTTTTTCACCATCAATTCTTCTATTTCTTCAGATGTTGCAATTCTTATATCAATTGCACCTGCAGCATTCATTAATTTAGTTTCTTCAACCTGTTTGTCGCCTCTGATTAATGCAATAACAGGTTCTTTGTCTGCAATATAAACCAGTGATTTACACACAATAGTCGAATCAATGTTTAAAAATGCACAAACTTCATCTATTGTTTTCATATCAGGAGTATCAACAACTTTATACTCAATCATTCCAAACTCAGCACCGTCCATTTTGGCAAGCGGAAGACTTGATACAGCATGGTTTGAATTTGCGGCATAATCACAATCATCACAATAGAATACATCATTTTCACCGGCATCGGTATCTGTTATAACCATAAATTCGTGGCTTACACTGCCGCCGATTGCTCCTGAATCTGATTGAACCATTTTGGTCGGCAGCCCGCATCTGTCAAAAATTCTTTTGTATGCTTTCGCCATATTATCATATTCCTTTTCCAAATCTTCTTGAGAAGTTGAAAAAGAATATGCATCTTTCATAATAAACTCACGTCCTCTTAAAAGACCGAAACGAGGTCTTACTTCATCTCTGAATTTAGATTGAATTTGATAAAGATTTACAGGTAATTGTTTATAGGATTTCAAACCATCACGAGCAATTGCAGTAATGATTTCTTCATGAGTAGGTCCAAGACACATTTCTCTATCGTGCCTGTCTTTTAAACGCATTAATTCACGCCCGTATACTTCCCAACGTCCTGATTCTTCCCATAGCTCTTTTGGCTGTACAAAAGGCATAAGAAGTTCCTGAGCCCCTGCTCTGTCCATTTCTTCCCGGACTATATTCTCAACTTTTTTCAACACTCGCCACATTAAAGGTAAATAATTATAAACCCCTGATGTTAGTTTTCTTATATAACCTGCTTTTACAAGAAACTTATGAGAAACAACTTCCGCATCTGACGGAAATTCTCTGAGTGTTTGAACAAAAAGTTTTGACATTTTCATAATAAGAAATCCTCTTCTAAAGTAATCTATATAACAATCCTATCACAATAGTCATTACCGGTAAAGTTATATAAATCAAAGATAAAATCTTATACACTTATTCTTCAAAGTATACTCTATTTTTTAATTCATCAGGCAAAAACTGCTGTTTATAATCCTGATTATCATGAGTATAAACATAATCTACACCAAAACCGTATTTTGAAGCATCTTTATAATGTGCATCTCTCAAGTGCATAGGAGGCGGATAATCCTGACCGGATTCAATATCTGCTAATGCTGCATCTATTGCCATAATCGTCTTATTTGATTTTGGGGCATTTGCTACATAAATAACAGCCTCTGCCAGCGGGATTCTACCTTCCGGCAGACCTAAAAGTTCAACAGCCTTATATGCATTAACAGAAACCGTCAAAGCGTTTGTATCTGCAAGACCAACATCTTCGGCAGAACAAACAATCAAACGTCTTGCAATAAATCTAGGATCTTCACCTGCCTCTATCATTTTAGCAAGATAATATATTGCAGCATTTGCATCCGAGCCTCTTAAACTTTTCTGGAATGCAGATGCACAGTCATAATGTTCCTGCCTTGCATATCTGGTATTTCTTTTTTGGGTAATACTTTCTAATATTTCAATATTTAACTCTCTTGAATTGTTTGAAAAATTACTTGCAAAATAAGAATTTTCAACCATGTTCAATGCAGTCCTGGCATCACCTCTTGCATTATTTATAATGAATTTTACAACTTCATCATCATAAACAATCGGCTGATATGTTTTTTCCAGATATTGAAACCCTTTATTAATAATTTTTGACATACTTTCATCATCAATCGCATTCAGCCTTATTATCTGCACCCTAGACAAAAGAGCCGGAACGACCTGAAAAGACGGGTTTTCTGTCGTAGAACCAATAAGAAAAAATGTACCGTTTTCAAGATAAGGTAAAAGTGCATCCTGCTGAGTCTTTGTATAACGATGAATTTCATCAATAAATACAATTGTCTTTTGCCCGTATCTTAACGCTTCATTTGCTTTTTCAACAGTTTCTTTTATATCTTTTACCCCTGATGAAACAGCAGATAATTCAAGAAAATTTGCATTAACCTGATTTGCTATCAGTCTTGCTAGTGTTGTCTTACCGCAGCCGGGAGTTCCCCATAGTATTAATGAAAACAACCTCTGCGATTTAATCAAATTTAACAACGGAGAATTTGGAGCAATCACATTTGACTGCCCTAAAAACTCGTCCAGTATTTTAGGACGCATTAATTCCGCTAACGGAATTTGTTTATTTGCATTCTCCAGTTCTGTAAACAGATTATTCATAGTATAATTGTAGCATGAGAGGTGCTATATGAAAAATAAATGGTTCTGGATATTAAGTATTATAATCGCTCTTATCGTAACATATTTTACTGTATTTCAAAAAACAGAAACCGATACGAGAAAAGAAGTTACTGTATGGACTCTGCAGATGGGAGATTTTGCAGATTATATGAATAATATAATCTCAAAATATGAATCCTCTCACCCGAATATTAAAATTAAGTGGATTGATGTTCCCTTCTCTGAAGGAGACAAAAGAACTCTTGCAGCTATATTAAGCAATAACCCGCCTGATTTGGTAAACCTGAATCCGGATTTTTCTGCAATTCTTGCCCAAAAAGGTACGTTATACACAATCCCGGAAAATAAACTTTCTGAATACAATAAAGATATTGTTGATTCTTTAAAATACAAAGGAGAACTTTTTGCAATTCCGTGGTATGCAACATCTGCAGTTACAATATACAACAAAAAATTATTTGAACAGGCAAAACTACATAACATGCCGGCAACGTATGAAGATTTAGCCAAATACGCACAACAGGTAAAAACTAATACGGGAAAATTTATATATATCCCGACAATAACCGAAAACGATACAATGCTAAAAATATTGAACAAATACGGAGTTAATTCATACCAAAATATAAATAATAACGAAAGTATCAAGCTTTTTAATCAGTTTAAATCACTTTATCAAAATAACCTTATACCTAAAGAAAGTATTACACAGACACACAGAGAGGCTCTCGAAAAATATATGTCAGAAAATGTTGTATTTTTCCAGGGAGGTGCAAACTTCTTGAGTATGATAAAAGATAACGCTCCAAATGTATACAAAGTAACCGATGTTGCTCCGCAGATTCGAGGAACGTTAGGGCAAAATGACTTTTCTTTAATGAATTTTGTAATCCCTCTAAAAGCAAAGTATAAAGACGAAGCTTTAGATTTCGGGTTATTCTTGACAAATAAAGAAAACCAGCTGGCGCTTGCAAAACGAACCAATGTTATTTCAACAAACAAAGAAGCATTATCTGATTCATTTTATAATTCATCAGAAAATTTGATGGCTAAAGCACGTTCTATCAGTGCAAAACAAATCTCACATATACAGCCGGTTATGAGACAATCAAATAACCAGAAAGATATTAACACTCTTGTCAATACTGCAGTTCAATCTGTTTTATTAAATAAAGACAGCACTCAAAATATTTTAAATAAACTTGCAAAAAACTGGAAGAATCTATTTTAACGATATGTATTAAAAGAAGACACATATTTAACAGAAGATACATTATTATTGTCAAAGTTAAATATTGTTTTCTTTTCTACTTTAATAGTAAATCCGCCATAATATTTCGTATCTACAGTGGAGTACCTGTTAGTATTTGTATAACTAGATGAGGCTCTGTAAGAACTATAATTTGCAAGACCGTTTGATGAAGATCTTAATTGTATATAATGTTGATTTTCATTTAAGTATTCCCAGGATTCAGAATTATTATCAAGATAAATTTTTTTATCAGGAACACCATAAACAGCAGTTACATATTTTTTATTTTTATTAACAAATCTTTTTGATAAAAGTTTGGAAGTAGATTTATTATAATAGTCTAAAATTTCACTTTGTTTATTTGAAGGAAGAACCATATAAGCTGAAACATCATATTTATTCATTTTGAACAAATCTGCTCCGGCTGCTATCATATAATATACTCCTTGGCTGTCAGGATGTTTTTTACATAGAATCAAGAGAGGTGTATTTTGTTTGTTATCAGTTATATTCAAATTCGCATTAGCATCTACTAAAAGTTTAATTATTTCAGGATTTCCCTTTTTAGCGGCGTAAATTATTGCCATATCTTTATGAGGATACCACCTGTTAACATCTACTCCATTTTCTATTAAGACACGAACCGCATCCACATTATTTTTTTTTATTGCATATTCAAGAGGAGCATTATCTAATTTGTTTACATCAAGTCCATTTTTAATTAAAACGTTAAAAACTTCATCATTACATTTATTTTTTATACAATCCAACACTAGTTTTTCATCATTTTCAATTATTGCTTTTTTAGAATATGGATTGCTATTAATAAAACTATCAAGTTCTTTTATATTTTGTATTTTACAAAAACTATTTATATTTTTATAAGCATCTTTAATACTATCTGACTCTTTAGCATAAGCGGAGTCTGCCACTAATAATAACATAAATAAACAAATAAATATTTTTTTCATTTTATTACCTCAATATTATAATAATTGATTTTTTCAAAAGTTGTTTAATATATTTTCTTTTATATAGCAATCTTGCGAAATTGTCAACTACATGCCAAAATATAATCATCAAGAATGAGAGGTTTTTATGAAAAAAGGATTGTTCATAACATTTGAAGGAATAGATGGCTGCGGAAAAACAACTCAAATTGAGTTATTGAAAAATTCACTTGAAAAACAGGGCAAAAATGTACTGTTAACAAGAGAACCAGGAGCAAAAGGACTTGGAGAAAAATTAAGAGAAATTCTTCTAAATTATGAAGGCGATGTTTCTTCAAACTGTGAATCATTCTTATTTCTTGCAGACAGGGCTCAGCATATTGATACAATAATAAAACCTGCCATTGAGAAAGGGATTATTGTAATCTGTGACAGACATACTGATTCAACTGTCGCATATCAAGGATACGGAAGAGGTTTGGATTTAAAACAAATTCATTATTTAAACAACATTGCAACAAGCGGGATAAAACCGGATTTAACCTTTATTCCGGACATAGACGTTAAAACATCTCTTGAGCGAATAGGAAAAGCACGTGACAGAATGGAAAGTGCAGGTATAGAATTTTTTAACCGTGTCCGAAACGGCTATATTGAAATATCTAAACAGGAACCCAAGAGAGTTAAGCTAATTAACGGCAAAGATTCTATTGAAAACATTCATAATCAAATTATAACTTATATTAATGAGTTTTAATTTGAGAAAATGCTGTCTTTTCTACCTGTTTATTGATTGCTATACTATCTTTATCCGGCTGAATACTTTGTTTTGCTTGAGCCATTTTAGCCTTTTTATGTTTTTCACTCAAATTAGTTAAGTATATATTCAAATTTGGAATACCAATACCCAGAACTAATGCAGAATATACATACCCTGCCCACTGCGCAATGTTCAATAAGAATAAATTCTTTCTTGCCTGTCCGCCTTTAGGTAAAAGTTTTAACATTTCACTAAATTTCATCGCTTTACCATCAGGTTTTATCATTGATTTAATATCAGGTCTTTCTTTTCTCAAACCATCAATTACAACTTCTGAATGAGTTGCAATAGATGAAGACAAGAAATTACCAATTTTTTGTAATTTGGTTGCGTTTTGAGGTAATGGCGCACGCTTTAACAAATTAGCATCTTTTGCCTGGAATTTATGTAAAATTAATTGGTTAACAACTTTACCCAGCATTAACCAGTTGAAGAACCCGAGAACATCTTTTGTAATAACTTCTCGATGTTCATCTTTATCTCTTGCAGCCAATAAACGTGAGGCTATTGCAAGACCAAAAACTGTCTTGAATTGATTAATAGTAGGGCTTTTTCCTTTATATTGGTTCTTTTCAATAAACAGCTTCGGTATCTTAAGAGGATTTTTAGCCAAAGCACCCATAGATGCAAGAGCTATTGTCATCATACCGATACCGCTTGCAAGTTTTAACATCTTAAAGCTTGTAGAATTATCTTTTTTACGGCCTTCAACACCTACAAAACCATCTGAACCTGTCCTTTTCTTTGAAAGATATACATTTAAAGGTTGTGCAACAACAGCAAATACACCGGCAATTGCAATACCAATTGCAGTTCTTGTTTTACCGAATCCTTTATAAGATTTGACAAATTCTCCAACTTTACCCTTAACCTTATCAGATTTTAATGCTTCAGATAATCTGTAGAAATTTTCAAACATTGTTTTTGAATTTGCAACAGTCACTTTTTTAGCGGTACCATCATTATGAATAAGTCTGAATTCCTGCTCAGTGCCTGTAGCTTCCAATAATTTGACAGAAAGACGTTTTTTGACATTTTTCCATCTTTCAGACATTCCTTTTCTGTCACCTTCAGCAACATATTTTAAATCATCAATAATTCCCTGTTTATGTTTTTCTGGGATCTTTACAAAGCCTTCTGCATTAGCATTCTTACTGTTTGGATTGTATGCCTCTAAATTATCTACAACATCTTTTGCAAATTCAGAAACATTACCATTATGTTTTTCCCATTTTGCAGAAAAGACATTCGCGGCATCATCAGATGCAAATATTCTATGTATTTTAATACCATATTTGTTATTTAAACCACCTGCAATAAGTGATCCTGCAGCAACACCGTATACACCAATTAAAGCATCATTTGCAGATGATTCAGCTTCTCTGAATCCAGTTTCAAACCCTGCAACTGCACCACGTTTTTTCACATCAGTCCACGTTCTTGGTACAACCATAGAACCAATATCAACACCCGTTGCCCCCCAAACAGGTTCATCGGCGAGGAATTTACTTACACCGTTTACAACGCCTGTAACACCCTTAAATACCGGAGTATTTCCGTTTTGTTGAGGGGTTATCTTATTGTAATAGTTGTTATTAATTTGTTTGTTTAACTGTGTTTCCATTATTTCACTTCTGCTTTCATTTTAAACTGTTTCATTGATGGGAATTGAGGATTCAATCCTCTGGAATTTATACCGGAAGAATTCTTAACTCCGCCCGCTGATACAGTTTGTATAGGGGTACCACTTTTCATTGCTTTTAATCTTGCTTCTTCAAGCCTGTCATGTTTATTGGTTCTTAATCTAGTATATATCGGAACAATTACTCCCAATAGAGCTAATGACGTTCCTAAATTTGCCATTTGACATTTTGCTCTTAGTTTTGTTGCATTTTCAAATGCCTTACCTACACCTCTTAATTCATCAGAAGATTTAAGATGTGTATTCAAAATCCAATTCTTAGCTTTTGTAAAGAAACCTTTATTTTTGTTAGGATCAAATGTTTTATTCAACAGTTCAACACCTGTTTTCTTTTCCAAATGAGATGCCATAGCTTTTGCACCATAATCACCTAAGAAATACATGCTAGAGAAAGTTACAATATCTCTTGTATGAGCTTCATCAAGTTCTGCTTTATCATCCGCAACAGCCATACGGGATGCAAAGGTTATTGCTGATATTGCTCTTGCTTGATCCATTGTCGGGAATTGATCTTTAAATTGAACAATATTCTTCAATGTTTTAAGAGTCGGAAGTTTCATCATTGACAACATTGCAACACCAAGCATTGAAGATACTGCCCAAATCTTTTTGCCAATCAATTGACGTTTTTCATTTTTTATTTCTTCTTCAGTTTTTTTATGGTCTTCTTTGCCGTAGCTCTTATGAATTGGAGCACCTTTTACACCTGAAAGTTTTTCAGTAATTTTTCTGTTAATATGCTGCATCGATGCTGCCAATGGAAGTATCACAGCCATTCCAAGAATACTCTTTGTCTTGAGTAATCGTTTTGAACGTTTAACAAAATCCGCAACATTTTCAGGCTTGATACCTTCTTTAATCATTCCTTTTACAAGCTGGTGAGTATCTGTCAATGTTCTTTCAAGACCAGCTTCTAACCCTTCCCCAAATTTAACGTCTTGCGCAATGTGTGTTTTTCTTGATATAGATTTGAATATAGCTTTTAATCTCTTCTTAGGAGTTTTTTCAACTAATTCATTTGATAATTGACCATCTTTATATTTAAAACTTATTCTGGTTAGCTTTTCTGCAGCATCGGACATTTCTTGTTTTGACATAGCTTGATTAAATGCTTTTTTATCAAAACCGTCAATGCCTGATGCTTCGTTTAATAAATTATAATTAACAGCATAAACTCTGGCATGTGTTTTATTGCCGTTAAATATATTCATACCTTCTTTAAACGCTTCAGTATTTTCTGCATCTTTATAGTGATTTGTAACTTTGTTTATGGAATCAGAACTTGCCCAGCAATTTGCAAGGTTTGATTTCCCTTTCCCCATAATCCCATTATTTGCAAGTTTAGCTATTCCTAAAGTAATAAATCCCGGTATCAAACAGTTTACAATTAAACCGGAAGATTCTCGCCTAAAAGCTTCAAATCCTGCAAATAAATTTGTTAATGATTCCCATAACGAACGCGGTAAAATTGCAGTCAATAAATCAATAACCGCAACATTTATCATCGGCTCTTTTTCACATTTTTGAACAAGACCGAGAACTACTCCGCCGGCTTTTTCACGCCCCGTAAAATTAGGTTTATTTTTTAAACCTTTATTTTGTAGAGATGAACTATTTATATTTGAATTATTTTGTCTATCTAAACTAAACTGACTAATCATACACAATCTACATCATTACTAGTTGATATAAAAATTATAACAACCACACTATATATTTAAAAGCAGGAGAAAAAAAAAATTGCCAATATTTTTTAAGATGTAAAGTTAATATTAAGATAAAAAATGATTGTTTTTTAAACTTTAATTTTATTTTAATTAAAAAATCTTTGTTTAATACAAAATTTCGTATCAATATTGACTTATAATGAGAATCTCTTTAAATTAGAGTCAAATTTATATTGTAAAATTTTGTAAAAATACAGTAACTTTTCTTAATAATTAGTGTAAATTAGACAATTAATTGAAATATTGAACACAAGTTTTTTTTAAATTAAAATTGTTGCATGAAACTCGGAGCATTTATAGTACCAACAGGAATAGGAGCATCAATAGGCGGATTCGCAGGAGATGCATCATACTGGGCAAGAGAATTTGCAAGAGAAAACAAACTCATTGTTAACCCTAATGTTGTTAACGCTGGATGTTTTTCAGGAATAACAAATAACATGCTCTATGTAGAAGGTTATTCTCTTGATGAATTTTTTAAGGGTAAAATATACCTAAAAGAAAGCTCTAATAACAAGATTGGGGTAATATTTGATAAAGGAATCTCTCAAGGAATACTCAATGTCCATATAAATACAATCAATGCAGTAAAAACAATCTATGGAATTGATATTATAGGGTGGGACATTACAGATGAAAATGTCGGAGTCGGATTCAATATTGATGAATCTGGAATCTCAACAGGCAGCGTAAATAATATAAAAACTCTTTTAACATCTGCCAAACGCCTAATTAAAAAAGGTGCGGAAGCAATTGCTATTGTATGCAAATTTGAAGAACCTGAATCTGATGAGTATTCAGAAGGTATAGGTGTTGACCCTGTAGGCGGTGTTGAAGCAATCATTTCTCACTATGTATCAAGAGAACTGCAAATCCCTTGTGCACATTCTCCTGCGTTTGAAGATATTGAAATAGAACAAAGGATTGTTGACCCGAGATGTTCTGCAGAATATATTACTCCTACATATCTTCCATGCATATTGCTTGGATTATCGCAGGCACCAAAACTAACAAAAAATAACGGTTATTCAATTAACGATTTAGACTTTCTTATTATGCCTTATGATGCAATGGGCTCAATTCCGGTTCTGGAAGGGTATAAACAAAATATACCGATTTATGCGGTAAAAAAAAATAAAACAGTTCTAGACATTACTCCTGAAAAACTAGGGTTAAACATTAATATTGTTAAAAAATATCAAGATATAAAACTAAACTAGCAAATTTTTTTTTTTTTAGTTTTAAATTAACTGTAAAAAATATAAAAGGAGATAATATATGATGTCAGTAAAATTTCAAACAATGAAACAAATTACAAACAAGAAACCAATGAAAAAAATTTTAATTGCTGCTGGAGATAATGGTGGAAAACCATCAAACATTCTTCCTAAAATTAATACTATAAAAAAAACAATACCTACAGACTTAGTAAATAAAATAAACAAATTATGTAACAATACAAAATCTTCATTTGATAACTTTATGCAAAAAATAACAAAATAACATAAAAAGGGCTCAGTTAAATTTAACTGAGCCCTTTTTATGATTATATTTTATTTTTATTCTTTACATTCTTTGAAAATCAAAGTTGCGTTGTGACCGCCAAATCCAAATGAATTTGTTAATGCTGCATGAATTTCAGCCTTTTGAGCTTTATGCGGAACATAGTTCAAATTAGCAACTTCTTCATCCTGATTGTCAAGATTAATAGTTGGCGGAACAATGTTGTTATTGATAGTTTCAATACATGCGATACTTTCAACAGCACCTGTTGCACCTAACATGTGACCATGCATACTCTTTGTTGAAGATACATACAGATTTTTGTTATGTTCTTTGTCGCCAAACAATCTTTCAACCGCTTTTGATTCAGCAATATCACCAAGACCTGTACTAGTACCGTGAGTATTAATGTACTGAATATCTTCAGGTTTCATGCCTGCATCTTGAAGTGCAAATTCCATAGATTTTGTAGCACCTTTACCTTCCGGACAAGGAGCAACCATATCATAAGCATCAGCAGACTGGCCATAACCTACAACCTCAGCATAGATATGTGCACCGCGCTTTTTCGCTGTTTCATATTCTTCAAGAACTAAAACACCTGCACCTTCGGACATAATAAAACCATCTCTGTCTTTGTCATAAGGTCTGCTTGCTTTTTGCGGTTCATCATTTCTCTTTGATAAAGTTTTAGCAGCAGTAAATGCACCAATACCTATATCACAAATTGTAGCTTCGCAGCCGCCTGCAACAACAATATCAGCATCACCGCATTGAATAGCACGGAATGCATCGCCAATTGAATGTGTACCTGTTGCACAAGCAGATAAAACAGCTTTATTAATACCTTTGAATCCATATTTCATTGAAATTCTGCCTGATGCCATATCAGCAATCATCATAGGAATTGTAAACGGTGAACATTTTGTAGGGCCTCTGTCTAGAATAGATTTGTGGCTCTTTTCTAATGTTCTGAAACCGCCGGCTGCAGAACTTACAATTACACCGATTTTGTATGGATCAACATCTATACCTTCAAGTTTTGCATCTGCAATTGCTTCGTCTGCCGCAACCATTGCAAACTGAGTATATCTATCCATACGTTTTGCATCTTTTGGATTAATATATTGTTCTGGGTCAAAATCTTTTACCTGACCTGAAATAAGAACTGTATGTCCTTCACTTAATCCTTCTGTTAAACTTATTCCGCTATTACCTGCTAGCAAGTTATCCCATAGAGTCTTAACACCCACACCAAAAGGTGTTACCGCTCCCATACCTGTTACTACAACTCTTCGTTTTGACATCTTCTTTTAAACCTTTTCTTCTTATATGATTACGAGAGGAAAATTTTATTCTCCTCTCGTAATTTAAATCCTTTACCGATTATGAATGTGCGTCGATATAATCTACTGCATCTTGAACTGTTTGAATTTTTTCAGCTTCTTCATCAGGAATTTCGCAACCAAATTCTTCTTCAAAAGCCATTACTAATTCAACTGTATCTAAAGAATCTGCTCCTAAATCTGCTGTAAAACTTGCTTCAGGAGTAACTAAGTTTTCATCAACGCTTAATTGATCAACTACAACTTTTTTAACTTTTTCTAATGTACTCATGTTTTCTTTTCCTCTTTTTCTTCTTAACGTAATATCACTATTCAATTTTAATTATACTATTTCAAGATAATTTTGCAAAATGTTTTAAGATATATTACTAGATTATCAAACCGCCGTCAACTTCTAACACTTGACCTGTTACATAATCTGTATCAACTGCTAAAAATTTAACAGCTTTTGCAATATCTTCAACTTCTCCTAATCTCTTTAATGAAATGAAGTCTAAGAATTTTGAAGTATCCAAATCCTTTGTCATATCGGTATTAATAAATCCAGGAGCAACAGCATTAACTCTGATACCTCTTGAACCTAATTCTTTTGCAAGAGTTTTGGTTAAACCGATTAAACCGGCTTTTGCAGCCGAATAATTAGCCTGTCCTACGTTGCCGGATACACCTACAACACTTGACATATTAACAATAGCTCCGCTTCTTTGTCTCATCATAACCTTTACTACAGGCTGAGAAACATAAAATGCGCTTGATAAATTTGTATTGATAACTGCATCCCAGTTTTCTGCCGACATTCTCATAAATAAACCATCTCTTGTGATACCGGCATTGTTTACAAGAACATCTATTCTGCCGAACTTTTCAAGGATTTCTGAAATACCTTTGTCAACTTGTTCCTTGTTTGATACGTCAAACTTATATGCTGCAGCATCAACACCTAATGCTTTTATATCTGCAACTGTTTTTTCTGCAGCTTCAGAATTACCGGCATAATTGATTGCAATATCGTATCCTGCTCTTGCAAGCTCTAATGCACAAGCTCTGCCGATACCTCTTGAACCGCCTGTTACTATTGCTACTTTTTCTGACATTTATTTATCTCCTTTTATTTAAATTAAAAATTTTTTTGAGTCTATCTTTGAAAGAAGGCTTGAAATTTTTACTTATATAATTGTCAATCTCTTTTCTAGATATAGTTCTGCCACTTGCCAAATATATATCTCTTGGCATTAAATCAGGATGCTTTGCATAAAACTCAGGACTGTTGTAATAGTTAATCTGCTTTTTACTCAATTTCGAAACAGATTTATCTCTATTCAGTATAACCCTTGTTTCATCAGAAAGCCGGAATTTTAACATACTATACACCTACAAGTTGTGACTTTAAAGCCTCAATTGTACTTTCTAATGATTCTTTATCGTAGATATTATACGTTGTAATATCAGCACTGATTTTTCTGTTTAATCCTGCTAAAACTTTACCAGGCCCGATTTCAATAAACGTATCAACACCATCAGATATCATTTTTTCAATTGTTTGTGTCCAATGAACCGATGAATAAATCTGTCTCGGCATTTTTGATTTGAAATCAGACACCAATGTTGTAGGCTGAGCATCAACGTTTGTTACAACAGGAAGTTTTGCATCAGATAAACTGAAACCTGATACAAAGCCTTCAAATTCTTTACCGGCATTTTCCATGAATTTTGAGTGGAATGCACCTGATACAGCAAGCGGAACAACTTTTCTTACTCCTGCCTCTTTCAATAATTCGCTTGCTTTGTTTACCGCATCAGTATCACCTGTTATTACAACCTGAACAGGTGAATTGTAGTTTGCAACATCAACGTATCCTACAGATGATGCTTCTTCCAAAGCTTTTTCTACAGCCCCTTCAGGAGCGTTCAAAACAGCAGCCATTGAACCGCCCTTTGTTTCTGCCATCAAATCCGCTCTCTTTTGGATGAGTTTTAAAGTATCTTCTAACGACATAACACCTGCTGCGTACATTGCACAGTATTCACCCAAACTGTGACCTGCTGTGTAGTTTGGAGTTATATCCAAGCTTGATTTTAATGCTTCTAATGCCGCAATTGACATTGTAACAATTGAAGGCTGAGTATTAACCGTTTGTTTCAAATCTTCTTCAGGACCGTTGAAACAAATACCTGTTATACTTTTACCTAAAACTCTGTCTGCAGTATCAAAAACATTTTTTGCAGATTCATAATTATCATACAAATCTTTCCCCATGCCCACTGATTGTGAACCTTGTCCAGGGAATAAGAAAGCTATCTTCTTTGTCATATTTACTCCTTCACCAAACGAACGTATGCTCTATTTCATACTTATGGGAGAATTTTAACACAAAAGTAAGGAGAATTATATATTATAAGAGAAAATGATACAAAAATTATTGTTTATAGACTATAAACGTAGTAATAAATTGCACCATTGTTAACCTATTTAATTAAAAAAAAACAAAAATTTTACCTGATATAAATAGAGTTATGATATAATTATTTATATGGTTTTAGAAAATAAACTTGGAATTACTGATTCTTCGGAACTTACACGTCAAGAAGAAAAAATTAGCAAGAAAAAAGCACTTGAATTATTTGAAAAAGGGCTTCTTGATTCTCTTGAAGCAGGAACTTTTGAAACATTAGCAAAAATCCATAAATACTTATTTGACGACATTTATTACTTTGCCGAAGAAATCAGAAATGTTAATATTGCGAAAGGAAATTTCAGATTTGCACCTGTTATGTATCTGGAACAAGCATTGGAACATATTGACAAAATGCCGCAATCAACTTACGAAGAAATTATTAAAAAATATGTTGAAATGAATGCTGCACACCCGTTTAGGGAAGGAAACGGAAGAAGCACCAGAATCTGGCTAGATTTGATTCTAAAAAAAGAAATCAATAAAGTTGTCGATTGGAGTAAAGTAGATAAAAATGATTATTTGCTTGCAATGGAACGCAGCCCCATCAAAGACGTTGAAATAAGAGAACTTTTAAAACAAGCTCTAACAACCGAAATTAATAATCGGGAATTATATATGAAAGGTATCGATGCAAGCTACAATTATGAAGGGTACTTTGCATATAAAATAAGCGAATTAAAATAATAATAGACACTAATAAAATACTGATTATTGCAACTGTTTGTCGGGCTAAAGCCCAACCTATTGGCGAATCGCAATCACTTAGTCGTAAAATGAGCAAAGCGGTAGCGTATCCACCAAATTATTTTTTGCCCAAATTACGACTAATTTAAGTATTTTATGCAACTTGAACGCTATAGCCTAATTCTTTAATAATTTTTAAAGCCGTAGATAATTGCGGCTGTTGTTCACCATTAAAAATAGCATAAAGATTACTTCTTGAAATTCCTGTTTTCTTAGAAATTCCGGAAATAGAATCCTTCGCCCGCACTGCATACTCCAATGCTTTTACAAAAGCGTTTAAATCATTGTCTTGCAAAAATTCTTCAAAACCAATATTTATCCATTGTTTTATATCTTCATCTGTTTTTAAATCATTCAAGATATATTCGTTTAAAGATTTTGATTTACTCATTATTAAGTCTCCATTGATTTAGAAGTTCGTGTGCTTTTTCCATATCTTTTGATTGTTTAGTTTTATCACCGCCGTTAATTAATAAAATTATTTTATTATTTTCTACAGTATAATAAACCCTATATCCTTTACCAAATGTAAAACGCAATTCTGATATATCTTCAGACAGTTTTTTAGAATCTCCAAAATTATCATTCATAATTATATTGTACTGTATACAGGACACTGTATCTATTAGATTTACGCATATATGTAAAATTTTGTAAAATAAATTTTACCCCAAATAATAATGTTCTCATTTAGACTACATACAATCAATTATTTATATACAACAATAATTACTATGATGAGTGAGGCTACAAAACTTAAACAATTAGGGAAAAATATCAGCCATTACAGAAACATAAAAGGGTGGTCTCAAAATAAACTTGCAGAAATATTAGGTATCTCCCGCGAACATTTGGCAAAGTTAGAAACAGCAAAACGCCGTATCAGCCTAAAGCTTTTGTTTAATCTTTCAGATATTTTAGAAATACCTGAAAAAGATTTGTTTGATTTTACACAATATGAATAGTTAATACTATTTTACCCAAATTAAACGAGTAAGCGGGATTTCTATCAATAACATTTACCCCTAGCAGATGCCTTCTCTTAATCTTACAATAGCGCCGCCCCAAGTCATGCCGGCTCCAAATCCGCATAATACCGCAGTTGTACCGAGTTTTACATTGCCTTTTTCAACACCTTCTGCAAGTGCAATCGGGATAGATGCTGCGGATGTGTTCCCATAATATTTAATATTAGTAACAACTTTATCGTCAGAATATCCAAGCCGCTCTTGTATTGCACGAATAATTCTTAAATTTGCCTGATGGGGAATCAAGTAATCTATATCTTCTGCTTTTACATTTGCATTAGCCAATAAATCTTCAACGTATTGAGGAAGGATTTTTGCAACGAATGTATAAACACCTCGTCCGTTCATTCTGATACCTTGAGGTTTTGGTTCATACTGTTCAACCAGCGGACAGTTTTTACCGTCAAATGAAAGCTCAATCAAATGTCCGTAATTTCCATCAGCTTTGATATCAATAGAGATAACATCATCAATACCATCTTCTGCTTGAGTTACAACCATAGCTCCGGCTCCATCACCGAATAAAATTGATGTACTTCTATCCGTCCAGTCGAGAAGTCTTGAGTTGTTATCTGTTGCAACAATCAAAATATTCTTGTACATGCCGGAAGCGATATAAGCTTTTGCAATACTTAAACCATATATCAAACCGGAACAAGCTGCTGTGATATCAAATGCAGGAACAGGTTTTTTGATACCTAATCTTTCGTGGATATGACAGGCAATTGCAGGATACAAATCCGGCGGAGCAGATGATGCAGCAAGAATTAAATCAATATCTTCAGGATCTATTCCTGACTTTTCAATAGCATTTTTAGATGCAGTAAATCCTAAATCAATTGCGTTTTCTTCACCTGATACAACACGACGTTCTTTAATACCGGTTCTTGAATAAATCCACTCATCAGATGTTTCATACAACTGAGTTAAATCATCATTTGTAATAACTTTTTCCGGTAATGCATATCCAACACCTGCAATACGCAACGGAATTAATTTGTCTGTCATATCTATCCTCTAGCCCTCAATAAATTCTGAAATTTTCTTGTTAACACCTGTTTCAACTGCTTCTTTAGCAACCCTTACAGCGTTCTTTATTGCGTAAGCTTTACTTCTTCCGTGAGAAATAACTGTTATTCCTTTAACCCCGAGAAGAAGTGCTCCTCCAAATTCTTCATAATTAATTTTTTCATATATACGGCTCATAAATGGTTTTGCTAACAAACCAATTATTGCCCCCACAAAATCAGACTTGAATTCCGCTTTCAACATTCTAAACAACATTGAAGACGTTCCTTCAGTTATTTTTAATGCAACGTTACCTACAAACCCGTCACATACAACAACATCACATACATTTAAGAATATTTCTCTGCCTTCAATATTACCGACAAAATTCATATTGTCTTGATCTTCTTCTAAAAGTTTGTATGTATTTTGTGCAAGCTCGTTACCTTTACCTGCTTCTTCACCGATATTTAAAACGCCTACTCTAGGATTTTCAACTCCTAAAACATTTTTAGAGAACGTTAAACCCATAATAGCAAACTGTTTTAACATCTGAGGAGTACAACTGCTGTTTGCACCTGCATCAATAACAACTATCGGCTTTTTCATAGTTGGTAATGTAACTGCAATAGCAGGACGTTCAATCCCCGGAATTCGTCCTAAACCAAATAAACTTGCAGCCATTGCTGCTCCTGTTGAACCTGCAGCAACAACAGCATCTGAACTGCCTTTAGCAACAGCATCTACAGCTAAAACAATAGATGATTTTTTCTTTTTACGAATAGCTTGCCCCGGAGCTTCACCCATTTCTATGATTTCTGCTGCATGAGTAATCTTGATATCTAAACTTTTAACATCAATTTTTATTCTGCGCTTTCTCCTGCCTTTGCCGCAATCAGAATAAATTCCTTCTTGTTCAATTTGGTCAAGAACCTGTTCTATCTGATCTTGTTTCCCGACTAGTTCCAATCCTACGCCATATTCAGAAGCAGCCCAAACTGCACCTGCAACGATTTCAAATGGAGCGTGGTCGCCTCCCATTGCGTCAATAGCTATTCTTGTCATTATTGTTTTACCCTCTATTCCTCAACAGATTTGTCTTCTTTTTCTTCTTCCACTGCTGTTTCTTCTGCTTTTACTTCTTCAACTTTAACTTCTTCTGCCTTAGTTTCTTCAACTTTAGCTTCAGCTTTTTTAGTTGATTTTTTTGCAGTTTTCTTTGCAGGTTTCTTAGTTTCTTTAACTGCAACTGCTGCTGCTTTATCTTGTAATCTTACCGGTTCACCTTTATAGTAACCGCAAGCTGTACATACTGTATGTGTTAATACAGGTTCACCGCAGTTTGAACAAATTGTTGTTTCAGGCTTTGTAGCTTTCCAATTTGCTCTTCTTTTTCCTTGTGCACTATGTCCTGTTCTTTTCTTTGGTACTGCCATTTTCCTTATACCTTTCTATATTTATTACTTCGACTATTTTTCTATCTTTATTGTTTTAAATACATCCATTCTTTCATCATGGACTTTAAAGGAATCATCTTTTTCAAAAAAATCCTCTTTACAATTTATACCACAAACTTTTTTATTTGGTAACTCTAATATTACAGATTGATACAATAAGTCATAAATATCTATCTCATCTGAACCGTTTAAGTCAATTACAAAGTTACCGTCTTTTATCTCTATTTCTTGTTTTTCGCCATCATATACCGCATTTTTGGCATACATTTCATCAATATCAAATTCAAGTTCGTAATCAAAATCTTTTAAACACAAATCACAGGTCAAGTTAATATCACCTTCGATATGTCCTTTTACGGATACAAACTCTCCCATCGGCGTAATATCAAGATAACCTTCAATATTTGCCTTAATCTCATCGATATATTCATCAATATCAATATGAAGTGTTTTCTCAGGAGATTTCTCAATCTCGGATATTTTTACCTTATCCATATACCTCATCCTGTAATACTAAACTTGCAATCTGAGTTGAAACAAAACATATTTTTTTAACAGGTCCGTTTGCTTCTTTTTCTACCAAAACAGGCGACGGACTTTTCATAAGTTGTTTAAATTCCTGATAAACAGCCTGAGGATTATCAAAATATAATACAACAGGTGTTGCAGCACCTTTTAAGAATAATACAAGTGCTGTTCGTGTTTTTGGCTGCGGAATATATTGTTGAGACATTTTTATTCTCCTTGTTTAATACTGTATTTATATAATAACCGAAAAATTTGGAAGATTGAAACAATCTTCCAAATTTCTTAATTTATTATACTAATAATTATACAGCAACCTTCATTGAATTAGTAATAATTTCATTGAAACTGTCAGCCTTCAAGCTTGCGCCGCCGATTAGACCGCCGTCAATATCTGATTGAGATAATTGTTCTTCAATTGTTGATGGTTTTACAGAACCGCCGTATAAAATTCTGATAGCATTTCCTGCTTCTTCTGATGAAACTTCTTTAACAACATTTCTAATCATAGCGATTACTCTGTTCGCTTCAGATGAATCACAAGTTTTACCTGTTCCGATTGCCCAGATTGGTTCATAAGCAATAACAGATTTTGCGATTTCTTCGTTAGTTAAACCTTTTAATGCTGCTCTGATTTGAGATGCAATGTGTTCATCAGTAACACCTGATTCTCTTTGTTCTAATGTTTCACCGCAGCAGATGATAGGAATTAATCCGCCAGCCAAGATTGCTTTTGCTTTTTTGTTAATCATTTCATCTGTTTCAGAGAAATATTGTCTTCTTTCAGAATGACCGATAATTACGTAATCACAGCCTGCATCCTTTAACATTTCAACAGAGATTTCACCTGTATATGCACCTGATGATTCCCAGTGACAATTTTGAGCTGCTATTTTTATTTTATCATCGCCCCAAGATGCTTTTGCTGCTGATACAACTGCGATAGATGTAAATGTAGGAGCAACAACTATCTCAGGTAATTGAGATGATGATAAACCTGAAACAAGAGATTTAATACCTTCAAATAATTCTCTTCCTTCATTTTGTAATAAATTCATTTTCCAGTTTCCTGCAATGATTGGTTTTCTTGACATAATTATCTCCTTAAATTTGTAAACCACAAAATGAGTTTAAAATAAAATAACCGCACAATCAAGGGGGAAATAAAAAATAACGGAGGCTAATCAGCCTCCGTTTATATAATTATTATTGTTTGCTGTGTATTTAATTGAGTCTGTTAAGCAACATACCTCCCGGAATACCCAAGAATAAAACTCCCGGATTTTCTTTAATAAATTCTGCAATAGATTTACCCGCATTAGCAGCCGCATCTCTAAGCTCTTTAGCCGCACGTTTTACATAAAGAGGGTCAAGAGTATCAATTACTTGTTCTCCTTCGTTTTTGATTCTTTCTTCTATTTCTCTTGCTTTTTCATCGGTATTAGCTCTTGTAGCTTCTGCCTCTCGTTTGACAGTATCACGTGTTCGAGCTCCTTCATTATCTATATGGGTACGTACACCTGCAGTGTTAACATTGTCGTTAAAACGTATGAATTCTCCCTCTTCACGTACTACATCTCGGGTTCTTACACCCTCTTCACGTATTGCTTGACGCGTTGCTGCACCGTCATTACGTACTGTAGCACGAGTTACTGCGCCCTCACCTGCAACGGCTTCACGTGTTGCTGCGCCTTCAGTTGCAACTTGATTAGACAATTGGTCTGCATTAATATTATCGTTTATCATGATATCTTGAGCATTATTATTATCATTTTGCATAATAATAGCGGCTAATTGTTCATTTGTCATATGTGCAGCATTAATATATTCCTGCTTAACAGAGCTTGCCCACAACATTAAATCCGCAGAATACTGTGCAACATTATCTTTATATTCGGGAGCTGTATATTTAGGTCTTGAACCTAGGCTTTGCGGAGTAAAAAATGAATCCGAATGTTCATATTTAAACATATCATAAGCTGTTCTTACTATTGCATCAGCTCTTTGTTCTGCTGTTTGTGCGGCTTCTGAACCTTGCTTACCGAACTGTGCGCGATATGATTTATCCAAATCTTTACCGGCTTGTTCCATAGTTTTACGTGTTTCTTTTGCGGTTTCTCCTGCATTATCCGTAGTTTCAATAGCTAAACCAAATTGTTCGGGAGTCCACCCCATATTTTTCATTTGAGATTGAAACACAAACATTTCTGAAGCATCTAACGTTCCGCCACCATTGACGTTAGCATTTTGTGCTAATGCATATAAAGGTGTTCCTTTTAAGCCTTCTATCGAAAATCCTCCTGTCATATAAAACTCTCCTTTCACTTCACATCGGACTCAACTTACATGTTGTTAAAGTCAAAATCTTAAAACCAAATTTCAATGTATAGGTTTTTCGTTACATTTCTTTATATAAAAATATTATAAAGATTTTAAACAAAGGATTATCAGCATTTTATAATAATAAGTAGAGGATTTTTAAAGTGAAAAAGATAGTCTGGTTATTAATAATTTTATGTATAATTACGCAGACACAAGTTTTTGCAATACAGGAAACTCACAACCATTTAAATATTCATATTAAAAAGTCGAAAAAACAACCGGAAAAAGTTTTTTCACTAAATCCGTTCTGGGAAAGTTACAACGATGAACTATTAAACGGATATATTTTAGATGCACTTGAAAATAACCTGGACATAAAAATCGCCAAAACAAGAATCAAAGAATCCGAAGCAATACTTGGAACAGTAAATGCTGAAAGATTACCGCAATTAAGTATAAATCCTTCTATTTACCCCTACAAAACAATTTCACGCTGGACAGGATTATATGCAAGCCATAATATGCTGTATTTCCCTCTGTTACTAAACTGGGAACTGGATATATTCGGCAAACTCTCCGATAAAGTTAAATCTTCAAAATACGAAGTTAAAATCGCCGAACAAGATTTAAATATTGCAAAACTTTCTTTAGCAGCAGAAATTACAGCATCATATTTTAATATTATTCATACAGATGCTTTAATAAACAATTATAAAGAACTCATATCAAACCTTAATGAAACAATAAAACTAAAAAGGCAGCTGTATGACGGCGGTTTAATTTCTTATGATAACCTTTATACAACAGAATATGAACTTGTTAATAAACAAAACGAATATAATTCTCTTCTAAAGAAACGAGAAATTCTTCTCCATCAATTTTCTGTATTAAGAGGAATTTCACCTGAAAATAACACAAATATCGAACGTTCAATAATTACAACACTTAAATTACCGTTTGATATTAATACTCCGATACAATCAGATTTAATTTATAACAGACCTGATGTTATGCAGGCAGAACTCGGGTTAAAAAAGGCTGCAATTGATGTCAAAGTTGCGAAAAAAATGTTTTTACCATCTGTTAATCTAAATGAAATGATAGGATATGAAGCATTAAGAGGAAGCCGAATATTTAACTGGGAAAGTACGGTTTACCAGCTTGGAGCAGGTGCATTGCTTGATTTGTATACAGGCGGATACAAAATGTCCTACTTAAAATATAACAAAGAGGTTGCAACAGAAAAACTGCACCAATACAACAATACATTGTTAACTTCATTCTGTGAAATAGAAAATGCTCTATCAAGTCTTAAAACCGATTCTGATTCTTATGACGAATTTTACAAAGCAATGCAAAAATCAAACCATTATTATCAAGTTGCAAATACTCGTTACATAAACGGTACTGGAAACAGAATAGATGAACTTGATGCAAGACGTCAGGTTCTTATTAACGAAAATTCTATGTACACTGCAAAGATTTGTACATTGATTGACACTGTTGATATTTACAAATCATTAGGAGGAAGTATCAAATGAAAAACTTCATCAAAATGGTTTTGAAATATCATTATACTTTTATCGTAATGGCTCTGTTTATTTTAATTATGGGAATAGTTACCATTGTTAAAACACCTATTGATATATTCCCTGAAATTAATACTCCTGTAGTAACTGCCGTTTGGACATACACAGGCATGCCGGCAAAAGATATTGAACGAAGAATTGTCACAATCGCAGAAAGAAGTTATGCATCAAGCGTAAATGATATTGAACATATAGAATCTCAATCACTGCTTGGTGTTGGTGTTATAAGGATATTTCTGCATCCGGGGGCAAATATAAATACAGGGATTACACAGGTCAGTGCAGCTTCTCAAGTTTGTATGAGAAGTATGCCTGCAGGAATTATGCCGCCTGATATTTTGAAATATACCCCGACAACAATTCCGGTATTACAGGTTATAATATCATCTTCAAAACTGCCGTTAAGGAAAGTAACCGATATTGCACAAAATAATATAAAAGTCCAGTTAACCAAAGTTGAAGGAACACAGGTTCCGCTTCCTATGGGCGGAAAGGTTCGTCAAATAATGGTTGATTTGGATATGCAAAAGATGGAAGCAAGAGGACTTACTCCTGCCGATGTTACAAGAGCAGTTGCAGGGCAAAATGTTATTATCCCGTCCGGAAACACAAAAATCGGGGATAAAGATTATATTATCCAACTAAATAACGCAACGCCGACAGTTGAAGAAATGAATAATTTCCCGATAAAATCACCTAAAACAAATGAAGTTGTATACCTGTCGGATGTTGCATATATCCATGACGGAAACGCAATACAAACAAATATTGTAAGAGAAAACAGCATGCCGGGATCTTTAATGACCGTTTATAAAGCCGGTGCAGTTTCATCTCTTAATGTTGTTTCAGGTGTAAAAAATCTTTTACCGACAATTGCTAAAACAATACCCGAAAGTGTCAAAATGAAAGTATTATTTGACCAGTCAATATTTGTAAAAGCATCAATCAGAGATGTTATATTTTCAGGAACTCTGGCGGCTCTTTTAACAGCATTAATGATACTTATATTTTTAGGAAGTATTCGTTCAACATTCATTATTGCAATATCAATCCCTTTATCTGTTCTGTTTGCAGTAATTTTTACTTCATTATGCGGTCAAACAATAAATATGATGTCATTAAGCGGATTAGGGCTGGCCATCGGTATGCTGGTTGATAACGCAACCGTTGTTATTGAAAATATCCTGAGAAACAAAGAAATAATGAAAAACGTTCCGATTCAAGAGGTTATTTACAAATCCGCAGCAGAAGTTGCAGCCCCGACTCTTGTTTCTACACTATCAATCTGTACGGTATTTGCTCCGATATTCCTGATGGAAGGCTCTACTAAATATTTATTTATTCCGCTTGCGATGTCCGTTATATTTGCAATGTTAGGTTCTTATCTTTTATCAAACACCCTCGTTCCGGTTCTCGTTGACAAACTATTAAGAGTGAAAGAGGTTTTGAACCCAAAATCACTTTTATTCAAAATTAATAATTTCGTAAATATTCATTTTAATAACCTGAAAGAAAAATACAGAGAGTTTTTGATAAAAGATATATTCCCTAAACCCAAAAAGGTCGGAATTGTATACGGAATAGTTGTTTTGTCTGCAATAATTCTTATTCCTTTTATCGGTGAAAATTTCTTCCCGGAAGTTGATGCCGGACAAATTCGTTTACACGTTTACGCACCTCACGGAACAAGAATAGAAGAAACAGCAAAAGAATTTACTGATATAGAAAATACTATAAGAAAAGTTATTCCGGCAAATGAACTTGAAACTGTACTTGATAACATAGGACTTCCTGCAAGTATGATTAACCTTGCGTTTATGGACAGCTCTCAAATCGGAGTAGGTGACGGAGAAATTCTTATTGCATTAAAAGAAAATCATAAACCGACTAAAGAGTACGTAAAAAAACTCAGAAAAATATTGGAAAAAGAACATCCTGATTCTGATTTCTTCTTCCAGAACGCTGATATGGTTGGAAGAATTTTGAATTTTGGACTTGCATCACCTGTTGATATCCAAATTCAAGGTCAGAAACGTGAAGAAAACTATAAACTGGCCGTTAAAATGCTTGAAGATATAAGAAAAGTACGTGGCGTTGCAGATGCACATATTCATCAAATTACTGATGTTCCTGAAATCAAGGTTGATGTAGATAAAGTAAGAGCAAACAGTATGAACCTGTCACAGGAAACCGTTTCTCAAAACGTTCTGACCGCTTTAACATCAAGCGGACAGATTGCAAGAAACTACTGGGTTGACCCGTCAAACGGGGTAAATTATCTTTTAGCCCTACAAGTTCCGCAATACAACGTTGATACGGTTAAGAATGTATCAGATATTCCGGTTTCATTCAACAATGACCACCCTGTAAGACTTGCAAATATTGCATCAATCTCATCCGGTAAAACCTCAAGTGTTGTTAACCACTACGATATTCAGCCGGTGTATGATATTTTGTTAAACCTGCAGGATAGAGATTTGGCGGGTGTTTCAAGTGATATAAATAAGATAGTTAAAAAATATCAAAAAATTGCACCAAGAGGTACATTTATAAATATTCACGGACAGGCAAAATCAATGAATTACGCCTTCACATCATTGATATCGGGATTAATGCTCGCATTGATTCTTGTATATCTTTTGATTGTCGTAAACTTCCAATCCTGGAGAAATCCGTTTATTATTATAACTCCTGTACCTCTGGCATTATCAGGGATTTTGTGGACACTGTTTATTACTGATACAACATTCTCCGTTCAGGCATTGATGGGGTCAATTATGGCAGTAGGTGTTTCTTGTGCAAACTCTATCCTTGTAGTATCTTTTGCAACCGAAAAAATGAGAGAAGGTTTCTCATCTGTTGAAGCCGCAATTGAAGCCGGATACACAAGAATACGACCTGTTATTATGACAGCTTCCGCAATGATATTGGGTATGCTCCCTATGGCATTAGGTATAGGTGAAGGCGGGGAACAAAATGCTCCTATCGGAAGAACCGTTATCGGAGGACTTTTGTTTGCAACATTTGCAACACTTGCAATTGTTCCTATGCTGTTCGCAATTTTAAACAAAAATAAAAAGTATGAAAAGGTAGAAAACGATGGTTAAAAATATTACTAAAAATCCTAAAAATATAATTATATGTATTATTCTTATTCTGTTTGTTATTGGAATAATTCCAAAAGCAAAAAGATTTATTACAACATCACAGAATGCTAAAGAGGTGGAATATATTGCGATAACCGAAACTCCGCAAATTGGTGAAGATGATTCAGATTTATTGTTGTCCGGTGAATTGAAACCATTTTTGCATACGGAAATATTTTCTCGGATTAACGGGCTGGTTAATCAAAGATATGTACAATTAGGACAGCATGTCCAAAAAGGGCAGCTCCTTGCAACAATTGATACTCCGGATTTAGATGCTGAAGCGATGAGTGCAAAATCAGCACTTATTTCGGCGCAAAAGCATCTTATGGAAACACAATACCAATATAACTATGCAAAACAAACTTATGAAAGATATAAAAAATCAGGAGTAAACGGAGCTATTTCAAAACAAGAAATAGATACAAAATACAATGATTTTAAAACTTCTGAAATGAACTATCTTGGAGCAAAAGCAGATGTAAACCGTGCAAAACAAGACTTGAACAGATTAACGGCTCTTCAAGGATATAAAAGAGTCACCGCACCATTCAGCGGAGTTATAAGTAAATACAATATTGATGCCGGAGCAAATGTTGTTGCAGGCGGAAGCACTACAAGCACAAGCCTGTTTGAAATCCAGCAGATAGATAAATTCAGAGCAACTATTTTTGTTCCGCAAAATTATGTGAGATATATTTATAACAACCAGGCCGTAGATGTTTTTATACCTGAAAATCCTAAACAAAAAATCAGAGGATACATTACTCAAATTTCAGGAAAACTGGATAACGTATCAAGAACTATGGAAGTAGCGCTTGTTATTCCAAATGACGGGCAATCAGGCTTATACAGCGGACTTTATGTAAAAACAGCAATTGATATTAAAGGAAAACGTAAGATTATGACTGTAAATCCTGCTTGTATTACAACCATTTCTAAACCTGATTCTTACGTAGTAGAAGTAAGACCTGATTCAACAATTCATTTTATCAAAGTAAAACAAGGACGCGATTTAGGTGATAAAATAGAAATATTAGACGGGTTAAAAGGGAATGAAAAACTCATCACCAATATTACAGATGAACTTAAAGAAGGACAGAAAGTTAAATTTAAATAGCAAAAAAAATATTTAGGAGTTTTAAAATAGTATGCCACCAATTAAACCAATAAAAATCACGGATAGAGTTTTATATAAGTCAGGCGAGATGTATAAAATGGCGTCGTTAAAAACCGGGAAATATCTCGGCAAAATTAAACTCGTACCTAAAAAGGACAGACTTTATATCGCAGATATGAAGAGTAATTTCCCTGAAAATAAAAAGTTACGTGTTGGAACTTCATTAATTCATTTCGCAAAACAAATCAGCAAGCAGCATAACTTCGGCGGGAAACTGGAAGTAATTTCTCATAATCTTGAATGCGGAGGCAAACAGCCGCACAAGTTTTATCGAAAAATGGGATTTTCAACACATAACAAACGTCTTGATGAGGATTTAGATTTTTGTATGGAATACGATATTGATATCCCATATTATATGCAGCAGGGAACAACAATGTTCTGGGGTTAATACCCGCGTACCCTGTCTGCAACACGTTTTGCACGAATAATTTTTTCTAAAGTGCTCATCTGATTAGGATTATTTCGATATCTGTCACGGTCATAGTACCGGAAATTTCTGTTATGTCTTCTATACTGATATGAATTATCACCCCAAGAATTCCCGCGATACTGCCCCGGCCAAGGGTTATAAGTATCTGCAAATACTAAAGGAGTTATTAATATTAAAGTTAAAATTAGTAATGTAATATTTTTCATACTACAATTCTTGTTTATAACTAAAAAATTACAATCACCCATGATAGTAAATACCACATGGGGAATGCAGAAAGTTTTATCATATACAAAAATACTTGTATGAAAAAACTAATTTCTTTAATATGTATATTTTGTATCGGATTAAGTGCGTTTGCAGAACCTGATTGCGAACAGGTAGAATGTTATGAACACCTGTTTTGTGAAAAAGGAGCAATAGCAAATCAAGTTGCCATAACCAATCTCAGAAATATCATCTGTAAAGGCGGCAGCTTTAAAGTTGCATTCAATTGCAAATTTAAATCAGAGTGTGCTAAAGCAGGTGATACAGTTAACTTCACATTACAAGATGCATTATATACACAAGAAGGCAGACTTCTTATTCCTCAAGGCTCAATCGTCGCTGCAGAAATAATAAGAATAGAAAAACAACGTATTCCGAATAAAAATGCACGAGTTTATTTCAATTTTAAATGTATTGTTTTCCCTGATAACACATCTGTTTGTATGTCTGCAAAACCACTTACAAAAGATGGCAGTCTGAAAGAAGGTCCATGGATGACAACAGGAAAACTTGCACTTTATACTATTGGCTTAGGGTGTGTCGGAGCAGGTGCAGGGGTCGGATTCTCGTTTATTCCAAATCCTGCTAAAATCGGAGTCGGACTTGCTGTCGGTATTCCGGTCGGATGTACTGTCGGACTCATTACAGGGCTTATTACCCCCGGTTTGAAATATCACGCAAAAAAGGGCGAAATAGTTACTATCACACTTTGTGAACCGCTTGGATTACCTAAAATCTGTAAATAACAGTAGACATTTTATTTAATCATATTATAATTAGTCTATGAAAAAGATTTTATTGGTTTTAGTGTTCTTATTATCTGCGAATATATCTCTGGCAGATAGTTTGATATTTGCGCAAATAACAGATGTACATCTGCCTGATAAAATAAAACAGCCGATTATTAAAAGAGATTATACTCATTCGGAAGATAATCTAAGATGTGCCATCAGAAGTATTAATGATAACAGCACTATTCAATACGTATTTTTTACCGGAGATTTAGTTGACAGAAGCTATAAAGAACTGTATGAAAAATTCTTCGATATAGCAAATTACCTGAATAAACCATATTATGTATGTTTAGGAAACCACGATATTAATTCTCCTATGGGACTGAATAAAACAGAATCATTAAAAATAATACAAAAACTTTCAAGATATCATCAGTACTACCCGAACTACTGTGTAGAGTTAAACAATGATTTTCTTGCCGTAATGCTTGACGGAACAAATGATTATGTACCTGATACCAGAGGATATTTCAATAAAAATACTATTCAGTGGCTTGACAATGTTCTCGAAGAAAACAAAGATAAAAAAGTTATTATATTCCAGCA
The DNA here is from genome assembly GCA_944324855.1 of Candidatus Gastranaerophilales bacterium. Lineage (GTDB taxonomy): Bacteria > Cyanobacteriota > Vampirovibrionia > Gastranaerophilales > Gastranaerophilaceae > UMGS1585. The sequence goes on along the minus strand of CALUXY010000003.1, from coordinate 17,687 downwards.
TTTCCCGATTGTGGAACCTTCAGACGGAAACTTATATGCAAAACTGCATAGAGTTCGCAATAAACATAAATTGATTAGTACTATCAAAAAATATGGGAATGTAATAATGGTTGTATCCGGCCATTATCATCAATCAGGAGAGTTTGAAAAATACGGAATGAAACATTTTTCAACACCTGCGTTATTTCTAACACCATCATATTATAGAATTATCAAAATTGATTATGAACCAAACGGAGAAATAAACAGTATTGAAACTGAACTTATCAAAAAAGAAAATTCTTAAGATACCCCGTCTTTATTTTTCATCATGTTCACTATGGAATAACTGCCATTTGAAACTAGGATAAGTTTTACTAATTTCTTCCCATTCAACATCTATTTCATACCCTTTCATTATCTCTAATCGTTCCTTCTCCCAGGATTTTAGATAATCTACACAGGCATGATCTATATAATGCAGTCTTTCTGTACAAAGTTTTATATTCTTATCTTTTGGCAGCTGTTCAATAGCATCTATCAAAGTCGGTAATTGTAAGAACGTAATATTTCCATGGAGTTTCACAACTACACGATTTTCAGATTCTATATATTCTTTATCAATATCGACTTTCAAAACCTTAAATGCACTTTTTAAGAATGCACAGATGAAACCTATCACAATACCTTCAAACAAATTGGTAAATAGTATTGAAACAAGCGTAATCATATAGATTAAAAACTCGCCGCGGCTAAGTTTAAAAATATGTTTTGCAGCATCAACATCAACAAGTTTATATCCGGTATAAACAAGAATCGCAGCAAGCGAAGATATCGGAATATAATCCAGTATAAACGGGAATATTGATACAAAAACAAGCAGCCAAACACCGTGCATAACAGCAGATAACCTTGTTTGTGCTCCTGCATTAATATTTGCGGCACTACGGACAATTACACCTGTTATTGGCAGTCCACCCAAGAATCCGGATAAAGAATTTCCTATCCCTTGTGCAATAATTTCTTTATCGTAATCCGTTTTGGATTTGTCACTCATCTTGTCTATTGCCGCAGATGTCAAAAGAGTTTCTGCACTTGCAATGAATGTTATTATTATTGCATTGAATACTATACTCATATTAAATATATGGGTGAAATCTGCCGGTTTTATAAAATTTATATTACTCCAAAAATTCTCTCCGACCTGCAAATAACTTATATCCAGATGAGCTGCATTTGCAACTAAAGATGCCGCAATAACACCAACCAGAGCTGACGGTATTGCCTTGAGTTTTTTATTTGGAATCAAATTCCATAAAAGTATCATTGATATTGTTAATATACCAATCATACACGCCATATGGTGTCTTGAACCGTCAAGCGGTAATACTGAATTGTATATAATAATCAGCAAGTCTTTTATATTACTTAAAAAATCATTCTGCGGCTGACTGTCAAGCATTATATGGAATTGCGATAAAAATATTGAAATTCCGATGCCTGCAAGCATACCTTGAATAATAGCGGGAGAAATTGCTCTAAACCACTTACCGAATGATAATAATCCGAACGTTATCTGCAAAAGCCCGACTAAAAATATTATCAAAAATAGCTGCTCCAGCCCGTGAGTATTTATTATATCAACAATAATTAATATCAAACCTGCTGCAGGACCTGATACCTGAAGTGAGTTTCCTGAAAACATTCCTACAACAATACCGCCGATTATTCCGGATACAATACCGGAATATATCGGAAGACCGCAGGCAATAGATATACCGATTGCCAGAGGTAAAGCTATCAAAAATACAATTATTGATGCCAAAAAGTCTTTTTTTATTACATTTATCATAAATACATTCCTATCCGAAAATTCCAGTATAACTGCATATTACCATAATCAATCAAAATTAAATATTAAGTTTTGTAACATATCAACTAAATATACTAAAGATTTTGAAAAAAATTCCGATATACACACCAAGGGAAAAAGAATAATCATCACAATCAATTGAATTAAGAGAAGGGTGTGTATCATGAAAAGAATTTTATTGGCTGTTTTCAGCCTGCTATTTTTTGCTGTAAATCAAGCATTTGCGTACAATGTATCTCATTTTACAAACGACGACAAAGTTCTAGAGGCATTAAAAGTTTTAGACAAAGCAGGAGCAGAAGAAGTACTTGAAAATTTAGATGAAAAAAGTGTTAAAATTATATTCTACGATTTAACAATGATAGACTTCAACTACTCCAAAGATTATGCAATAACATCAGTAGATACAATGGGTAACAGATATATATTGTTAAACTCCAGATACCAAAACTCACCGAAAGAAGCAATCGCATGTTTAATCGCTCACGAAAGTTTTCATAAACTAAACAGACCAACTTTCAAAGAAGAAGTTCAATGTACGCAAAAAGAAGCAGAATACTGGCACAAACTTAAAAATCAAGTATCAAACAATACAGTAAACGATTTAACCAACAGACTTAACAGATTAGAAAATTTATACTTAACATCATCTCCTGAAAATAACAAAATCGCAGATTCAATTTTTCATAACCAATTCTACAGAGGTCAATTAGCTATGGATTAATAATAAAAACAATTAAACAATGTCCGGTAAAATATTACCGGACATTTATTTATTGAAAATAAAATACATTTATTTCTGATTTTTATTTAACATTTAACAAATACGGATTTTGGTTTTTTACAAATAGGACAAAGGTAATCATCAGGTTCTTTTGTTATATCACCTTCATAAATGTAGTTGCAAATTGTACATCTGTAACAGAGTTTTGAAGAAGTTTTTTCTTCTATATATGTCGGAGCTGTTTTAGGACTCGTTCCTTTTTTGACTTTATGATAATAATCATACGTCATAGGAGTACAATCTTTTATTTTGTCACAATCCACAATCTTACCTAAAAATACCGTATGGGTTTCCGTTTCCATTTTGTCTGTTACTTCACATACAATATATCCGGCAGAATTTTTTATTACATCAAGTCCGTTTACTTTTTGTGTTGGCACATTTTCGAACTTGAATACCTCACGCCCTGATTGAAAACCGAATACAGGTATAATATTCTCATCAACATCTGTACCAAGTATTGATACAGCAAACTTGCCTGTTTTATTTATACATTCGTTGGTAAAATTTTCGTGGTTAATACTAACAGCAATTGTATCGTAAGTCACCTGCATCAGGCTGTTTGCAATACAACCTGTTGGTTTATCACCATTCATTGTCGATACGACATAAACACCGTATGATAACTCTTTTAAGATTTCAATATTCATAAAACACCTCATCTGTTGTGGTTATTATAAAGGATTAAAATAAAACACGCAACCGTTTAAATTTTTATTTTACATAAAAACTAATTAAGATACTTCTTAATCAAAAGTTTCTTTAATGCTCTTGCATTGACACTTTGTTCATCAATATCAAGAATCTTATCAAGAGTTTGAATTGAGAGTTTATATTCACCGAGATTCTTATAAATAACAGCCATTGAATAATACGCATCTATAAACTTGTTATCCAGCTCAACCGCTTTTTCTAAATCAGAAAGAGCCGATGTCAACTCCGTTTTATCCTCTGTTTTTGTTGCAAAAACTATCTGCGCACGGTTAAAATATGCATCAATCATATTTGAGTCAATATCTATTGCTTTTGTATAATATTCCTTTGCCTTATTGTAATTCCCTTTTTGGAATTCTAATATCCCGATAAACATGTATACAGGCGCAAAATCAGGTTTTAATTCAATAACTTTATTGTATGCTGACATTGCTTCATTATTGTTTCCCAATCCTGATTCTTGCATCCCGAGGTTGAAATAATATTTGTAATCTTTATGACTTATTTCTACATCTTTTAAAAGCGATACATATTTCTCATCTTCTTTTAAAATTTTAATCAATTCTTGTTTATTATATTCTGCGGTTTTTAGTTTTGGAGAAAGCATAAGCGCCATATCATAATCATTCAACGCCTTTTCAAAATCCCCTTTATGAAAATAAGAAAACCCTCTGTTATTAAAAATCAGAGCATTCTTAGGTTCAATCTCAAGCGCCTTGTTATATCCTTCTATTGCTGCATCATAATCGCCTGATTCATCTTTTGCATTCGCAAGATTAACTATTATATCAATATTATCAGGTTCAAGTTCAAATGCTTTTTCAAAATTCCGCAAGCGCTCATCTGCATCGGTTGATGCAACTCCCATATAAAAATAATAATCGTATTTTGTTCCAAGGCGCTTCAAGTCATTACGAATAAGTTTCCTTGCAGCCACATAATTTTTCTTTACAATATAATCTTCTATCTTGTGTAATAAATCTGTTTTTTCCATTTTAATCACCATAATTATGATAACAAAAAAAATTTTTAGAAGTATTTTATTAATATGAGCGGAAAATATTTTTTGTTATCAAAAACCGTAAACCAACCGTTTGTTAAGTATAAAAACGCGGCTACTCGTTATTTAGGAGATACACCTTATACATTCGATGAAGTTATTGTTGGAATATACGGAAGTAAAAAAACTCGTAAAATAACAACGTTTAGAAATAGCAATGGAGAAATAATAGAGCGTGTTTTGGATTATCCGGGAAAACACTTAAAATCACGTACATACTCAAAACAATATAACATAATCGGAGAAAATGAATTTGTTACTTCAACAATAATAAAAGAGTTTTCATTAAAACGTTATCTTGAAAGCAGTTATAAAAATTTCAAAGAACAAATGAATAGCTTATTTAGTCTCGCAAATTTACAAGATTCTTTCTGGAAAAGATGTAAAACATTCACAAATCACCTTTCTGAAAATGTAAATACAGGAGCAAAAATATTATCCAAAGTTGAAATTAAACCTGCAAAATATCACAGAAATGAACATAATTTTGTAGAATATCCAGAAATTATTAACGGAATGAAACTAAAAACTAATAAAAAATATCTTTCATTCAAAGTCAGTAATAACGGAACTAAAGTTATCCCGAGAACTCATAAAGAAAGTGCAGGAATAAAATATCCTAAAGATGATGAATTTCTTGCTATCAGAGGTCTCGATATAAATGATGCTAAAGAACCTATTACAAGACATTTTATTCACAAACGCAATCTTGATAATGCAGATATAGAAATTAATACAAACTACCTTCCTAAAATAGACGGCAGCGAAGATGCGCTAATCGCATTTTATAATGACATCAACGGAACTATTAATTATAATAGATTTTATAGTTTTTGTTCTAAATCTAAACTTGCAAATACTGCCGCTCACGAAACTGAACACAGCAGACAATGGATGCTGCATGCCAGAAATACCGGAGGAGAAACATTATATACTATAACACTTGCTAAAAAACTCGGTCCATTAACCGATATTAATGAGATAATAGAAGCTCAAAAATGTACAAAATCAATTGATAATTATGTACAATTTGATGAAGATTATAAAAAATACTATGATAGTTATATAGAAAGAATGGCAAGAGAACGAGGTAAACAAGCGGAAGAAAGTTATAACCGGCAAAAACAGGTTATTAGAAGTAATTTTAAACATATACCGGAAGAGTTATTATAATTATTCAAGATATTTTTTCTTGTGTCCTTTTGGACGTTTAATATCATATTTTTTAACTATTTGATATTTTATATCATTGTTTAAAATCCCATGAGTCCAGGCAATATCAACCATATTTGCTTTATTAACAGCTCCTATTTTATTAAAAATATCCTCAAAAGATTTTTTTACTGTACTTTTAGTTACACATAAAATCTTACCGATTTCAGCATTCGTATAACCTATACTTGCTAAAACTAAATATTCTATTAATCGATTTGTCAAAATACAATTTATATCATGTACTTTAACCACTCCTTGCAAATTTAATAGATTTTGCGTTTTTATCTCTGCCATATTACTCATACTAACTATCGTACGAATGTAATACATATTTTTGAATTAGACTTTAGCCTAGTCTTTTATTTGAAAACACAAAAATCATATTTATACAAAAAGATGGCAAATCATATATTTCAATAAAAAACGCAGAATGCAACTGTTTTTAATTTATTCCTTACTCAAATAGTTTCAATTTTGAACATGCGGTTTAACTTCGCTCAATATTCTCACTAATCGGACTAACACTTTGCTGTCATGCCGTCCGTACGGAAATCCGCTCGAATGCAGAAAAGTTTTCTCTATCCATAATAAATATGACAGGATAAGAAAAACCTATCCTGTCATATTTACCACAGAATTTACGAGTTCAGAACCTGGCTTTTAAAAAATGTTGCATGAAAAACTTAAAAGTACGAGCAAAAAAATATTTTGCATTCTGATAAAATTTAGTTGTACCGGTTTTGAGATTGAAATGCTGTAACAAATCGCCCACTTTTATTTCAATTTGAATTGTAAAATTGAAATAAAAGTGCTATAATGAACATGTTATTTCAATTTCGGAGTTACAATGAATAATAGAGCAGGAATATACAAAAATAATTTATCAGGTGAAATGACTTATAAATCATTTATGCCGGCTGAATTGCCCCCAAATCCGTCAATAGAACTGGATAAGGATATTATAGATTTATTAGTCAAAGCCAATACGCAGCTTGCGTTACTGGAAGGAATTTCAAGCAGAATTCCTAATATTCATTTGTTTATTTCTATGTATGTAAGAAAAGAAGCTCTTATGTCCTCGCAGATTGAAGGGACTCAAGCAACTTTAGAAGATATCTTAGACCCGTGCCTGGAAGAAAACTCAAACAGACCTGTCGGTAATGTTGTAAATTATATCAAAGCAACTGATTATGCAATTAATAGATTGAAAGAACTTCCTTTATGCAATCGCTTAATTAAAGAGGCTCATGAAGTTTTATTATCAGGAGTTAGAGGACAAAATAAAAAACCCGGGGAATTTCGTCATTCTCAAAACTGGATAGGCGCTACAGGGTGCAATTTGCAAAATGCCCGCTACATTCCGCCGTCAGTTGAAGATATGATACAGGCAATGTCTGATTTAGAAAAATATATTAACGGTGATGATGAACTTGATGTTTTAATTAGAGCAGCTTTAATTCATTATCAATTTGAAACTATTCACCCGTTTTTAGACGGTAACGGCAGAATCGGACGGCTTTTAATTACTTTGTTTTTGATAGAAAAGAAAGTTTTAAGTACTCCGGCATTGTATATTTCGTATTTCTTGAAGAAAAATAGAATTGAATATTATGACAGAATGAATGAAGTGCGATTAAAAGGTAACTATGAACAATGGATTAAATTTTTCTTGGAAGCCATTTATGAATCAGCAAATGACGCAGTTGAAACGATTGATAAATTAACATCTCTGCATGATAACTATTGTCTGAAAATCAAAGGCTTGGGACGCAGAGCTAAAAATGCAATGCGAGTATTTGAATACTTAGAATCAAATCCTATTATAGAAATTCAAAAAACAGCCAAAGAACTTGATATAGCATTTAACACAATGTCAAGCATAGTCAAAGACCTGACCAGTATTGGCGTCCTTGAACAAACTTCAACACAAAGTAGAAATAGAACTTTTGCGTATAAAGAGTATTTGGAGATTTTGAAAGAAGGTACGTAAAGTTACAAAAAACATAAAATAATATATTTACGTTAGCAATTTTTGTATAGTTTCTAATAAAATTCTTTTTTCATCACTTCCGTTGGTTTTAAATCTTAATATATGAATATTGTATTTTTCTAAAATTTTATTTTTTAATTCATCTCGTTCTAATTGTTTAGTACCTTCTTGATGATATTTATATCCATCAACTTCTATTGCTAAAAATGGAGAATTATCAATTGTTTTATAAATAACAAAATCAATATGCGTTAAATCATTAAGAACATATTGTCTTTCTCTACTAGACCTTAATAAAGACAAATCTTTTAATAATGCTTTTAATTGAACATGAGGTATAACATCAAACTGCTCGCTATAATATTTCTTTAGAATTTTACATATAAATGCATACATTAAATTTTCACTATCATATTGAGAAATTTTCTTTTGTTTAGATAGAATTTCTTGTTTTCTTTGTTCATAAGATTTGTATAGATAGTCAAAAATGGAATATAACTTGCTGTCAAATATTTCCGAGTTGTTATATTTTATATAATCTATAAGGTCGCCAATATTTTTATCACTGCCAATAGCACTAGGATTAACAATTAAAAAAAGCTGTTCTATTGCTCTTGATATAGCAACATTTAGACGATTTGGATTATCAGTAAAATCACTTATTTCATTATCTACAGTTGAAATAATAATAACTTTATTCTCTTGTCCTTGAAATTTATCAACAGTATCTGCTTTAACAGTAGTTCCTTTGAAAGTTTTTTTTAATGCTTTGGTTTGCTTACAATATGGTGTAACAATACCTAAAGAATTATCATTAACATTTAAATTATATTTTGGTATGATTTCATCTGTAATTATATCAATTTGTCTTTGATTATAATGCTCTCTGTCATGATTTCCTTCTGCTGTGTAACATAATACCAATGGATTTTTATTACTTCTAACTTCACTTAAAATCACCAATTCATTATTATAAAATTTTCTATTACAAAATTCTATTATTTTAGGGTGGCAACGATAGTGTTCTTTTAATAAAGTTGTAGGTACCTCTTTAAACAGTTCAGTCATTGATGATAAAAGACTATGATTTTTAAAGCGATAACATTCGTCAAGTTTATAATTAGCAAATATATAATCTGTTGCCTTAGCTACATTATTTTTAACAACATTAGGTAGTTGTTTTAAATCGCCGACAATAACAGCTTTTTTAGCACATGTAAGAGCCAATGCGCCAGTACATAAATCAACTTGAGAAGCTTCATCTATGATTACATAATCATACATTAGCTCATTAGATAAACAGTTCTTTAATGAATAAGTAGTGCTTAAAATAACAGGATAGTCATTTATAAATTTTTGAGATTTTGTTTTAAGTCCATCAAGCGTATATTTATCACGATTATTATTAGCGTATTTTTCATACAAACAATGTTTAAACATTTTTGCAGACAAATTCGCATAATTTTTCATTTTTTCGTCAAAATTATAATCTTGTAAATGATTTTTTAATTTTTGGATATCAAACTCAAGCTCTTTAATTTTAAGCTCATAAAATTTATACTGAAATTGTACTTTTAGAAAGTCTATAGTGTAATCTTTCTTTTTAATTAAATTGTGCAATATTAATCTTTTTCTATCCCAAAACTTAAGATACTCAAGAATAATTAAAAGTATTTTTATAAATAAATTCTCATGATTTATTTCTTGAAAAGTTTCACAAGCATATATCATATCTAAAACTTTCAAAGATGATTTTGCTTCTCTAATACATTTAGGATTTTGTTTTATTTCAATGGTTTTGTAATATGCTTCAAAATGTTTTTGTTCAATCTCTACATTAGAGAGTTCTTGTTTTAATTTAGCTAACTTAGTCTGAATATCCAATTTTTCGTGCAAAATTCGATATTCAGATTTCAATTTTTCTTCAAGCTCGGCAATTTGTTCTTTATCAATTTTCCAGTTATCAATATTTGGCAAATCCGTTTGCGAGTTAATAAATTCCTGTTTATTTTTAAATTTTCCTAAAAATGCAGCTATAAAATCAACGTCATATTTTTTTAGCTTATCCAAGACATTTTGAATAGCAGAATTATTATTTGATACAACAGCAACACTTTGTTCTGACATTACAATGTTTGCGATTATATTTAAAATTGTTTGAGTTTTGCCTGTACCTGGTGGTCCCTGAATAATGCTAAGTTCATTTAAAAGTGCATTATTTGTAGCTATAGCTTGACTTTTATTAAATCCAAAAGGGTAAACGATATTATTTTTAAAATCTTCTTTTCTGCCAGATAAATTTTTGCTAATAAATTTAGCAAGCATACTTTCTTTATCTATAAATTTTATTTTTTCATAACTTGATGATAAAAGATTCTTACCTTTATTAACTATTCCTATTTCATCAGCTATTTCTTTTAAATATTCAAAGCAGATTTTAGAGTTTTTATCTTTTAAAGCAGACTCAACAATTTTTACATTATATGCGGCATATGTATATTGTTTTCCACTATTAAATACAACATTATACTTATTCCCAACCTTCTGGTATCTAATAATGTCTTCGGTACGTTCTTCACCTTTTAAAAATATGCGAAAATCTTTTACCATAACAAGTTTATCATATCATAAGCAAGTTCTATGGTATTTTTCTACACAAAGTTTTGCAACAAATTTTCTTCTACTACATAATAATTTTCGTTTTATGTCAAAGTAAACAAAAGGGGTAAATAAAAGGAACAAATAAATAAGATAAACAGAAGGAGTGAACTAAGCGAAAAACCTGGTATGAATTAAGTTCTGAGAGTATTCAACAATTTTATTTATAAAAAATTCATCAATTTCGAATGTTTAAAATATGAAAACAAAAAGAGGCAGGTTAAACCTGTCTCTTTTTTGAAAAAATACCCTGGATGCGATTCGAACGCATGACCTACCGCTTAGAAGTTGTATAACGCAATATTGCCGCTATTTTTCAGAAATTATCAGAATTTATCTCTGTTTGTTGCAGTGCATGAATTTGAAGCTGATTTTATTCTCAAATTTTATCAGATTTAATTTTGATTTATCAGAATTTTTGCAACTATTATGCGATTATGGAAAGATTGAAAATTAAAGAATTATGATTTTACGCAAGGGCGGGGGAGGGGTAAATCCCCTATTTAGCCTCCTTTAATCGGAGTCATAGAAAAATTCTGTATTTTTAATAAACTTGTATCTTAATAGGACTTAAAACATTACTAGAAATACAAAGAAATTTATATTTATTTAAAGCATTGTATTAATGTCAAAATAAAAGACCCAGCTGCAAATAATCCTGTAACAATAGAAACTATTAAGGAGATTTTAAATTGTTTATCAGTTATTTCTTGGCTTGATTGCATTTGTTTGGCAAGATTATTTATTGCGATAGCATTTTTATTTGTTATATCAATGACATTACTTAAAAGTTGTGTCTGTTTATTATTCACATTAAATAATTTTTCTATGTTCTTATCGGTTTCAATAATTGGGTTTCTTTGTTTGCTCATAACATATACTTCATGAGCAGAAGTTGGCTGTTTGGGATATAAAAAATTTTCATTGTAATTATTCACTGCAATTATTCCTTATTAATCTAAATTAATATCAATCTTCGTCTTTAAATATTCTTTTGCAATAGTTGTACCAACAGGAGTAAAATTAAATTGTATATCTTGAATTGTATTTATAATATCCATATATTTCTCAAAGTTTTCAATATGCCGAGACATTAATTCATCACTATCATATCCATATTCTACATACAAATTAACAATATTTTGCCATTGATTATCGTTAATATCATAATGATTTCTTTTTTTATATAATTTATCTAAACCAGATTCATCTTCAATAAATCTATAATCTTCCTCTCCTTCAAATTTCCATAATTTCAAACCATACAAAATATCACTCCTTATATTTAGAGATTCAACTTTTTCTTTTGGAATTATCACCGGTATAAATTTTCTAACAACGCTGCTGAAATATTGTTTACTTTTAAATAAATTCAAAAGACAAGTTGTTAAACAACCATTTGCAAATAAATTTTCATATTCTAATCTTAAATGTTTTGAATTGATATCGATTAACGGATAAATAATTTTTTGAAATATATTTTGTAATTCTTGCCAACTCGCAACATTTAGATTATTTAAAAAATCTGATTGCAATAGATAAAATAGGCTTAATATTTTAAGTTGATTTTCTGTTAAATACTCCATAGCTTTTATAGCTTGTGTAAGATTCAATGATTCAAAATCATCTTGCGCAATCAATTTTTTACCAATTAGTTGTGCTAATGATTTTTGCAAACTTAAATTATTGATTAAACATGCAATTCTATTTGCGTCAGCAATAGTAATACACTTTTCTGGATTTTCTAATTCTTTTTGAATTTGTTCAGTTGATATATTTTTATTATTTAGTAATTCTTGTAAAAGTTGACCAGTAATTAAAGAATTTTGATTCGCACCTGCTATTGCAGTTTTTACTGAATTATCTAGATTAATATTATTTAGAATATTGATAGTATATTTATTTTCATAATTGGTAGTTCCACCAAATTGATTATGCATGCTGTCTGCAAGTTGAGCTTTTGTATTTATATCTGTCTTAGCGTTAATATTTGCTAAACCCGCTTGTACATTATTATTATCCATATTATCCTTTACTTTATTCTGATTAATACATACAAATCTTCTGTTGTATCGTTTGGTCTACGGGTATCATACGTTGTTTCTGTTGTTTGTATAGGGTTAGGAAATAAACTACTGTGTTTAAATTCATAACCATTTTCTTTTAATAAGACTACGGAATCCTCTAATATATTTTTAACCAGATTGCTATCATCTTTCACATCTTTATGTTTAAAGTAAAATCCAATTGAGTTATCATCATCTCTTAAATTCATTTCAAAACTACTGAATAAATACTTGTTTGAAATTTTTTGTTTAATAGCTTCAATTACTTTTAATAATTCATAATCCATTAAGATACCTCCATTTTATATTCGCATTATAAGTCATGTTTGTGCTTGAATAAAAAAACTAAAGAAAAAATTAATATTTGAATACTAACATTCGCAACTAGCATAAATAAACATGGTGCACAGAAATTCACTCTTGCGTTAATATGCGATTATGGTAGGATTTCTCATTATTAGAATGAGACACCTATTACAAATACCATAAAACAGCTAGATATACGCATACAAATACAAAGGAGTTAATTTTATGTGTGATAAAAACGCATTAAATCGATTAGAAAATAAACGATCGGACGCAAGAATGATTTTATACGATTTGCAAGTGTTCATTAAGTTAGGTGCTCTTGCCAGTGATTCCGGCATTATTGATGAAGATTTACAACTCAATAAAGATAAAGACGATTATTACATACTTTTCAGAACATTAAACAAAAAGCTGCAAAAAGCAATAGACATTTTACAGGTCTAAAGTTCTTCAAATAAAATAGAAGGTTTGATTCCTAATGCTCTTGCGATTTTAAATACATTTTCAACAGTTGTATTTCTTTCTCCGCGTTCAATCATTCCGATAAAATTAGGCGACATATCAAGGATTTCAGCTAGTTCAAGCTGGGTTAATTCTTTATCAAGTCTTAGAAATTTTAATCTCTTGCCAAACTTTTGTAAATCTTTTTTACTCATATTGCAATTTTCGTGGTAATATAAAATCAATGGAACAAACTGACCGTGCGTTTATATGTGTTAATCTTTTGTATATCGAGATTTTAAAGACTAATACTATGCGTGGTTAAGAAAGGTAAATTATGAAAAAGTTATTTATTTTGTTTTGTATCCTAACAGCTATCACGGGAAAATGTTTTGCTTACTACTCAGTTGAGCAAATCAAGTATGAACAGAGTTTAGGCAAAACTGATACTTTGAATCGTGCTATGGAAAATCCTAAACAGTTTGAAAAAATGTACAGCGATTATTACAACGAACAAAATTACGAGAATAATCAGAATGATTACAATAGACCTGATTACACAAAGGAAAGACCTTTGCACAAATTCGGTAGCTCGTATGAATTGTAATAAATACAAAATTTAAGAAAGGTGGTTTTATGAAAAAGTTTTTAGTTTTGTTTGCAGCATTAATGCTCTTTGTTTCAACTCCTATGGCAGAAGCTAAAAAGCCTATGCCTGAGGATGTTGCACCTATCGGATTTAAGATTTTAGAATCTAACAATATTCAAAAAAGAATGGTGTTTAAATATACACTCTCTATCAAAAATCCCAGAGCAACATTAGATTACAAACCGGAAAACATTGGTTTGGATTATACAGGCAGAGTGTTGTGGGTTTATGGTGATGTTTTGACTTTAACCGACAATGAAGACGAATTAGCAGGACTTTTGAGTCATGCAATCGCTATGGGTGAAAATTCTTACAAAGGTTTATTTAGAGGTTTCTTCTCCCATGCAGCCTATTCCTTTAATCCTCGGTCAAAAGAAAATAAAGCCGATTTAAAAGCAGTAGATTATATGGTAAAAGCAGGTTATAATCCGCTTGCATTGATTACAGTTTACAGCAAAACACTTGCACAGACACGCTATGAATGGTGCCACTATTATCCTTTAGCAACTAAAAGAATGGTAAATATCTACGAGCATATCTATAAAAACTATCCTCAATATTTGAGAAACAACGCTTATGCAAACAATATTTATTATCAAAATTTCTTGCACAATACTACTAAAGAGATGAAAAAATTGGAAAAGAAGTTAAAAAGGTAGGTAAATATTGTTATAACTTAAGTTGTGCGTTATTCAATATTCAATAATATTGTTTATCCCTGAGTAATACTTAAAATATAGAAATAAAAAGAGATAGGTTTATTCCTATCTCTTTTTATTTACCCTGGATGCGATTCGAACGCATGACCTACCGCTTAGAAGGCGGTTGCTCTATCCAGCTGAGCTACCAAGGCTTAAGTTAATTTTTTATTCATTTATCAGTCTCAGCTGTATCGAGCAACCGGCGGTTGCGGTTTTTGATACTTTGTTGGCTTTCGCCAACTGGCCAGCTGAGCTACCAAGGCTTAAGTTATAACTAAACCTAAATTATTTATAACATATAAAAATTTTCTTGCAACCAATATTTTACAAATATATAAAGAAAAGCTTTATACCCTCAAGCAAATAAATTATTTAATATTTATTGATTTATATACTCTCTCTTCAAATATCATTTATTTAAGTTATTAATTATTTTTATTATTTGATATATAATTTTCTTATGAAAAAATTACTTACTTTAACATTAATAGCTGCAAGCCTTTTATTCTCATTTGAGCAGGGCAATTGCGCAGAACACAAAAAACTATTTAATTTTCACCGCAATAAAACAAAAGTTGAAAAAAACAGCTATGTCGGGAACTTATATTCTGTTGCAAAGTTTTTCAGCACATACGAATATGCTGCAAATAACTACGATAAAAATATTTTCCTAAATTCTTATGACAAATCGTATATAAGTTCAGATGGTTTTAACCTTGATATTTTATCAAAAGTCCTCAATGAAACCTGGCATTCATACCCGGGAATAAAATACCAAGTTAAACTCAATAGTGTCACATTCTACGAAAATATGGCAATAGCGGATGTGACAGAAACAGCTATCGGGTATGCAAAAACTGAAAATGAAAATGTCGGTGAGTTTGTAAGTACAATGCAGTCAATATACTATCTGCGCCCGAATGGTAAAAGCTGGATCATTGATAATGATTACACAATAAAAGAAAATATTATTCTCTCCTGGGGTGATGCAAAAAATGCAAAAATTAAACTCAGTGTCCCGAATCAAATTCAGGCAGGGAAAGAATATACCGCAACTCTCAATATCAAAAAACCTGACGGAGTTATTGCAATAGGTTCAATTACTGCAGATAAAGTAACTTATCCGCAAAAACCTTCAAAAGAAATTTTCAGAAAGTTTTCATCAGAAGGTACTCTGGAACGAATTATGAAAGCCAATACCGATAATACCAACGAATATGTTGTTGCGACGGTAGGATTTACCAGACCTAAAATAGACGATGAACAAAATCTTAATATAAAATTGACAGGTTATTCTTGCATAATGGAAAGGATTAATGTCATTCCGGTAAACAAGTTTATTGAGGTCAAGAATGCAGGAAAAACCAAGTAATATAAACAAACTTGTATATTTTATTATCTCGGTAATTTTTCTAATTGGATTTAATCTATATAGCTCAACTTATCTGTCTAATATTTCACAAGAACCAATATTATTATTTCCGGGGATAAAGCTTAACTATATGGAAAATACCGGTGCTGCATTTTCTATTCTTCAAGATTACAAGATATGTTTAATCATATTTGCAATCGCAGCAATTATTTTAATCTTATGGTATTTGATAAAAAACATATCTGAACTTTCAATGATGGCAATTTTAATGGTCTCTCTATTAATAACAGGAGTTGGCTGCAACCTTTATGAGAGACTTGCTTTTGGTTTTGTAAGAGATTATTTTGAACTTACATTTGTTAATTTCCCGGTATTTAATATTTCGGATATATTTATCAACGTAAGTGTTATTGTTATAATGTTTATGTTGATAACCAAAAATTATGCAAAGAAATAATATGAATCCGACAGACACAAAATTTATCATAGATTATAACGATGAGGGTAAAAGAATAGACACTTTTTTATCCGAAACTATTTCTGATATTTCACGTTCAAAAATACAGAGTGCAGTAAAAAATAAAAAAATTCTTGTTAATAATACATCCGTAAAACCTTCGTATTGTTTGAAAGAAAATGATATTATTATTTGTCAGGATTTTTCATCAGAGCTTTATTACATACCGCCGCAAGATATTCCGCTTGATATTGTATATGAAGATGAAAATATGCTTGTGGTTAATAAGCCTTCAGGAATGCTTACGCACCCAACAACAACGGAAAAAGAAAATACACTTGTTAACGCATTAAAATTCAAATACGGAGAAAACCTTTCGGATTTGAACGGAGAATTTCGGCGCGGGATTTTACATAGGCTTGATAGAAATACCTCCGGACTTTTAATGGTAGCAAAAAATAATGAAACACATGAATTTCTGGCAAATCAAATAAAAGAAAAAACTGCAATCAGAAAATATTTAGCTGTTGTTAGAGGTGTTATAAACGAAGATATGGTTCTAGATTTTCCTATCGGCAGACACAAAACACAGCCGCAAAAGATGGATGTTATATTTGATGAAAAAGGCAAACCGAGTTTAACGGAATTGAGGGTATTAGAAAAATTTAAGGATGCAACGTTTGTAGAATTAACTTTAAAAACAGGAAGGACTCATCAAATAAGGGTACATTTGAGTCACATTGGACATCCTGTGTATAATGATACTTTATATGGTTTTGGAAAAATGAAAATAAAAACGGAAGAACAAGTTTTGCAGGCTTATAAATTAAAGTTTACAAAACCTTTCGGGAATGAGATAATTGAGTTAGAAATTCCTATGGATGAGAAACTGGTGAGGGTTTTGAAATACTTAAAACAAAATGAACTTAAGGAGAATTAAATGAATAAAAGAACTTTTATATACATAATTTTAAATATAATAATTTTTGCTGAGTTTAGTTATGTCGGGTATACAAATTTTACGGCATTGCTGGCTCACAACCCTAAAATAAGCCATACTGAATTATTTTATGTATTATTAACAGTTGCAACATTGAGTATGGTAATCGGGATTTATATTATGACGTTTCTTAATATAAAAAGAGAGAAGAAGATTTCTGAATATAAAAGAGAATTGGAAAGAAGAGGGATAGATAGAGATGAAAGTTCTTCCAGGGTAAAGGTATTGGAATCAAAGATTGAGGTATTGGAGAAAGCGTTAAAAGAGGCTTTAAATAAAAATTAAAACCTGTTTGTTGCAATTACAGGATGTTTTGGTTATAATTTTGGAGTCGGTTTTATAAACCTTTGATAATTGAATATGGGCATGTGGTACTCTGCCGACGAGGAGATTAAGTATCTCCGAGGAGAGGGGTAGAC
>CALUXY010000002.1 GCA_944324855.1 Candidatus Gastranaerophilales bacterium | reverse complement strand
ACTGTGTAGTAAAAAATTAGGTGAAAATGAATAAACTTTGTAACAATTTTTGTCACCGAATTACGTAACATATACAAGAATGACAAAAGTCTACTCACTCCTCACTAATCACTATTCACCCACTTAATCACCCAGTCACTTAATCACTTACCCAATTCTCCATCAAGCTCTTCTCGTTTCGGGATTTCATCTATCGTAATCGAAAACTTATCCATTAAATATTTTGCAATTGTACTCTTTTTGAACATCGTGCGGGGGACACACTTACCCAGATATATAATTGCCTCTTCCCGATTTAAATCTTGATAATCAGACCTTAGTTCGGAGTCTTTATACGAACGTATAAGTTCTTTAGTTTTTTTGACCGCAGCAGAATCATTAGAAGAAAAATTTTTTTTAACTTGCTGTTCTTTTATATATTCTTTATCTGTTATATTAGCAGTCCCCAAATTGAGGTCTTCCAATCCCAAATTTGGGGATTTCTTGTCCTCAAATTTGAGTGCGTTAAATAATACTTTAGTATTTATTTTATAAATATTTGAATACTTTCGTTTTATAAATATTAATGCTTTTTCTTCAAGTTCTTTAATAGCTCTTGATACCGAATTTTTATTAATATCAAGTCTTTTTGCCATTGTTTTTTGTTTTGGAAATACGGAATCATGTTTTGGGTTATAGCATTTTATTAAAAAAAGCAATACAAGTTTTGAGGATAAAGTTAACTCTACCCCTAAATTGTCAAAATTATCTAATAATTTATCAAGTAATTTGTAAGATGTAATCATACATTAATTATATATATGTAACTAATATATGTAAAATGTTACACATTACTTTACATTTTATTCAATATCTAAGAATTTATGCACCTGAGGGATAAGTCTTACGTGGTTGTATTTTTCCATAAATTTGTTGAATACATGTATCATAAACTCTGAATCGACAGATATTTCGTTTCCGTTCATTTTAGGCTGCAGAATAAGCTCCAGATTATACTTTTGCCCTAAAAATACACAGTTTTCAATTTCTTCATCGGTTATATTTTTATCAAAAATAATTTTTGCAAACAGTTTTTTGCCGTCGCAGTCGTACTGTCTTGTCACGGCACAATCTACTTTGTAATGTTTGATTTTGTCAAAAAATTTGTTGTGTAAATCAAATGAGTTTTTTATACCGGAGCAGCTTGGAAGCTTTATATCTGCTGCTATGACTTCTATATAAGGAAGTATTTTTTCTAAGTTTTCTGTGATTGTTGCATTTGTTTCAAGGTAAAACTTAGTTTTTACTTTAGGTAAAAATTCCGCAAGAAACTCATTCCAAATTAGAGGTTCTCCGCCTGTAAGCGATATGAAACTTATTGTTTTGATATCAAATTTTTCATTAATATATCTGACAAGTTCATCCGGAGTAAATTCAAAAAAAGTATCCTTATCATTGATATTTACCGGTAAATGCGGAGTATCACAGTAGTCACACTTTAAATTACATGCACAAAAACGTATGAATAATTGTTTTGTACCTATATATAGCCCCTCTCCCTGTACGGAAGCGAATATTTCTTTTATTTTTGCTTTATTTTCACTCATGTATTTTCTCTCTTAAGTTGCGCTTTGATTCCAGTTTTAGTTTTTCATAAAGAATAATTTCTTCTTTGGTTAAATCTTTCGGGATTTCGATTGATACCGTTATAATCATATCCCCTTTTTTCCCGTCTTTTTCCAAGCCTTCTTTGGCAAGCCTGTACTTTTGCCCGTTCATTGTTTTCGGCATAATTTTCATCTGGACAATTCCTGTAGGTGTTTTAACATCAACAGTACATCCAAGAACAGCTTCGTAAGGTTCAAGCGGGATTGTTTGCAGGATATTTAAACCTTCATATTTATATGGCGAACTTTCGGTATCAATTCTGATTATAAGATACAAATCTCCGTTTTTGCCGCCGTTGAGTCCTTGGTTTCCTTCTCCTGCAATCCTGATTTTTGCACCTTCTTTAACTCTTTCAGGTATTTTTACCGATAGTTTTTTATGAACGGACATTTCTCCTGCGCCTTTGCAATATGCGCATATACTTCCGTTTGCAAACTTTCGCCCGTGGCATTTCGGACAAGGCTCCGTATGGAGTATATTAACGGTTCGAGTTGTCCCCATAAGTGCTTCGGACACTGTTATGGTTATTTCTGAAGTTATATCGCTGCCATTAATTTTTTTTGCGGTATATTTATTTTGTTTCGGCTTTTCTGCTTCTCTTGTTTTTTTGATAAAACTATCCCAGGCATCCTGAAACGCATTTTTACTGTTTGCGTTATTTCTGCTGTTTGTATTAGTTTCCTGTTTTTTATACTCTTGATGCGGGCGTTCTTGCTGCGTATGCTGCTTTTCAAACTTATCGTCTGATTTTGTACGGGATTGAGAGTTTCCGGTTTTTTGATTTTCTGTTTTTGCCTTGTTATTGAACATGCCCCGCAGGGTATCATATTTTTTGCGCTTCTCGGAATCCGAAAGGATTTCATACGCTTCGTTTATTTCTTTAAACTTCTCTACAACCTCGGGCGAATTTCCTGCAACATCTGGGTGCCATTTTCGTGCAAGTTTTCTAAAGGCTGATTTTATTTCTGTTTCAGTCGCATCAGGCTTTATTCCCAAAATGTCGTAGTAATTTTTCTCCATAGTTTAATAATAATTCGTTTTAATAATTTTGTTAATAGTCCTGATTGGCGCCTTCATCTTCATCATCTTTAAGCGATGACAAATCAGCGGAATATAATCCGTCAAAATCATCAGGAAGCATGTCGCTGTCAGGCCAAATAGTTCCGTCATCAAATCTGCAGGCATTCAGATTATAGCTTGTTGATAAGTCTGAATTTGTCAAGTCAGTTTCTTGTAATATACATCCGGCCATGTCTGCTTCGTTGAAACTGCAGTAGTCAACAACAGCATAACTAAAATCCGTTCCGTTAAGAACAGAACTTGTAAAGTAACATTCAGAAACTGCAGAGCGTGTAAAATCTGCAGATGTTAAATCACAGTTTTCAAATTTTACGTTGGTAAGATGTGCATCTGCAAAACTTGTTGATGATAAATCTACATTGTTAAACTCTGCATCTGCAATAGTTACATTTGATAAATCAACTTCTGTCAGGTCAATCCCTGTTTCTGCATTTTCTTGAACATAACTGTTGAATTCTTCAACATCTTCTATTAATAAAGTTATTAATTCATCTTTAGTTTTCATTAACTGACTCCTCTAACTGATTATCTTAGTTTGCAGCGCAAGTAAAACTGCCTGTGTTCTATTTGTTACTTTTAGCTTTTTAAAAATAGTGTTCATGTGTGTTTTAACTGTAACATCCCGAACAAATAATTTCTTTGCAATATCTTGATTGCTTGCACCTTTTGCCGCAAGCGAAAGAACTTCTTTTTCACGTTCGGTCAACGGTTCAATATCACCTTCCGGCTTAATAGAAATATCTATTGATTTTGACTCGTTCTGCCATTTTGAACGTCTTAATACGGCTTCTATTCTGGCAAGAAGGTTCGGTAAAACAAAAGGTTTTACAATATAATCGTCCGCTCCGATTTTCAGCCCTGAAACAATCTTATGCTCTTCGCTCACTGCAGTTATCATTATAACAGGTATATATTTTGTGTTTTTGTTTGTTCTGATTGCTTTTAAAGTGTCCCATCCGTCCATATTAGGCATCATGACATCAAGCAGGATCAGATTTATTGAGTTATATTCTTTTGTTAAAATCTGCAGTGCTTCAACTCCGTCATGCGCAACAATTACGTCGTATCCGTACATTGGTAATGCTTCTTCTAAATATTTCGGATTATCATCAACTATTAATATTTTTGCAAAATCTTCCATGTTTTCCCTCAAACAATTTTTTCTTTAAATGCTTTGACTGCAGCTTGCAGACGATCATCAACTTCTAGTTTTTGTAATATACTTGCAACGTGTACTTTTGTTGTATTAATACTTACAACCAGCTGTTTTGCTATTTCACTGTTGCTGTACCCTTCCGTAATAAGTTTGAGAATTTGTTTCTCTCTTGAAGTTAAATTATACATTGTTTTTGTATCGGAAGCATCATTCATTTGGGTGTTTGTTGCTGCTTTTAAAACAATATTTGAAATACTCGGATCAAACCAGGAAGCTCCGTCTAAAACAGAATTTACGACCTGTATAAGCCGGTCAAGATTAATTTCTTTTGAACAGTATGCATTTGCTCCTGCTTTCAGACTGTTTAATACATCTTTTTCATCGTTATGTGAAGTTAATACAACGATTTTTATATTCGGGTTCAAATCTTTAATGTATTTAGTTGCTGTAATTCCGTCGATTTCAGGAAGCCCTAAATCCATGATTACAAGGTCAATTTTGTTCTCCTTAACAATTATATAAGCATCCTCTGCAGACTTCGCTTCAAATAATGTTTCGACATAGTCGACACCTTCAAATGTCGTTTTTAGCCCGAAACGGGTTAGTTCATGATCTTCTACTATTAAAATATTATATTTCATTCACGCCCTGCAATTTTGTTAAGTATGTCGTTGCTGTTTTTAATACTGTTCATTTCTGCTTCTTTTTTATTTAGAAGACTTTGATAATAATAATATCTAAAGTTGCTGTCGTCAAGATAGTTTGCTACAGAAAGATAACTTTTGGCAAGCGAAATGTTGCCCTTATCCAGCATTACACGGGCTAAATCAATCCATCCGTCCTGATAAGAAGGATTTATTGAAACCGATTTTTTTAAATAATCCAGCTCTTTTTCCGGAGTTATAAGTCCGATTTTGTAATAGGCAATATATGAGCTGTTATAATCTTCTATAAGCCGTTTGTAAATATCATTTGCTCGTTTTGGATAAGACATTTTTGTATAAACAGATGCCATTTTTTCAAGAGCCTCTTGTCTTAATTTTTTGTCTGATTCCGCAGATTTATAATATTTTAGTGCATTTTTATAATCCCCGTTTTTTGCGGCTAAATCGCCCATTGTTATCATGCAGTCAGGATTACTCGCTGTAATTTTATTTGTTTTATTACAGTATTCTTCTGCTTTTTTGTAATCCCCCAGCGCATACGCACATCTTGCAAGCATTGAATATAAAAGAGCGTTATTTTTTTTGTTTTTCCCTAATGCAGTCATAAAAATTCTGGAAGCTTTTATGTAATCGCCTTCTGCATAGTAGTATTTTCCAAGATAATAATCCTTATCAAAAGGTTTCTTGGCGAGCAGATATGATAAATATTCGTTTGAGGATTCAAGTTTTTCTGATAATCGTTTTGTATTAATCTCTTGTTCATCAATTTCTTTGATAAGTTTTTTTGAGATTTTCCCTTTTTTATCTCCGGTAAAAATTTGAGATTCAAGTATTTTGTAGTTAATATTTTCAGGGTTAACCTCTGTTGCTGTTTTTATGTACTGCTTTGCATTCTCAAGGTCATTCAGTTTGTAATACCCTAAAGCCATAAGGTAGTTTGCATAATCATAATCGTTCAAAAGTCTTGGATACTGACCTAATTCCACAACCGATTCTTTTGCCTGATCATTATAAACAATATTGGAATACAGCTCCGCAAGAATCAATATATCACTTTTAGTTATTGATTTTTTAGGGAAATAGAATTTTTTTGTATTTTCTATAACATTGTTTGATATATCAAAATCTTCGATTCTGCTGAAAGCTTGTTTTGACAAATCAAAGAAACCGAGTTCTGCTGTTTTATCCGCAAGAACCAGCAAATAAAAATCGTTCTTGTGGTTTTTGGATATAAGTCTGTTAAAATCGTCATAAGAGATTTTGATATTAAGGTTTTCAAACTTATCTACCGCACTTTTAAAATTTTTTTTGAACAAAGTATTAGGGCTTTGTTTAATTGGTTCAATTTTTATAATATCTGTTTGCAAAACAGGGTCAAACACCATTTCCGCAAAAACTGTGTTTGCAAGTAATGTTGAAATAATAGTTGTAATAATAAGTTTAGACTTGAGCTGCATTTATATTAGTTCCCGTGTAGTAAAAATTGAATTTGTCTACAAGTTCGGTATTCTCTCCTGCATTAATACTGTTATATAAATCAAGCAAAGTATATTGAGAAAGAAGTTTTTTATCATTCTCACTGAGTACAAGGTGATTTTCGGTTAAAAATACTTCTGTAATCTTGTCCAGAGTTGTTTGCAGGAACTTATCCACAACATTTTTATCAAAATGTGTTCCCGAATCCCCTATAAGTATTCCGATGACTTTTACAATCGGCATTTTATCACGGTAGTGTCTTTTAGATGTAATCGCATCAAACACGTCTGATACCGCCAGAATTCTTCCGCCAAACGGAATTTCTTCACCTTTTAAGTGTCTGTAGTAACCTGTACCATCGTATTTTTCGTGGTGAGAGCAGGCAATCTCTGTTATGAGTTTGAATTCTTCGGACATGTTGATTTTTTCTAAGATATTATGCGTAATTTCAACGTGCTGCTGGATATGCTGGTATTCTTCCGGAGTCAATTTCCCTTCTTTTTGAAGCACCGAATCCCTGATACCGATTTTTCCGATATCATGAAGGGCAGCCGCTTTTTGGATAATTTCAATATCGTTGTCCGGAAGTTCAAACTCTTGTGCAATAAGAGTTGCGTACATTCTAACCCTTGTAGAATGCCCTGATGTGATTTTGTCACGTGCGTCAATAGATGCACCGAGTGTGCTTATAAAGCTGTCAAAGATTTTTTTCTGTTCATTCAACAGTTCTTTCTGGCGCTCGAACAATTTTGCATTTTCTAATGAAATCCCTGCGCTTGAGCCGATTGTGACTAAAAGGTCTTCATCTTCTTCCGTAAAATATCCTGTAATTTTGTTTAGAACCTGAAATACACCGATTGTTTCCTGATTAATATTTTTTATCGGCATACAAAGTATTGTTTTGGTTCTGTATCCTGTTTCTTTGTCAATATTCTTATTAAATCTGCTGTCAGAATACGCATCTTTGATATTGATAGTTTCACCTGTTTGGAATACGTGCCCTGCAAGTCCCTGATTCGATTTAAATCTCAATTCCGTACTGCCTAATCCCAGTGCAACCTTTGACCATAACTCGTCATGCTCTTTGTCATACAGGAAAACCGTACATCTGTCTGCCTGCATTGCTTCTTTAGTTTCTTCTGCAATGGTTTGCATAAGTTTATCAATATTTTTTTCCGCAGCAACAGCCTGTCCGATTTTTACAAGCGCCAAAAGCGGGTCTTTGCGGGCTTCTGTTGTATACATGCTGCCGTTTTTTATCTTGTTGAGCTTTTCAATAAGTTTATTGAGAAAATCTTCGTTATTTGATGATTTTGCACATCTTTTTGCGTTGTTGTAATGCAGAGTATACGTGTTGTTTTTCTCGTTGTAATTCAGATACCCTAAAAGAAATTCGTACAATATATTTGTTTCAGGAGTTTTGTCCGATTTCAGTATAAAACTTGCATCCGAAAAGTATTGAAGAGCTTCTTCAAAGTTTTCATGAACGTAGCTTTCTAAACCTACCAGACAAATGTATGCTGAATTGTAACAAGAATCAAGACTTATATTTTTGTTATTTGCAATCTTATCTAAACAGTCAAGTATATATTCTTTTGTATCCATATTGCCTCAAATAATTGTATACTCTCAACTTTAACTATATATCAATTTTTCAGTTTTTTCAAGAAAAATATTGTTTCAATTATTCTTTTCTTGCTTTAAGGTTATTTTCAAACTGTTTCAAGGCATCGTTTCCGACTAATTGTTCAAGTCTTGAGCGCGCATCATTAAAATCTCCTTGAGCTTTAGCCATCTGGTTTAAGGCTTCTCTATAGTATGCATCTGTTATAAGAATTATTTCTCTGGAATCATTTTGCGCTCTATCGTAGTTTTGCTGACGTCTTTCCGCCATTCCTTCCGTCATTTCAAGGATTTTTCTTGTAGTCATGTAGTCAAAATAATTATTCACAACTTTTTGCTGTAAATCATCAACTTTTCTTACAAGAATAATCATGTCCGCATCGCCTACTTTTGTATACTTGTAGTTGAGAGCTTTTGTATCCTGTGACATTATGCCGAGAGTATTCCCCCCGATAAGTGATGCGCATGCAAGTAGCGGATTTCCGGTTGTTGCACCTAATAACGTTGACATACTGGCGATTGTTGTAAGTACTTTTTTTACAGAAGTGTTATCCGGTTTATCTTTATCAGGGTTTGCAAGTTTATAAAGCGCGTATTTGATTGTTTCACTTTTGACTGCCGCCCCCTGCCATAGAATTGATAAATCCGCAAGCATTACATCATAATCCATTTCCAGCGCTTGCGAAATCTCTGCCGATATTTTTTTGATACTTAAATCCGCATAGGTTAAATTTTCAACGTTTTGTGATTCGACAATTTTGATTTTGGCTTTTTGAACCTTTGAATCAACATCAATTTTGTTTTCAATATCGTTAGTTGTACCAACTCTGTAGGCAGGTTCTTTTACCGTGTTTAAGTCATCAAGAGTCAACCCCGGTGTTAACTGCGGAATAAAAAGATATATAAGAAATAATGTTAAAAATTTCTTCATTTTATATTTCCTTTTATAAGTGCCGAATTGAAGTCATACTGATAAATAGAAAGTTTATCTACCGCATTTTTCCCTGCCAGCCTTTGCAAAGTTGAATGATATTTTTTTGCAAGCTGTTCTTCTTTGTATTCTTGTATCAAAAGGTTATCATACAAAGATGACGAAATCGAAATATCCAGTAAGTCGTTATTTTCGATTGCTTTATCATAGTTTTTGGTATAAAGAATCATTCTGGAACGTGTGTCTTTTATTGCATTCAGTGCATTTTTGTAATTGTAGTATGTAGAAATTATTGTATCCTGTAAATCTTCGATAAGTCCTGCAAGTTCAATAAGTTCCGTATCCGTGAGCGGAGTTTCAACAGGCGTATTTTTCCTGTTGATTAATGACTGCGCAAGCCGGCCGGCTGAAAAAGCCGATGTTTGAACTGCAGCATTTGACCCCATCAATGACGGAACAAACGATGCTCCTGTGACAATTGCAGATAGGGTTTTTGACATCAATGATGCGTGAATCCTTCTCTGGCTTTCCGGAATCGCAAGTTTTTTCAGCGCAAACTCGATAACTTTGTTGTTTTCAACCGTCCCCTTCCAGAGGAGTTCAATATCGGCTATAT
This sequence comes from Candidatus Gastranaerophilales bacterium, assembly GCA_944324855.1. Taxonomy (GTDB): domain Bacteria; phylum Cyanobacteriota; class Vampirovibrionia; order Gastranaerophilales; family Gastranaerophilaceae; genus UMGS1585. The sequence continues at coordinate 97,014 of CALUXY010000002.1, read as the reverse complement.
CTTTTTCCTTTTGTAGCTGGATAAGTTCGTCCAGAACTTTTGTATCATTAATCAATAATGACCCGGTAATTACTTTTTGCTGCGCCGGAACCTTGATTGTTTCTTTCGGCATATCGCCAAGCGTAATTTCTTCGTCCGCAAATACCGGATTAATTAATGCTATTAGTATAAAAATTGCCGATAATCTTTTCATAATATTTTTATACCACGAGGATGGGTAAAAAAACAAAAAGTTTTTGACAAGTGATTAAGTGATTAAGTGACTGGGTGATTAGGTGGGTGAATAGTGAGTAGTGAGGAGTGAGTAGACGTTTGTCATTCTGATGGCAAAGCCCGAAGAATCTCTATTTTGATAAGTGACTAAGTGATTAAGTGACTGGGTGATTAGCTCGTAGGTTGTGGGTTTCTACCCCAACGAATTATTAATGTTGGGCTATTAAGTGAAGCAATCTAAAGAGATTACTTCGTCGGGGATAAAAATCCCATCCTCGTAATGACGAAAATACGTTTAATCCTTGAGGCTGAACTCCAACCCAATACATTTACCCTACCGATAGAACATCAACTATTGCAAGCGGAATATATTTCAACAAATCTGATGCCAAAACTGAATACTCTGTTAACATGCTTGATGCAATTTCTCCTGTTCTGCCGTGAATATAAACCCCGAGTTTTGCGGCCTCAAAAGGGGGCATTCCTTGCGCGCAAAGACCTGATATAATTCCTGTCAATACATCTCCGGCACCGGCTTTTGAAAGTGCCGAGTTGCCCGTATCATTTATATAAATCTCCATGTCTTTCGAACAAACTACAGTGCTGTGGAGCTTTAATACTGTTGTACAGTCGTATTTTTCAGAAAGTTTTTTTGCATAATCAACAGGTTTTTCAAGAATCTTTTCAACATCGGTTTTCAATAATCTTGATGCTTCCATCGGGTGAGGGGTTATAATCAAATTCTTAGGCAATCTGGCCGGCTTTTTCTTAGCCATGATATTCAGGCCATCCGCATCAATTAAAATCGTTTTAGAGGTTAATGAGAGGTCTGAAATTAAAGATTTAAACAATATAGCAGTACCTGCCTCAACAGATAGACCGCAGCCGATTGATACAACATCAAATTTTTCAAGTGAATTTTTTACATCAGATATCGGGATATAAACAATATCCGGTGATATTGAGGCAACTGTACTTAATGCTTTCGGACAGCTGGAAAGTGCAACATAGCCGCAGCCGATTTTCAGTGCTGATATTGATGAAAGGTATGCAGCTCCTGTATAATACTCAGAACCTGCAATATTTAAAACTTTACCGAACGTTCCTTTGTTTGAAAATTCCGGTCTTTCAGGCAGTTTACAATCCATTTTGTCTTATAACCTCATAAGCGGTTATCGCAACCGAGTTAGAAAGGTTAAGGCTTCTTTGTCCTTCTTTCATTGGTATTGTAACCGCATTTTTATCCGTAACATATTTTTCCGGCAGACCTCTTGTTTCGGGACCGAAAACAATAAAATCACCGTCTTTGTATTCAATATCCGTATAAAGCTTTTTAGATTTCGTTGTCAGATAATAAAAATTTGCCTCCGGAAATTCTTTGTACAGTTCATCCATAGAATCAACTTTATGCAAATCTACACTGTCCCAATAGTCGAGTCCTGCACGTTTCGTGTATTTGCTCGATAAAGAAAACCCCAGTTTCCCGACAAGATAAAGACTTGCTCCGATACAGGCGCATAATCTTGCTATATTGCCTGTATTTTGCGGAATTTCAGGTTCATATAAAACAATGTTTAATTTATTTTGTTTCATTTATAACGTATTTAGCCTCGATTAAAACAGGTAAACCTCTGACTACACAGAATACAATTGCTGCAACCGCAAGCCAGAACCCTATTGTGAAAATTAAATCAGCGTTCGGGATTCCCGGAATCTTTGCCGCAATAATTACTATGAATGCAAGTACTTTTGCAACCGCATAAGATATTCTCATAAATTTTGAGCCGGTTATAAACTTGCATACAGGATTAACTTGCATTCCAAACGGGGTCAGCCCTTTCTCCATAGCAGCACTTCTAATTGTATCGGTAATAAATCCTCTGGTTATGGCAATAAGCGGGAATAAAATTGACAACCATCCCATAACTGCAAATAGTATCCAGTATGAGTTTTCAACTATTCTGTCACTCATAATATCCAGTAATGCTCCGAACTTTGATTCTTCTTTTAAAAGTCTTGCAAGAAACCCGTCAAGTCCGTCAAGTGAAAATGCAAGGATTGTAAGAACCAACGCCCATATATAAGCTGTTGCTGATGTTTGACAGTTCATTATTAAATAAATCGCAATAAACATCAAAAATACTCTGAATATAGTTACAAAATTTGCCATTTTTTACTCCTACAATATAAACAGCTGTCCTTTATTTTAGCTTCTTATCTTCTTTTTAGACCGGTGCAATAAATTGCACCATGCTGAGCTGCATAACTGCTTATCTTCTTATCCTCTTTTTATACTCCTTTTGTTCTTGATAAAGCAAAATGTCTTTCATCTAATGCCTTGACTTTTGCTCCAAGCATTACTTTTTCTGCTTCTTCAAGAATACTTACGACAAGATAACCGTTTTCTCCGTCAGAACGTGCTTTTGTATGGTTTTCCATACAGCTTACAAAATGCTGGCACTCAAGTTTTAACGGCTCTATTTCAAGATAATCAAGCGGAATATCTTTTACAGGGCTTCCCGGTTGGTTATCATAGAGTTTAAGTTTGTTTTCCGCAACCGTGTCATCCAAAATTGCAGTTGCTTTAGTTCCTCTGACAAGAAGATTTACACGTTTTTGCGGCGTAATCCAGCTGTCTGAAATATATCCGATTAATCCGTCTTCAAACTCGATACCGATATGAGTTATATCCATTATTGTATTATCTTCTGTTGAACACCCTATTGCAGATATAACTTTGAGCGGATTTTTACCTGTGACATAAGATATCATTGAAACGTCGTGCGGAGCCAAGTCCCACATTACACTTCTGTCGTTTTTGAAATAGTTAACGTTTAGCCTGTCAGATTGAGCATAAACAATATCACCCAACTCGCCTGCTTCAATCAGCATTTTTAATCTGTTAACTGCAGGATGATATAAAAGAAGGTGTCCGACCATAAGTACAAGCCCTTTTTCGTTAGCCAGATCCATCAGGTCTTTTGCTTCTTGTGCAACTGTTGAAATAGGTTTTTCAACATAAACATTTTTACCTGCTTCAAGAAGTTTTTTTACGATGTTGTAATGTGTATGGCTTGGTGTAACAACTGTAACCCCTGTAATTTCAGGGTTGTCAATAATCTCCTGCATATCGGATATTACGTTAATATCAGGATAAAGTTCTTTTATTTTTGCTCTTACTTCTGCATCCAAATCGCAAACAGTATGTAAAACGTTTAAGTTATAAAAGTTACGGACAACATTCTTCCCCCACATTCCGTAACCGATTACAGCCACTTTTTGATTACTCATACTCAACTTTCCTTATTTAATTACTTTTATTTATTATAATTATATTCCCCTGATTGTGATGACACAAGTAAAGAAAATGTAAAGTTTACTTGAATTTACGCATTGTCTGCATCATCTTTTTCATACCTAAAGCCGGATTCATTCCTTTAAATTTCCCAAGGCTTTTTTTCATATCGGACATACCTTTCATCATCTTGCGCATTTGTTCAAACTGATTGATGAAAAGATTTAAATCGTGTATAGAAATTCCTGCTCCTGCTGCGATACGCCGTTTCCGGCTTGAATTTAATAATTCCGGATGGTTTCTTTCTTGAGGAGTCATACTGTTTATCAAAACTTCTATCTTTTTAAACTGTTTTTCTCCTTCGTGAGAAATTTTTTCTTTATCATCTTTTGATATATTCATGCCGGGAATCATCCCCAGAATTTGGTCGATTGAGCCTAACATTTTCATTTGTTTTTGCATTTTTAGAAAATCGTTGAAAGAAAACTCCGCTTTTTCCATTTTCTTTTCTAATTCTCTTGCCTCTTTTTCGTCAAAAACTTCCTGAGCCCGTTCAACAAGTGATACGATATCCCCCATCCCGAGTATTCTTGTAGCCATTCTTTCAGGATAAAAATCTTCCAGTGCGTGGAGTTTTTCACCTGTACCCGTTAGTTTAATCGGTTTTCCTGTGCAGTACGCAACAGATAATGCAGCACCGCCTCTTGAGTCCCCGTCAAGTTTTGTCAAGACAAGCCCTGTAATACTTAATTGTGAATCAAATGTTTCAGCAACGTTTACTGTTTCCTGCCCTGTCATTGCATCGATTACAAGTAGTTTTTCATGCGGGCTGAAGATTCTGTCAATTAATAACAGCTCTGCCATCATATCCGTATCAATCTGCAAACGTCCTGCCGTATCAAGAATTAAAGTATTAAATCCGTTATTTTTTGCATAATCTATTGCGTGCGATACAATCTCCTGAACGTTTGTATTGCCGTCCTCAGTATAAACCTGAACATCAATTTGAGAGCCGAGAGTTTTTAACTGGGTAATTGCTGCAGGTCTATAAACGTCACACGCCACAAGAAGCGGGTTTCTGCCTTCTTGTTTAAGTTTAACCGCAAGTTTTGCAGAAGAGGTAGTTTTCCCTGAACCTTGAAGTCCCAGCATCATTATTATATTCGGATGTCCTTGAAGGTTTAGGGGGGCAACATCTTTTCCTAAAAGGTTTATAAGTTCGTCGTTAACGATTTTTACAAGCTGCTGCGAAGGATTAACACCTTGGAGTACGTTTTCACCTTCTGCACGGTCTTTGATACTTGATATGAAAGATTTTACAACTCTTAAGTTAACGTCTGCTTCTAATAGTGCTCTGCGGATTTCTCTCAGAGCATCTTTCATATTTTCTTGTGTCAGTTCTTTTTCTCTTGCTGTATTTGCAATAATACTCTGCAATCTGTCCGATAACGATTCAAACATTATATTTCCCTTATCTTAGCTGTTTAATTTAACGTAATTTACTTTATCCCATCTCAAATCCAGATATTTAATATTTTTATCCAGAAGTTTTACCTGCGGTAACAGTGACGGCAGTCTGTTAAGACGTTTTGCCGCATCTTCAAAATTAACCTGATCGACCGGCCCGAGTCTCAGCATTACCGATTTTAGTTTAACATAAACATCGCCCGGTGTCCTTAAATCAATATATTCAATTGGTTCATCCGCATAATACTCAACAGTTTTGGCTAGTTTGCGGATAAATAAAAGCTGCGGTTTGTCCCATTTCCTGTAATCGTCGTCTTTAGTCCCGTAGGCAAGCACTTTGACAGTTTTATAATTTGCCTTTAACGGCATATACTCATGTCCTATAAGTTTTCCGTCTTTAGTAAAATATGCGATAGGCTGTACTTTTTCGTTAGGTGCAATTAAAATAGACGGAACACGTTCTTTTATAATAATGTCCAATCTTGCCGGATACCAGAAACGTCTTACGTAAACATCCTGTATTGGTTCAATTTTGAGTATACTTTTTCTTATATCATCGGTTTTAATAAGAAATATTGCTTTATCAGGGATTTCAATCTGTCTTATAGCCGCCAGTATTTTATATGACGGGACAATTTTGTTATTGGAAATCTTCAAAGACGGATTATTTATTCTGGAGAAGGTATCCTGAGGAAGTCTCCAGCTTTTCATATAAATAACGTGGTAACACAAGTATAATAACCCTGCGATAAGTGCTAATCTTAATAATATCCGAAAAGTTTTAATACGGCGTTCTGTATGTCGTATTTTACGCTTTAATTTAGACTGCTTTAGCCTTCTTTTTATATTGTATTTATTTATTTTTTTTATTTCTTCATCAGACATTATTTGTTAAGACCTGCACTTTGTAGAATTATTTCAACAAGTTCATCGTATGATATTCCCATTGCAGCAGCCTGAGCCGGTAAATCACTTGTATCAGTCATGCCGGGACTTGTATTAACTTCAAGTATATAAGGAGTATCATTTGCAATCAAGAAATCAACACGGCTGACACCTGAACAGCCGCAGACTTTGAATGCCTGCATAGAAACTTCTTTAACTTTTTTAGTCATATCATCCGAAATTTCTGCCGGAATAATAAAATCTGTCATCCCTTTTGTATATTTTGCCTCATAGTCATACCATTCCGTATGAGGTCTGAATTCCAGAATCTCTGTTGCAAAAGTTTCTCCGTCTTTTTCAAGTATACCTACAGTCGCACTAATTCCTTCAAGGTATTCTTCGAGCATAATATCCTGCTTGTATTTAGATGCTTCAAATACTGCTTTTACAAGTTCATCAATGTTACTGACTTTTGCCATTCCGAGGCTAGAACCTTCTGATACAGGTTTTACCATAATCGGAAAGTTTAATTCTTTAACCTTCTCATATAAATTGTCACCTTTGGTTATCAAAACTGACTTTATCAGAGGAAGTCCTGCAGAAGATAGAACTTTTTTTGTATATTCTTTGTTCATGCAAAGCGCACTTGACATTACACCGCAGCCTGTGTACGGGATTTTTAAAAATTCAAGAACTCCTTGAATACATCCATCTTCACCGTATTTCCCGTGAAGTGCATTATAGGCATAATCAAACCCTTTTAAATCTTCTGCGATATTTTCTGTTACTTCAACAAGTTTTGAGTTTTTATAGCCTAATCTTTGAAGTGCATCATAGCAATTTTTGCCTGAACGTCTGGAAATTTCGGCTTCTGATGATAATCCTCCGCATAATACGGCTATTTTTGCGTCTTTTTGTACAATTCCTGACATATTTCTTCCTCGTGTTTATTCATTTTTCCGATAAATCTTATTTCCGGAACAAGTTCTATCGTGTATGTGTTTTTAACTTTTTTATACATCAAATACATTAATTCTAAAATATCTTCTGATGTTGCATCCCCTTTATTGATAATAAAGTTTGCGTGTTTTTGCCAAACTGCAGCTCTAGGGAGATCAAAATCTTTTACTCCGGCTTTATCTAAAAGTCTGCCTGCTGAGTCGTGTTCAGGGTTTTTGAATACGCTCCCTGCGTTCGGATAGTTCAATGGCGGCTGAATATTTTTTCTGAATTCAAGGTTCCTGTCCATCAATTCTTTTATTGTTTTCTTGTTTTCTTTTCTCAATTCAAACTCTGCCCCCAGCGCAATATATCTTCCGCTCTGCAGTATTGAATGACGGTAGCCGAATTCCATCATACTGTTATCTAAATATACGATGTCATCTTTTTCTTTGTCATATAAACAGGCAAGCGATAGAGTATCCGAAATTGATTGGCTGTGCGCTCCTGCATTCATAAATATATTCCCGCCTACAGAACCCGGGAATCCAATCATAAACTCAAATCCGGTAAGTCCTGCATCAAGTGCTTTTTGTGATAACAAAGGGCCTCTGACTCCGCATTCTGCGATTACTTTTGTGCCTCTGAATTCCATGCGATTCATTTTTGTTGTACAGATAATTATTCCGTCATACCCTTGAGATGAGAACAAAACGTTAGAACAGCTTCCGAGAACGATATAATCTTTTTCGGTTTTTATAAGATGTAAAAATTCGGTTTGATTTTTCGGGAAATAGATTTTTTTAACCGTTCCGCCGATTTTAAAACTGGTAAGATTTTTTATCTCATAATTTTCTTTGAATTCTATATCCACTGGTGTTCCTCTCTTGCTTTTTTAAGGCATTTTGCCAGATTAGTAATAGTACCTGCACCAAGTCCGATTACGATATCGTCAGATTTTAGTGTTGGTAAAAGTGTTTCTGCAACCTCTTGTATTGAGCCTTTAATATATTCTGCACTCTTTAATTCTGATGCAAATTTTTCTGAATCAATACCTTCTATCGGGTCCTCTGATGCAGCATACACGTCCGTTACAATAATTCTGTCTGCAGAAGACAATGCAGATTTAAAATCTTCCCACAAAGACTGAAAACGTGTATACCTGTGCGGCTGGAACACTGCAACTACATTTCTCTGGGTATAAGAACGCATTGCGGAAAGTGTTGCACGAATCTCGGTCGGATGGTGAGCATAATCATCATAAACCGGTATTCCGTCAATAGTCAGCATTTTTTGAAAACGTCTGCCCATGCCTGAAAATGTCTCAAAATCTTCTTTGATAAGAGATACATCTACACCTGCCTCTTTGCAGGCTGCAATAACTGCAAGTGTGTTATATACGTTATGTTCACCCGGAAGTATGATTTTTACATTTTCTAAAAGTAAATCTCTGTTATGATAAACATCAAATGTTGTGCTGCCGTTGGCAAAATTTATATTTTTGGCCATGTATTCAGCCTCATCAAGTCCGAATGTAACAAAATCGTACCCTTTAAGTTTGAGATTTCCGTTATTGTCATTATTGATAAGAATTTTAGCATCATCTCTTAAATTTGCCAAAAACTCTTGGAAGGTTTCGATAACAGAATCAAGACCGTTTTTATAGAAATCAAGGTGGTCTGCCTCAAGATTGTTTATAACTGCGATATCCGGACGGTATTTAACAAGTGTTCCGTCGCTTTCATCCATTTCTGCAACAAAGATATTTCCTTCTTTGTCGTAGTTTGCGTTTGTGTGAATATCAGGGATAATACCTCCGACAACGTATGAAGGATGAAGATTTGCTTTTGTCAAAACGTATGAAGCAAGCCCGCTTGTTGTTGTTTTTCCGTGAGTACCGGCAAAACCTATAAAAGTTTTTTCTGAACGTGAAATTTCTGCCAGCATATCAGACCTGTGGTAAACTTTTAACCCTAATTCTCTTGCTCTTACAAGCTCCGGATTGTTCATTCTGATTGCAGAACTTATTACTACAATGGCATCTTGAGGTACATTTTCTTTTGAATGCCCAATATAAACCTTTGCTCCCATTTCTTTTAATTCCTGAACGTATTTACTCTCAGATATATCAGAACCGGTAACCTCAAATCCTTGCTGTAAAAGGTATTTTGCAAGTCCGCTCATTCCGACTCCGCCTATTGCTATGAAATGGTATCTCTTATTCACGGTCAAAACTCCTATATTTAAAAAAATTATAGTACAAAGTATGTTAATATAAAAGTATGTTTGAATTATTATCAATCTATCTTGAATTTATTGAACTCGAAAAAGGATTATCAAAAAACTCAATTGAGGCATACAGGCGTGATTTGGAGTATTTTTTCGAATTTGTATCTGACATGCTGACACTTGATGATATTACACGCCACGATATAACGGCCTATATTCGTAAATTAAGCGAAGAAAAATATGCTATTTCTTCTATCACTAGAAAAATATCCTCGATAAAATCATTTTTCAAATGGGCATGTATGACGGGTAATGCAACGGCTAACCCTGCTCTAACAATTGAAATTCCCAAACGCCCGAAACTTTTACCGAAAGTTATGACAATTAATGATATAGAAGAGATGCTTTCTAATAATTTGACAACGTTGCAGGCTGTTATTTTGGAACTCCTTTACAGCTGCGGATTTCGTGTATCGGAGCTTGCAAATCTGAATCTTGGAGATATAAATCTTCGATCCGGCTATATTCTTTGTATAGGAAAAGGCAGCAAAGAACGACTTGTTCCTATCGGGCATAAGGCAAAAGAAAAAATTAATACGTACCTTCCCGAGCGTGATTTTATAATAGCAAAATATAAACTTAATACTAAAAAATTTCTTATAAATGAAGAAGGACGGGGAATAAACAGGCAGGATATATACAATCTTGTTCATTCACAAGGCGAATTGATTCACAAAAATATTTCTCCACACACTTTGAGGCATAGTTTTGCAACTCATCTGTTGGAAAACGGTGCTGATTTAAGAGTCGTACAAGAGCTTTTAGGGCATAGTGATGTCGCAACCACACAGCTTTATACCCATATAAGCAAAAAACGGCTTAAAGAGGTTTATTTTGGTGTTAATAAGGATGAATAACTTTTTTTTCAAGTGACTAAGAATTTGGGAAGTGTTAGACCATGCGGTCCTTCGGGTTTCACCCTCAGGACGACGAAATTACAGTCATTCTGAGCGTTAGCGAAGAATCTCAATATTTGTGCAGCGGAATTTCAACCTATTATATTTACCCCTCCTTCACATTTGTTCAGGACGACTGTAAATCTACTCACTTTTCACTGTTCACTAATCACTGAAAAATAGATTCGTAGGTTAGCTTTACTAAGTCAACATTATTGAAAAAGAAGCTCTTATTTTTTATTCTTAAGATAATCACTTACCGCCTGCGGTACAAATTTTGAAATATCGCCGTTATTCAGGTATATTTCTTTAACCGTACTGGATGATATAAAGTTGTATTCCGGTTTTGTGATTAAAAATACGGTCTTAATATCTTCCGATAACGCACTGTTTGTCTGCGAAAGCTGCATTTCGTATTCAAAATCCGATACCGCACGCAAACCTCTTAATAATATAGTTGCGTTTCTCTGGCGTGCATAATCTACAGTTAACCCGCTAAATGAATCAACTTCTACATTATCAAGGTGTTTAACGCTTTCTTTTATCAGATTGACTCTTTCTTCAACTGTCAAAAAAGACGTTTTATTCGAATTAAATGCAACAACGATTATGACTTTTTCAAAAATCTTTGCCCCTGTTTCCAATACATCAAGATGTCCTTTGGTTATAGGGTCAAAACTTCCGGGATATATAGCTATTGTCATAATACCTCCAGTTTTTTGTAATCCGGAATTTCAAATTTTTCGTTATTTGCATCTTTATCTACAAATTTCAAATAATAATTCAAAGCAGTTTCTTTAGAATTTTCGTAAAATTCTTCCGGAACCAATTGTTTATGAAGTTCCGTTCTGTCTCCCGGGTAATTTCCCAGAATTCTTGCGTATCTTGTAATTTCATCCAAATCTAACCCGCCGCCGTATGCTTTTGTTTTGGCATCAGTACCGGATGGACGAATTTCGATATACTTATCGGCAAATTCAAGATAAGTACCGTCTCCGACAAATTTTACGGATTTCAGGTTGTCAAAGTTTAATGAATCAAACGCATTGTTCAAAACGCGTTTTACATCATCAAGAGCTGCCTTGCCTTCTCTTATTGCAATCGCAAGTGAAAGGTAGAACAAATCGTTTTTGGTTCTCAATTTTTCGCCTTCAACTTTTGATTGTTTCAATTTTTCAATATCAGGCTCTGATTCGTTGTAATATGCAATATCAACTCTTGTATCGAATTTTGATGAGATATTGTTGTTTTCAAAGACTTTAATCAGATATTGAGAAAGAGTTTCATTTTCTTGTTCAAGTTTTGCCAGAAGAGATGCTGCAACAATAATAGCCTCGGTTGCACTTTTTTCTCTCATTGCTATTGCTTCTCTGCCGGTCAATGATTTAACCATATCCTCAGCACCCATAATCATGCCGCCGGATTCTTCGCCGGCAAATATTAAACGAGGGTTAACTCCTAAATCAATAGTATTACCGAATACATCATCAACCGTCACACTGTCATAAGGCGAAAGTTTGAGTTTAAGTTCAACTTTTTTCATGATGTTCGCAATTTCTTTAAATCCGACAGGTACGTTGACAACTTTAACTCCGTTATGTTTTGCCCATTCATCCCAGGAAAGAGCTGATGCCGTTGTTTTAATCATAAATCTAGGATGATGTTTCCATTTACCCTGTGCTTTTAATTGACGGGTTCTAAAGTCCATTAACATCAAAAAAGCCTGATTTGCGGTAAATACGGTCAACACTCTGTCGTTTCCGAGTTTTATATAAGAAATTCCGGTTTCTTTAAGAGTGTCAATGTTTCCTTCACTTTCAATCTGGCAGATTGTTAATCTGTCATGGTCAGGGTCAGTAATAAGAACAGCAGTTCCCAGCGGACAATCGTCAAGTATTCTTTCATAATGCAAAGTATTTATTACAGGGAAGAAAGTTTCACCGTCAGGTTTTACGGCAACAACCGTTGCATCAACCGAATAATCATAAAATGCTTTATTACCTTTAGGGTCATGGTCGTATTTGCCGATAGAATGGAAAAACGGGTCTTCTTCCGTATTATTCCAAACGAAATGTTCATCTATATCTAGTTTGTCCAAAACCCTGCTTAAGGTTCTGTATGCACAGCCGCCGACGGCCTCAATAAGAATTTTACCCTTCATTCTCTTTAAATCGTCAAGATTTTCTGCAACCCCGGATTTTAGGTATTCAACGTACAAATCAATACCATCATTGAGTTTTGCCATAATATATTCATCAATTAACGGATTGTTTTTTGCAGAAACTTTTATTGTATAGCTGCCCTTTTCTTCTGTTTCTTTAAATATTTCTTCGATTTTTCTGACAAATTCAAGCGATTCTTCCGGTAAAAACTGACTGCCTTGAGAGTTTAAATCTTTTGTAGCAGTTTTAACAGAAATCCCATGACTTGATGTTATATATTCTCCGCCGACTAAATCAAGTTTGAAGGCTAAAAATGAAGCAAGCCAGATTGGAATAGTTTTTCTATCCTGCGGAGTCAAGGTTTTAATCCCCTGCGCAGCCTGTATTCTTGCAATTGCATCAAGGTACAAATCTGAATTGTATCTAACTTCGCTTCCTGCAAGTTTTAAAATCTTTTTGTCAGGATATTTTTCTCTTAATACAAGAGCCTTAGCAAGAGTTGCAAGGACAATTCCGACTAAATTTATAGGGAATCTTGTATCCTGCGGGTAAAGAATATTCTGTGGTCCTCTTATACCTGCGGTTGAAACTTTTGCTTCTTTTGAATAATTTGCAAACCATTCAATAAGATTCAATCCTGTCGGATTTTTTTCAGCATCATAAGGGTACAAATTCTCTTTCGTCAGCGTGAATGTAAATTCGTTTTCGTTATCAAAATCCATTAATTTGTTATTTTTTATATAATCTGGTGTTTTGTCGTAAACACTTTTAAACAACTCGTTTTCTAACTCGCAAGTAGGTATTTTATTCATAGCTTTCTCCATTAATCAATAATCTATCAGTTACCTTTATTATATGATAAAAAATTTTTGTAGTATAATAAATCATATTAAAGGGGCACAAATGTCAGTAGAAACAAAAAAAACTAAAGCAAATAAATTTTCGTTAAGGGATCCTAGTTTTTATAATATATGGAGAAGAATATTTCTATATCTTGTAACCAGCATTGGGTACATGATACGTTATAAACTTGTGTATCGCCTTGAAGTAAAAGGCAAAGAGAACATTCCTAAACACAGTGATTTTATAATCGCAGCAAACCATTTATCGACTCTTGATCCGCCTTTGATATGCGGAATTATGCCTCAAGGGGTTGCTTATATGGCCAAAAAAGAGCTGTTTGAAAATATTTTCCTTCGCTGGTGGCTTGACTGGCTCGGTGCTTTTGCAGTCGACAGAGAAAAATTAGGGGTTTCAACCATTAAAACAGTGAAAGCGATTAAATCTACCGGCTGGGTTCTTGCTCTGTTCCCTCAAGGGACACGGCAGGCTCCGGGGGAAATAAGTAATATCAAAAAAGGTTTTGCATCATTAGCCAAAACTACAAAATGCGGAATTTTACCTATTGGAATTACCGGTACACAAGAAGTGCATCGTTGGCCGTTTACAGGCAAAATTATCGTAAGAATTGGGAAAATGATTCCATATTCCGATAATGTTGACGATATGGTTCAAAAGTGGGGTAAGTCGATTGAAGAACTTACCGGGTTTAAGTATATACCTGGCGAAGAATAAACTATAAGGAATGTGGAAGTATGGAAGAAAGAAATTATAACAGAAGATATCCGGAGGAATACGGTTTTTTACGATCGTTTTTCTATATGTTTTTCCTTTTTACGGTTGTATTACCTGTAGGACGTTTATTATATGACATAAAAATTGTCGGAGAAAAAAATATAGACAGAAAAAAACGTTATCTGTATGCTCCAAACCATGTTTCTTATCTTGATCCGCCTTTTGTGGCTCTGGCTGCAAGGCAAAAAATTGCATTCATGGCAAAACAAGAACTATTTACAGATAAAAATAAACTTCTTCGCTTCCTTGTTATTAATTTAGGCGGTTTTGCTGTAAATAGAGAAACTCCTGAAATTGCTACGTTTAAAACAGTTTTTGATTTACTTAAAACAAACTGGTCGCTCGGGATTTTCCCTCAAGGCAAAATAGCTAAGGATCCTGAAATAACGACCGTACACAAAGGTTTTGTTGCAATTGCTAAGAAAGCCAAATTCGATATTGTTCCGATGGGTATCTGCGGATTTGACGGCTATTCAAAACGCCCGTTCCAAAAACATATGACTGTTAAAATTGGTACCCCAATATCCTATGAGCTTGATGAAGATGAAATTATAAGACAATGGGTTGAACAAGTTTGCGAATTAGCCGGATTAGAAAATAAATTATCATAAAAATTACATTTTATTAGTAAAAAAAAGACTTATGAAAATTAATTCATAAGTCTTTTTCTAGATTGATTATAAGAACTGCTTATGCAGCTTTTTTACAATTGATTTCAGAAATAAGGTATTCAGCAACCCATTCAAAATCCTTATTTGCGCTTGCTGCTTTTTTTAGATATTCAACAGATGGAGAACCGATTCTGATTAATGTCATTGCTACAACACCTCTTTTTAACCCTCTTACTACTTGTAATTGGTTAACTAATTCAGGAACTGCAGGTGTACCAATGTTAACTAAAATATTTTCAATTTCGTTTTTGTCTGAATCGTTTAACTTTGATAAAATTTCTGTAACTGTTTGCATATCTTTAACCTCATTTATAATGTTTTTTACATTATCATTATAAGGTAAAAAATAACAAAAACTTGATTTCCTTACATAATCTTTATATCTTATTAAATCAAGTGACTAAGTGATTAAGTGACTGGGTGAATAGGCGGGTGAATAGTGATTAGTGAGGAGTGAGTAGAAAGGCAGCTGAGTAATTAAGCAGCTACGCAGCTAAGATGACTGATTGCGAATATTACAATAATTTCACCTAACAGCTTAACTTCATAGCTGCTTAGCTACTTTCTTCAATGAGCCATAGTTAGTAGGATGTGGTAAATATTCTCCCTCCCCGACTTGGGGAGCGAATTTCTGTACGGGGGGTAAATATGGAATATTAATTTTATCATTTCTTTTACCCCTCCGGATAGCGAACAGATTGAGCGGTCAGGAGCAAAGCTCCATAAGCGAAACTCTGTGAGCGTGGAAGAAATTCAAGACGGGTTGGGGTGGCTCAGGAATCAATTTATGTTAGTCTCCCTCCCCGGATTGGGGAGGGTTGGGGTGGGGATTTATCTTTTATTAATTATCTCAAAAGGTGTATAGTATTACCTTCTAAAACTTTTCGCAGAAAACCTCAAAATACCCTTGCGGGTGCTCACATAAAGGGCATTTTTTAGGTGCGCATTTTGAAATTGTTATAAACCCGCATTTTCTGCACATCCATTGTGTTTGTGATTCTTTTGAGAATATTTCATCCTCTTCTATGAGTTTTAAAAGTTCTGAGTATCTGTGTGAATGATGCTTTTCCACTTCAATAATATGAGAAAATAAATCGGCTATTTCTTTATAACCTTCTGATTTTGCTATTTCTGCAGAGTTTTTATAAATATTTTCCCACTCGTCACGCTCTCCTTCAAAAGCAGCTTTTAAATTTTCTTTTGTATTACCTAAAAAGAACGGATATTTTGCCTTTACTTCCCGTATTCCCGATGGAATATATTCCAGAAATAGTTTTGCATGCTCTCGTTCATTTTCTGCAGTATCTAAAAATATCTGAGATATTTGTTCATACCCCTCTTTTTTCGCAACTTTGGCATAAAATGTATAACGGTTTCTTGCCTGTGATTCTCCTGCGAATGCGTTCAAAAGTTCTTGTTCGGTTCTTGATCCTTCTACCATATTGTATCTCCTATTTAATCGTACAATTATGGTATACTCCGGATAGTTATTTCTTTAAATTAGTCTGTGAGGCAATATATTTTGCTATTCCTTCCCCCATAGAAAAACAGCTAGGTATAATTCTTAACGCTGCTTGCGCCTCAAAATCAGCAGATACACATCGTCCTATAACATAAAGATTTTCGTAGTCTGCAGACATTAAAGCCTCTATTGGCAAAGAATATACAGAATTCTTCTCAAGTACGGAACTGTTTTTCTTATTAGAATGTATATCAACAGGGTAATCCGAGGTTAAACAAGGATGTTCAAACTTTTTTCCGCTCCTCAAATCATCAATCGTATAAATGTATTTCCCTTTGATTCTTCTTGAAACCCTTACACCTAAAGAGTTTGCAATAGATGAAATATATGCATTTTCGAACCCCAAGAGATACATTTTGCAAAAATTAGCAATTCTTAATATGCTCTGACGCCCTGATTGTAGGGCTTTTGACCTCTGTATAGGGTCTAAAGGATTAATTTCCGGGTCACAAACTATACGAGGAGTATTAAATGCTAATGAATCCGGCATTCCAGGAATTGAAAACACCTGAAAATAGCTTGTATCCTTGTATTTTAATACTTTTTTCTTTACAGCATCTTCAAAGAAAGGTCTTAACGCCCAGTTTTTATCAGTATCCCAGGTATATGCAGTAGACAAATGTATTTGTCCATCTATGCAGGAAGATGTTGTAACATTTCTATCTTTATCAAACTCCATTATCCAATCAGAAAATTTCTTTATATCTATTCCGCCCATGATAAATCTTAAATTATTCGGCTGGAATTCATCTTTTTTATTTAAAAAATTACAGTTAATTTTTTTTGAAAAATCACAATCGCCTGTTGCATCTATAACATTAATCGTTTCGATATATACCGATAATATTTCAGAGTTAATTTTGACAGCTTTAATGTGATTTTTGTCACAAATTACATCTTCAACAATAGAATCAAAAAGAATATCGACTTTTGCTTTACTCATCATTTCATCAAGCGCTATTTTAAGCAGTTCGGGATTAAACCAGCCCTTATTACCATCAGAATAAGTTACCTGACCGCCTAAAGCTGACATCTTTTTAACTAATTTTTTATAAAAATCCGTATTATCGCTTGAAACAGTATTCATAGCCGGTGTAACAAGTCCTGCTGTCATTGTTCCGCCAAGGTATGAGTTTTTTTCTATAATCAAAGTTTTGAGTCCGAGTTTACCAAGCGTATATGCACATGCACATCCTGCTGTTCCTCCGCCTACTACAATTACATCGTACTTCATTCTAAAACACCTTTATTTTTAATGTACCTTGATGAGGATATTAAGTTTGAATTTTGAACTTCTAATTCTCTATTATGAATTATAACAGAACTTGATTGCGATAAATTTTCATCTCTATAAGGAATACCTGCTCGTGTTTTTAGCAAACCTAACTCATATTCATTAAGCGGATGTTTAATTTTAGATTTACTCTTTGAACATATAGTTCCTATTTGTTTATCATCCTCATTTATAATTTTACCTGTAAAAAATCCTGATTCAACCATTGTATTACGTACTAAAACCGAGTTTGAATATGTAACTAAGACACCATCGTCAGCAGTTCTTTTATATAATTCTTTAATAAAATCAAGTGACCATAGCTGCGGACATTTGTTTGTTGTGAATGCATCAAGAAATATTACGTCATATTCTTTATTAAGTGTTTGAATAGTTTCTCTGGCATCTGCAACATAGAATTTAAATTTAATATTATCTTCAAACAGGTATTTATATCGTTTCGATAAATACCAATAATCTATATTATGTAAATAGGTCGATTTATTCTCATTTAGGATGTATTTATATCCCCAAACTCGAAAACGTTCGTTAAAATGGCTAATATTTGGGTCAATAAATTTCCGAAATCTGGTTTCAAGAGGGTATTTTTTTGAAAAAAGCTCATTAAATTCTTTGTAAAGGTATTTAATTAATATATAATTAACCCAACTATTAATTTTATATTTTTTATATTTGCCAAGTCTTACATACTTTGAATCGGTTTTTTGTTTTCTTCTGAAATAATCACTAAATTTATGATTCGTTTTTATAAAAGGTGACAATAAAAATAAACTCTTATTAATATCAAGACAATCGAAATTTATTTTTCTGTTTTTACCATACTGGTTCAAAAAAGCTTTTGAATTATAGCCAAGTCCGAAACAAACGTCGAGTACATTCAAATTATCTTTGTTTATTTCAATCGGAAATACAAATTTTTCATAAGCTTCTGATAATGCACCATATCCGGAGTGATAAATATCTTGAAATTCATCACTGTAAAGTCCAACCGAACCATCACCTGTAATATATGGTTTGAATTCATCCATTCTATAATTTTATCAATTTGTACTGAATTACTCAATTTGTAATTATTTTGTTAAATATTATCAGTATATATCGAATAGAGTATTTAACATAATATTATTTGTATATACCGAAACGAACATTTTAAAATATTATTAGTATATATCGATACAACCTATCTCTAATTAGTTGGATTTTCTTTCTTGTTTTGTTTTCTTTTTAGAAACATTTTTTTTAGAAAATTGTTGAGGCGCCTGTGAAAAAGCAGTTTGTACACGTTTTACACTATATACGTCAGGCAGATTTTGTATTGCAGTCATAACTTTTTTAAGAGTTTCAATATTATCAAGTTCAATCCCTAATTCAATTACACCAAGCTTGTTATTCTTAGCCTTTGCGTTTGCAAATACAATATTTGTATTGTTATCTGATACAGCAGCAATTATATCCTTCAAAAGCCCGTGTTTTTCTGCAGTTTCAATACGTATGCTTGTTGTATAAGTCTTGTCAGTATTATTTCCGGACCAGTGTATGTCTAAAAGCCGCTCCGGTTCTATGTTATCTAGGGTTTTACAGTCTAAGCGGTGTATTGTTACTCCTTTTGAGCGTGTAACAACCCCAACAATAGGTTCCCCCGGAATTGGAGAACAGCAGCGGGCAAACGAATATAAAAGCCCTTCTAAACCAATAACATCCTTTTTAGAGGCTTTATGTTCCCGACCTAATACCGGTTCTTTAGGTTTTGTCGGTTTTTTAAGTTTATTAATAATCTTATTAACGGTCGTTTCGCCGTATCCGAGAGCTGCAAACAAATCATCCGTTGAAATATAGTTCATTTGTTTGGCGACTTTTTCTAGTTCGCCGTTTTTCATGTTTTCATCAAATACTTGTTTTGTCATTTCATGTTCAAGAGTCGATTTTCCCAGTTCTATATGGTCTTCACGTTTATTTTTCTTGAACCATTGTCGAATTTTAGAAGATGCTTGTTTAGTAACGACAAAATTAAGCCATCCTAATTTTGGAGCCTGAACTTTTGATGTTAAGATTTCAATAATATCTCCGTTTTTAAGTTTAGTATCAAGCTGTGCAATTCTACCGTTTATAAGCGCACCAACAGTCCTGTGTCCGACATCAGAGTGAATTCTGTATGCAAAATCTACAGGTGTTGCATTAACCGGTAAATCAATGACATCACCGTTTGGAGTGAATGCAAATACCTGATCCGAAAACAAATCCAGTTTTACAGAATTTACATAGTCTTCAGCATCTTTTGTATCCTTGTTATATTCAATGAGTTTGCGCATCCAGGAGAATTGTTTATCCGTTTCCGAATTTGCTTTTTGAGATCCTTTTTCTTTGTACCGCCAATGTGCAGCAACCCCGTATTCAGCAACTTCATGCATTTTCCAGGTTCTAATCTGAACCTCCAGCGGTTTTTGGCGCGGCCCGATTACAGACGTATGAAGTGATTGATACATGTTTCCTTTAGGCATCGCAATATAATCTTTAAAACGCCCCGGAATTGGTTTAAATTGAGAATGAATCAAGCCTAACACTTCATAACATTCTTTTTCAGTATCAACAATAACTCGTACTGCTGTTATATCATACAAGTCATGAAATGTTACATTTTGACGTTTCATTTTATTGTAGATACTGTAATAATGTTTTGCACGCCCCGTTATTTCTGCCTTTATTCCGAATTTTTTTACGTCTTGCTTAATTTTATCAATAAGAAGCTGAACCGTTGAATCACGCTCCGCTTTTTTTTGAGAAACAAGTTTTGCGATTTCATAGTATTTATCTGGATGCAGATATTTTAGTGACAAATCTTCCAATTCAGCCTTAATTTTACCAACCCCTAAACGGTTAGCAAGCGGAGCAAAAATATCCAGCGTTTCTTGCGCTATTCTCTGCTGTTTTGCCGCCGCCATAAAGTTAAGTGTCCGCATGTTATGTAATCTGTCAGCAAGCTTTAAAAATATGATTCTGAAATCGCTTGCCATTGCTATAAATAATCTGCGAAAATTTTCTGCCTGACGTTCTTCTTTTGATTTAAACTGGAGTTTACCAAGCTTGGTAACACCTTGGACAAGGTTCAAAACATCGTCACCAAAAAGTTCTTTGATTTCTTCCGGTTTGGTATCTGTATCTTCAAGAATATCGTGAAGAAAACCTGCCATTAAAGTATGGGTATCAGCTTTTAAGTCTAAAAGAATTTTTACTACTTCAACAGGGTGGATGATGTATGGTTCTTCTGACACACGATACTGTCCTTCGTGTAGTTTTTTTGCAAATTCAAAGGCTTTTTCTATCTGGTCAATATCTTCCTGCGGACGATTTTGAGCAATTAATTTTTCTTTTATATCCGTAAATAAATTTGACTGATCATCCATACTTATTTATAATACTACATTTGTTAACTATTGTAAATAATTTAGCATGAAAAACAGGCTAAAATTAAAGTTTTAAGGGAGGTATGCCGTAAACCATGGTATAGGGACAAAGATTAAGGTGAAATCCATGGGAATGTCGTCTTCACAAGCACGATTGCTATCCTTAACCAGCAGGATGCATGACATAGAGTACAAGGCTCAAAAGCTGGAAGCACAAAAGCTTCAAATGGCTAATGAGTCAGCTCACGTGTATAGAAAATATGAAGACGCTTTAAATAGAACCAAAATTCAAGGGATGACAATTGGTGCAGACGGATCTGCAGAATTTGTCGATGCAAATTTATTAGTTTTAGAAGGTAATGCGGGGGATGATAATTTAGCTGGTACTATTTTCTTGAAAGATACTTACACTGACAAGATATATGTTTCAAGAATGAATGCAGACAAGTTTAAACTGCCTGCTGACGGAAATGTTGGTACAGAAATTGAATTTATGGATAGATTAGGTTATACAACAACAATTCTTGGATTTGATACAGTATCTAACGGCAACACGATTGATAATTACACAGCGGTTGCAACAGTCAAGGGAACACAAACTCAAAGAGAAGTACCAAACTTCAATACAGATTGGGGATATCAAACAGTTACATCAAAACCGATACCTGCGGATGCAATTGCAGTATCAACTGTATCAAGTTTTGACACGAATAAAACATACGTGATAAATACCAAAGAAGATTTAATAGCTTTACAAACTCTTACTAATAAGGGAGTAAGCACTAAAGGTGTAAATTTCATTTTAGGAGGCGATATTGATTTAACCGGAGAAACTTGGACAAGTATTGGTAAAACAGAAGCTTTAGCATTCCAAGGTAATTTTGACGGCAATGGTTATACAATATCTAATTTAACCGGTGGCGGCGGATTATTCGGATATGTTAAAGGTGATGCAAAAGCAACAAATGATAATAATAAAGGTTCTACAATAAGTGCAACGTATGGTGTTATAAAAAATGTTGTTGTACAAAATGTTAATATTACAAAAACATCAAATGAAACAGGTGCTTTAATAGGTAAAAATACCGGAGGATACGTAAATAACTGCTATTCAAGCGGAAATATTAAGTCCGGAAACTGGGCAGGCGGTCTTATTGGACATAATGTCGGCGGTGCAGTAACATCATCTACTTCAAATGTAAATGTAACTGCAAACGGTAATTGTGTTGGCGGATTTATTGGTCATGATACAAATGGTACAGTTCAACATTGTATATCTACAGGAGATGTATCTGCGACTTCCGGATATGTTGGCGGTTTTATAGGTCACGAAACATCAAATGGATCGGGTTTTATATTCCAATGTGCAACAACCTCGGGAGTTACAAGTCCAAAATCAAACAAAGGTGCTTTTTTAGGACAAATTGACAGCGGATGTACAGCAGTTGTTATCGGATCACAATACAGCGGGGCATCAGGACTTAATCCGGTTGGTTCAGGCGCAAATAATATGACCAGCAACGGTAATGATGATTCATTAACGCAAGGTGCAACCAAAATCGTAACAACAACAAACATTACAATGCCTTCTAAAACCAGTATTAAATCAAATATTTTACTTGCTGTAAATAAATCAGGACAAACAGTTCCTGCGGATTTTGAAGCGAAATTAGATACCTGGTTAAATCAATTCTACAAAGAAGATACAAGATACTCCGGAGGTGTATTAGTTGAAGATGCACTTAAACTTGCAAGTATCAATGATTTTTTAAATGGATATTTAACCAATAATACAGATGCAGGAGTTGTAAGTTCAATTATTAGTGATATTACTAATAACTCATTAAATGCAACAGCACAATATCAAAATAATTACAAAACAACAAAAGATTATGAATATACAGGCTATGCAGATAATTCAACAACACAAGCCCAAAAAACTACAAGCCTGACAATCGGTTCTGCAGAAGATATTGCAAACAACCTTTATACAGCATTAAAAGGTAACGGTCATTCAGAATTAAAATACACCTCAGATGTTGCTAAAATACAAACCTGGGTAGCGTCTAAGTTCAACACTAATACTGATGCAGGGAAACTTGCACTTGCAGAATTGAATAATATAATTTTGTCAGGAGATAAGAATGAACTGGAAAAAATATATACAGCTATAAATTCAAACAGTTCTTATACAATCCCTGCAGACAAAAAGATTTATAACGATACTACAACAACATATAAAGTAACATTAACAGACCAAAATCAAGGTCAAACAACAGGCTGGGACAGAACGGATCCGGATATTAATGAAGCATTGAATTTCTATGAAATGATAAAAGGCGGATATATAATAGTAGAAGATGAACAAGCCGCATCAACCGAATGGCTTTCCAATATGGTAAATTCAGGAACCGCAATTTTTAGTCAGCTTGATAGAACAACACAAAAACCGTTTGAAACAAATGTAGCAACAAATGTACTACTTCAAGAAGTATCAGACGAAGTAGAATTAAAGAAAGCAGAAGCAGAATATGAAGCTGATATGCGCAAAATTGACAGCAAAGATAAACGTTATGATGTTGAACTTGCGCATCTTGAAAATGAACGTAACGCAATCAAAACAGAAATTGATACTCTAAAAACAGTTGCCAAAGACAATGTTGACCGCACATTTAAGTTATTCGGCTAGGAGTAAATGTAAAACGAAAACCTCTCTCTATATAAAGAAAGGTTTTTGTTATATATTACCAGTTCTATTTCTATTTCAAATTTATTCTTTGCCCATATGACGGGTGCCGATTAAAAGTCCTGCTGTACCTGCAACAACAGCTGCTGCCATAGTATGTGAAACAGCTGTAGTGAATTTTATTGCTCTTGTCGATTTTTTAAGAACTGCAAACATTTCATTTGAAGTATCAGCTGCTTTTTTTAGAGAACCTGACTTTTTATCAAAGTTTGCATTAATAAGTTTTTTGGCAGCCAGTAAGTCAACTTTTTTATCAACAACAGTTCTATCTTGCATATTACGCAAATCGTGTTTTACTTTTGTTTTATCCTGAGAGAAAATTCTGTCTAATGCATCTTTAACAGTTTCGCCTTCTTTTTTGTCTACTGCATTAGTCAATTCTTTACTTTCTTCAATTCTTGTTCGTAATTCCGGTAATTCTGACTTGTAATCGACAAGTGCTTTGAAAAAATTACGAACTTTTTCAAATTCATTATGTTCTTGAGGCGGAAGTTGTTTAGACATATTAAAACTAACCGTTTTAACAAATTTATCGCTTGGTTCTCCTTTTGTTAACCAGCTTTTACGTGTATAACCTTCTATAGCACCAAAGACAGCACCTACTGCAAGTCCTTTTTTACCGTCATCAATAGTACGTTCACGTATTGTCTGAACTTTATATTCAGGAGAGTAATAACTCCCTATTGCTTTTACCATAACAAACACTCCTTTTAATACCAATGAGATGATTATTTATTGGTTGACTCTTCTGTCCTGAACATGATAACAGGAATATATTTTAAGATAAACCTTTTTTATAAATATATTCACATATATTTACAAATTTAATTAAACAAAGAAGTCTTTATAAATTCCGGTTTATCGACCTTAAATACAGAATAATCAACTGTTTCTACATCAAAATTATACATGCTGAATATTTCTTCTAATTCCCTTTTATTCCTAACCCCTATGGTTATTTTGTCAATTTCCTTAATCAGTTTCGGAAAAGAAACAGCATAAGCGGCTTTGGGCTCCGGTATGGTATCTATAACAGGTGCTATCTCTCTTAAACACTCCGGAATTTGATAGCTGTTCATAAAGATTAAACCATTCAAAAAAGTACCTCTTGTATGAATTTCTATCCTTTTTTGTTTTAATTCGGGGAGTATGCCGACAAATCTTTGGTCTAAAAGGTTCAGCGGAATTTCTACAATATCAATATCTATTGTATCAATAATATCAAACAATTCCTGCGGATTAGAAACAACCGTACCTAGTTTATAAACATATTCTTTGTCTTTAAAATCATTAACTAAATCCCAAAGAGCAAGCCCCTGTTGAGATAGCAAATCTTGCGCGGAAGAAAACATTAGTCCATACAACTCTATATACCCGAGATTTCTTTGGGTTTTATAAAAGCTATCACGGAAATTCTCGAAATTTTCCTCTCTAGATAAAGTATAATCTATTTTGACTGTTTTTGTTAAAACATCAAAATCTTCCAGATTCAACCGCCCCAAAACTGATTCAGTTTCAAGATATAATGGAGATGATACAATTGAGGAGATTCCAATATCTTTTGCATAATCAATAATCTCACCGGTATTAGAAAGTGAATTCAGTCCCAAAGCATAACCGTCAAGTTCTAGCTTCATCTACTTGCCTGTCATAAAGAAATTATTTGTACTGCCGTCTATCCCTGTGCTAAAGAAATTATTTGAATGGACAGGTCTTGAGGTAAGCATGCTTGTCTTAAACTGCGGAATACGTTTTGTTTCTGCAAAATTCGGCCGTTTTTTACCTTCAAACATTGTTTTTGCTGCCTGTGTATTTAAAAATCCTAAAGTTTCTTTCAACTCATCACTCTTAATTAAGTGTTGCGTCATATTTGTACAGGCAACCTGTTCCGCATTTATCAAAAGATAGTTATCAATATAGTCGCTAATTTTTGAATGTGATGGAATAGTATATTCAACAGGGATATCCTCAACCTGTTTTTCTTCCCGCTCAAGAGCTGTTTTTAAACGTTTTTCGGCAGCTTCATCTTGAACAAATTCTTCTAAAAATGAACTATGACCGTCTGCATCAGTATGAGTATTAGCAGTATTATCTTTTATCGCATACTTTTCTCGTGGAATGTAATTGTTAGAATAAACCCCTAGTGTCATTTTCTTGCTTCCTTATAGTTCTTACTACTATATATAATGACAATACGGAAAAAATCCACATTTTTTTAATAATATTAGGGGAATTTCATTCATTTAGATTAGGATTAAATCTCGATACATTCTCCAACAGGCATAACAATAGGTTCTTTGCCTTGTTCTTTTATAGATTCAACAAATTTTGATACATCAGCTGCAATAGCATCAAATGTATTGTAATGCATTGGTATAACCTTGCTTGCACCTATCCATTGTGCAGCAATGGCTGCTTGTTCAACATCCATGGTAAATGTTCCGCCGATAGGCAGAATTGCAACATCTGGTCTGAATACTTCCTTCAAAACCTTCATTTCCGAATTTAAGCAGGTATCACCGGCATGAAAAATTCTTTTTCCTTCTATTTCAAACAAAATCCCTGCAGGACAACCGGTATAAATACCGTCAGGAGAAGAACTTGAATGAAAAGCAGGTAAAAATATAGCACGTCCGAACGGAAATTTAATCCAGGCACCTAAGCCATAACCGTTTGCGCGTGATTTATTTGAAGAACAATAATTAGCCAGTTCATAAACAGCATTGATTACAGCCCCGCTCTGCCTTGAAATATCCATTGCACTGCCCAAATGATCGCCGTGTCCGTGGGTTACAAATATATCGGTAACGTTTCTTCTGTCATAATTCGGCTTGCAGACCAGATACGGATCAATCAGTATCTGAGCTTTGTCTGTTTTAATTTCAAATGCACTATGACCTAAGTATGTTAATTTCATATCTGCCCCTTTTTTGCTATTATATTAACATTTTTTAAGTTAAAATACAAATATGAACGAATATGAAAAATATATGAAAACATGCTTTAAACTTGCCCGGGAAGGAATTGGTAATACATCGCCAAACCCTCTTGTAGGCTGTGTTGTTCTTGATAGAGAAGGGAATATTATATCAACCGGTTATCACAAAAAATACGGAGAAAACCACGCAGAAAGGGATGCTCTTTTAAAACTTGATAAAAATTCCGCGAAAGACGGGACCCTGATTGTAAACCTGGAACCATGCAATCACTACGGTAAAACTCCGCCTTGCACAGATATAATAATTGAATACGGGATTAAGCGTGTTGTTATTTCATCACGCGATACGAACCCTAGAGCTGCAGGCGGAATTAAAAAATTAGAAGATGCAGGAATTGAAGTTATTCAAAGAATCCTTGAAAGAGAAGGGCATAAACTTAACGAAGTCTTTTTTACAAATATAAATGAGAAACGCACATTTGTAGCACTAAAAACGGCAACAACAATTGACGGAAAAATAGCATCATCAACCGGTGATTCAAAATGGATTACTTCAGAAAAGGCTAGAAAATATTCGTATAAATTAAGAAAACAGTACGATGCGATTCTTACATCATCTTCCACCGTAATTGCAGATAATCCTAAAATGGTACATAAAAATAAAATAATCATTGACAGCCACCTCCGCTGTGATTATTCGTCAGAAATATTTAAACAGGGTAAAATATACCTTTTTACACAGAAATCGATTTCAGAGTGTCCAGAGGTGCCTCAAATTGAATTTATTTCGAATAAAGATTTGTCACTTAAATTTATACTTGATGAACTCTATAAAAGAAATATCATGTCAGTTTTTGTAGAAGCAGGCGGTATTTTGTCAGGAACATTCATAAAAGAAGAACTTGTTGATAAAATATACCATTTTACAGCACCGAAAATACTTAATGATAATAACGGCAAATCCGCATTCAACGGAGATTCCGTTTCACTGATAAAATTTGCGAAGGAATTCAGCCTTGAATCTATAAAGAAATTGTCTCCGGATGTTTTGTTAACTTATACGCGGTCTTAATTGCCGCCATCATTGATTGATAATCCGCAATATTTTTCCCTGCAATATTAAATGCCGTACCATGGGAAGGTGATGTCCTTATAATAGGAAGTCCAATTGTTGTATTGACTGTCGTATAAGGTGCAGCAGACTTTATCGGAATAAGCCCCTGATCATGATACATTGCAATATAACAGTCAAATGGTGCTTTCTTGCTGTGTATTGAATTTTGAACGGCATCAACAAATAGTGTATCCGAAGGAAGCGGATTTGTAATATCAATTCCCATTTTTCTTAACTCTTCAACGGCCGGTATGATTATTTCAATTTCTTCTCTGCCTAAAATCCCGTCCTCTCCTGCATGCGGATTCAGAGAACAAAGAGCGTACTTAGTATTGGTGTTATAAAATTTGTTTAGACGGATAACTTTATCTATAATCATATCTTTTGAAATCTTAATTTCTTTGAGCGGACAGTGTCTTGTAAGAAGAAATACATCAAAATAATCCGATATAAAAAGCATTTCTGCTTTTTCACCGTTTCCTGCAAGAAAATGTTCCAAAACCTCTGTCTGCCCGTTGAATTTATGTCCGGCAAGGTGCAATGCTTCTTTTGATACAGGAGCTGTTACAATTGCTCTTGGAGATATTTCGCAGGCTGTTTTTAACGACTGAAAACAAAATTCTCCTGATTGTTTAGACAATTTACCATATTCAACAGTATCAACAGGTAAAGATATTATTTCATAATTATTTTTAAGACCATTTAATAATTGAGGATTAGAAATTATTACAACTTCACTTGACGGTAAATCTAATTCGTTAAGTGCTTTTACGGTAATTTCCGCACCAATACCGTTGTAATCTCCGGTTGTTATAGCAATTTTAGTTTTATAATTGTTCATGGCGATTAATGTATTTAATGATATCGATTAATGTAACAGAGTTACCGAGATTTCCGGATTTTGTAATAATTAATTGGTCTTTTCTGTCAATACAGAGAGGTATTGCAGGAAGCACTTCATCAATAAGCGAGAGTTCTAGAGCATTAATTGCACGGCAGCATTTATATGATGTTTCACCGCCAAGTGCAACAAGCAGTACATTTTTTTCGTCAAGAACACGTTTTGTAAGTTCTGCCAAAAAGTCTGTTATTTTCCCAGCAAATTTTGTTCTGGTAAGTTCTGCATTCAAAGAATCATCCGAAAATCCGTCAAAATTATCTACAAGATATGAAGAATGAACCAATACAGTATTTTCTTGTCCCAAACAGTTTACAATATTATCAACCATTGGCTGCTGAACACCTTCAAGAATATTCTTTTCGGTAAGCGCAATTTCATATATATTATCTGAATCATCACTGTTTTTGAGCTTTTCAATCTGATTGCTGTTAATACCTGTTGCGCTGCCTGAAACAATAAGTTTAGGGAGTTTTGGAAGCGAACGCGGAACATAATTTGTTTCATCCGGAAGCCAAATTGCGGATAATACTGATGCAGCAGCCGCAGTTCCTGCCGGAAGAATATTGAATCCTGATTTATTAACTGCAAGTATAATTTGTTCTATATCAACAATTGATGCAGCATCAGCAACAATAAGTTTTTTACCGGATTTTATTAAATCATTCATTTTCATTAATATCGGGCCGGCACCGTTCATAATTGTTTTTAATTCGATATGTGCAACCAAATCTTCTTTTTCTTTTAACTGGTTCTTTAGAATTGTCGGAACATGAGATTCAAGAATAGGATTATGCGGATCTTGAGCATATTCGGTTCTGCCTATAGGGATACCTTTTAAAAGATGATATCCGCCGACAGTAATACGCCCCTCTGATGGGAATGCAGGGATTAGTACAGCGGCATCCATCTCTAAAACTTCAATCATTTTTAAAGTTTCAGGTCCAATATTACCACGCATGGTAGAATCTATTTTTTTATAGAAATGCTCTATGTTCAAAGAAGTTGAAATTGCATGAACCGCTTCCTCAACTCTTTGGCACGCTGTTTCGACATCAATATTTCTTGATTCTGTTGATGCAGCCCAAACACCCATTTCTGTAGAGGTTTGAGTTATCTCATTATAATCAAGAATAATGTTTGTATTTACACCGCGTTTTTGAAACTGTAGTGCAGTATCGTTTGCACCTGTTAAATCGTCTGCAATAATCCCAATCTGGTTAGAAAAAATCATTATTCAGCATCCCGTTTTGAACCTAGTAATCTGACGTTATTTGCAACAACTAAAAATCTTTCTCTTTCTTCACCTGATGCATCTTTCCATTTGTTAGTCTGAATTCTGCCGTCAACAGCAACAAGACGTCCTTTTTTTATATACTCACCCGCAAATTCGGCCTGCTTATCCCAAACGTCAATGTTAAACCAATCGGTAACTTCAGATTTAGTTTTGCTGTCCCAACGATTTACTGCAAGCGAAAATGTTGTTCTTATTTTCCCGGATTCAAAGTATTTAATTTCTGCATCTTGTCCGGCTCTTCCGACTATAACAGTACTGTTCATTTAAAATTCTCCCACAACTGTATACACTATGAAAGTATTTTACCATACTGAAAAAAACTCCTCAAAAATATGTAAAATTTTGTTAAAAATATGGCTGAAAGTAGCAAAAATATTCGTTTACATGTATTAAAATAGATGTAGATTGTGTGAAAGGTTGGTTTAATATGACAGTAGGTTTTTCTCCATCAGTTGTAGCGTTTAAAGCTGAACCAAAGAATATGGACACTTGTCAATGTGAACATCGTATCTGCCCTCAATGCGGAAAACCTATTGAAGATAAATTTGAAAAACCAAAAGAAAAAAGTGGATTTTTCACACGGGTAAAAGACGGATTTATTAACGTAAGAAAATTCTTTATTGATGCAGGGTATATGATTGGCGGTACCGTAAAAGGCTTATTATATGGTGCTGCAGCTGGGAGTGTAGTATTAGCAGGAAATGCTGTTAAGAATATTGCAAAGAAAGCACCGAAAACACTTTCTACTAAAGGAAAAATTCTTGCTGGAACAGTTGGAACGGTTGTTCTTGCCTATAATATGATTAAAGCAAAATTATCCGCAAACGATTCAAAAGCGCACTTAGACCACAGATGGGAAACCGGTCATAATGAAAAATAGTAATAATATCCATTTTGGTGCCGCAACACATGTTTATTTTTTTACACCTGACGGAAAAAGAATAATTTCGGATAAAAACATGCGAACTTGTGAGAGATATCTTGTCCGGCAGCTTAACGGCGCAAAAAATTTGAAATCAAAAAATAAAGAACTTGTTGATACTTTTAAATACGACAAAAGACAATATATTGGGGACCGAGATTATTGTTTTATTCCTAAAGTCCGCTCTGTATATAACAAGGTTAAAGGATATGTAAACATAATAACCGGAAAAGATGTTAAAGTTGTTGACGAATGGGGGAAAAGAATTGGTCAAGCAAAAGCTCTTTCCAGAGAAAGAACTGGCAGTACCAAATCATTTGAAACCGCTGATGCTATACAACGTTATAACCGTAATGCAATAAAATTTGCCAATGAACATGGAATATATAAAGACGGTAAACGTCAGGCATTTGGTGTAATTTTTGAACCTAAGTATAACCGAAAAGGAGAACTTAAAGGATTTGAATACAACCGTTCAGGCTATTTTGACGAAGGCTTTATTAAGTAAGCTGTTTAGTTGTTTCCTCGCCCCGCAGTAAATTAACTTTTTCTTGCATTGATTCATTCATATTTTTAATTGCTGAATCAGAAGCATTCATCGCAAGCCACAGCGGACTTACAAGGTGATTTTTATCAAAATATGACTGAACTTTTTGATTAGCACCTAAATACATATTGACCAGTGTTTGAGGCGGTAATGCACTTAATTTGTTGATAACAAAACTTTCATAAGCACTATTTTGAATTTTACCTTGCGATATAAGCTTGCTTAATATATACATACCTTGCTGCAAACTTAATTTACGTTTTTTAGGGGTCGTTCCGCTCGGGCTGTCAATATCTTTCATTTCAGCTCTAACGTATCTTGAAATATCAGCTTCCTTACCGTTTTCAATTACAGTATTAGTACGGTCAATAAAATCATTTGATAACATATTAAAACTGTTATCTATAGGATTAGATACAGCCGCAATACCGTTACTGCTGCCGGAATTTCCGGATATTGAATCTACATAAGCTTTATCAAGAGCATTCATAACATCGGTATTATAGTATTCTGAACTCTTAATATTATTAATTGCACCGTTTCGCTGAGAAGCATCTTCAATCTTATAAGCATTTGATGCAAGAGTATTCATAGCACCCGCACGGTTATTATCATTTGCGTTATCCAGTACATACTTATACGCATCTGATGCTTCTTCAAGCTTGTAGGCAGATCCTGCATAAACAGTTGCATAATTTTGATCATACTGCGCTTGTGTAATTAATCCTGCAGATACTTTTGCCCGTTCAACATTGTCGGTTTCTTTAAACATCATTGTTTGGGCTCTTGCTGAATCAAAATTGTTTCTTTTTGAGACAAGTTCCATCATCTCGCCCATTGTCAAATTACTGTCAAATGCAAGTGTAGCACATTGTAACAGCATTTGACTGGATGCTGTCAGGTTCAAATCTTGATTTGCAATTAATTTTGCATAATTATGTCTTGTTTCTTTATCATCTGCTGAATAAATTGCAGCACCTATAATACCTGTTTGAACAACTTTATCTAAACTTCCGATACTTTTTACAAGCATCTCTTGACCGGTCTGATTAGATTCAGCAAAATATCCGGCCAATTCAACCATTGCATCACGGCGTGTTGCTAATTCTGCATAGTATGCAATTTGCTCATCCGTTAATTCTCCGTGAAGTTCTTGTTCTTCAACAGTGTATTCGCCGGATTTTATACGTTCATAATGTCTTGCATATAATGAATCTTTATCATCTTTATTAAATGCATACCTTTTAGTTATTGCATCCTGAAATAGTTTTAATTTTTCTTCTTCGGTCTTACATTGTGATACATCAATTCCGAACACTTCTTTTAAAAGAACTTCAGGATCTTTCTTGTCTCCGGTTTTTAATTTTTTAATGTATTCAACAACTTCGTCCTTTATACCCAGTTCTTTAAATGATGCTTCAAGCATTCTAGGGAACTGCTTTTTTGCGGACGAATTTAAAAATTCTTCATTATCAAGACTGAATTCTCCGCCTTCACCGGTGTATTTACTTGCCCGGTAGCGTGCATATTCTTTATCGGAAATCTTTCCGTCACCATCTGTATTAAATTTATTAAATAAATCTAATACGCCGGAGTCTTCCGCTTGTTCTTTAGTCATACGTGCAAAAATCGTAGTATTTTTTGCAACATCTTCTTTTTCCTCAGTTCGGACTTCTTCGATGTTTTCTTTAATAATTATTGAATTGGTTGATTGTGATTGCTTTTGCTGTTCCGCTTCTTTTGTTTCGTATTGAATTAGTCTGTTGCGTTGATTGATTGAAGTAGAAGCAACCTGTGTATTTGCTTCGCTCATAGGACCACCTTATTAATATGTATTCTCTCTTTTACTTTTATATATAAAAAGTCATGGGCATGCTTTTGAATTTCAGGCATGCTCAAAATCTTAACATTACTTTACAAAATTATGGTAATGTTCATTATAGAATTCATCGAACCGATCTTCAAGTATAGCCTGCCTTACAAGCTGAGAGAACTGCACTAAAAATGTAATATTATGAATAGATAAAAGAGCCTGTCCGGTACCCTCACTACATTTGTAGAGGTGTCGCAAATACGCTTTAGAATGATTTTGACACGTGTAGCACTGACAATTGGTATCTAAAGGACTCGAGTCTGTTTGATATTGAGCATTTTTTATCTGCTTCTTACCGTCCCAGGTAAAGAATGATCCATGCCTTGCATTACGTGTCGGTAACACACAGTCAAACATATCTACACCACGTTTAATACCATCCAGTAAATCTTCCGGAGTTCCTACCCCCATAAGGTATCTAGGTTTGTTATGAGGAAGTAAAGGAGCTGTAAATTCTACAAAATGATTCATCATCTCTTTAGGTTCGCCGACACTTAAACCGCCTATTGCATAACCAACAGCATCAATTTGAGACACAAATTCTGCACTTTCTTTTCTCAAATCTTCAAAAAATGCACCCTGGCAAATCGGAAATAGTGCTTGACGAGGGTTTGTTTTAGCCTTAATACAACGTTCAAGCCATCTATGAGTTCGCTCCATAGCCGCTTTTGCAAAATCATGATCACACGGATACGGAGAGCACTGGTCGAATGCCATTATAATATCAGCACCAATATTTTGCTGAATCTCCATTGAAACTTCTGGTGATATAAAGTGTTTTTTGCCGTCTTTTGGATCTCTAAACTCTACACCGTCTTCAGATATTTTTCTTAAATGGGCTAGCGAAAACACTTGAAATCCGCCGGAATCAGTCAATACAGTTTTATCCCAATTCATCCATCCATGAATCCCGCCAAACTGTTTTATAAGTTCCGAACCTGCTCTCAAATGAAGGTGATAAGAATTTCCTAAAATAATCTGAGCCCCTGATTCATACAAATGATGGTTAGTAACGAGTTTCACGGTTGAATTTGTCCCGACAGGCATGAATATAGGAGTTTTTATATCTCCATGAGGGGTATGCAAAATACCGGCTCTTGCACCGGTTTTTGCATCTACATGCTCTAATTCATAACTAAAAAAGTCATGTTCGGACATTATACCTCTTATTTTGAATTTTCTTCTTCTGCAATTAACATTTCTAACATATTAGACCATGTATCACATAGTTCGTTATCGTTAAAATAAATCTTAGTTTCACGTTCAGCACTTTTTAGAGAATCTGATGCGTGAATAACATTGTACTCTTTTAACTGAGCAAAGTCAGCGCGGATAGTACCAACGTCAGCATCGGAAGGATCAGTAGCTCCGACAAGGTGTCTTACGCTTGCAACTGCGTTGTATCCTTCAACAACCATAGCAACAATAGGACCGCCGGTGATATAGTGAACCAATCTCGGGTAGAAAGGTTTGCCATAATGTTCTTCATAATGTGATGCTGCTTGTTCTGCAGTAACTTGAAGAAGTTTTAAACCGATAATTTTAAAACCTTTATCTTCAAATCTTGAAATAATTTTACCAACTAATCCTCTTTTTACCCCGTCAGGTTTAATCGCAACAAAAGTTCTTTCTTCTGTGTTCATAAATTTAAATCTCTCCTATTAATGCTATATACATCTATTATTAGAACACAAACATAGTTCTAAGCCAATAATATATTGTCAATTAATCTTACGCCTTCAACACGGCAGGCAATTAAAACGAGTGTATTATTATCTGCTTTTGTCTTGTCTTCTAAATTATCTTTGTCTACAAACTCTAAATATTCCATATCATGTTTATCTGTAAGATATGAAAACGCTGTTTCTTTAAGAGCCGCAACATCAGTGATACCTTTTTCGTAGCAAGCTTTTATATTAAACAAAATTTTTGATAACACAAGTGCATCTTTTTTCCCTTCGCCGGACAGATACTTGTTACGGGAACTCAATGCCAACCCTGATTCTTCTCTTACTATCGGGCAAGAAATAATTTCTATCGGGAAATTTAAATCTTTAACAAACTTCTTTATTATAACAAGCTGCTGCGCATCTTTTTGCCCGAAGAAAGCATAGTCCGCTCCTGATATGTTAAACAATTTTGCAACAACCGTACAAACCCCGTCAAAATGTCCTACACGGGATTTGCCGCACAGTTTATCAACATAGAAAAACGGAGGTACAACATAAGCAAGTGTATCATTTGATAGTCTTTGTCCTTTTCCGTACATTTCATCAGGAGATGGAGCAAAAACCAAATCTGCCCCTATTGATTCCGCAAGTTCAACATCTTTATCCAAAGTTCTCGGATATTCGTTATAGTCTTCGCCCGGACAGAATTGGATAGGATTTACAAAAACTGACACAATAACTTTGTCACATGTTTCAACAGCTTTTTTAATCAAACTTGCGTGACCCGCATGTAAAGCTCCCATTGTCGGAACAAGTCCGATTTTGATATTTTTATCACCACGCCATTCTTTAACTTTTTCTTTTACTTCACTAATTTTGTGAACTAACATGTGTAACCTCTTTCTCATCGGGATATCGCCCGTTTCTTACATCGTCGCAGTAAGATTTTGCGGCATTTAGTATAACATCTTTTAAATTTGCGTACTGTCTGACAAATTTCGGGACGTAATCAGAAAATTTCCCGAGCATATCATCAGATACAAGTACCTGTCCGGAACAGTATTTCCCCGCTCCGATTCCGATTGTCGGAATATCCAGATTTTCAGTAATATACTTTGCATTTTCTTCCGGCACAAGCTCCAAAACTAATGAAAACGCACCGGCAGCCTGTAATTTTTTACCCTGTTCAAGTATATATTCAGTATCTGATAATGTTTTTCCCTGGATTCTGTGTCCGCCGATTGAATGAATATACTGCGGTGTAAATCCTAAATGTGCCATTACAGGAATTCCGGATTCAGTACATCTTTTTACAACGTTTAAAATATAATCACTGCACCCTTCAATTTTCACGGCAGAAGCACCTGCTTTAATCATTTTGCCGGCATTTTCAAGAGCTTTTTCAATAGATACGTTGAATGACATAAACGGCATATCTCCGACTACCATAGCCTTATTAACACCTCTTGATACAGCTCCTGTGAATACAAGCATTTCTTCCATTGTTATTTTTTGAGTAGAGTCATAACCTAGCGCTACATTTGCAAGTGAATCCCCTACCAGAATAATATCAACCCCTGCCTCATCTAAATATTTTGCGGTTGAATAATCATAAGCGGTCAAAACTGTTATTTTTTGACCGTCTGATTTAAGTTTATTAATAGTTCTTACCGTTGTTTTCATTATTTCTTCTTATCTTCTTTCAATTGGCGTTTATACCAGTAATATATAGCCCGTGCAACTCTATGATAGCTGTGTCTGATAAGTCCGTTTTTACTTTCTTCTTCTTCCAAAAGGTTTCCAGTCACAACTTTTACCCCAATCGGTGTCAAATTTTCCATATCAAGTACAACAGGATATGAACCGTATTTTGCATAAGTCGGTGAAAGTTCTGTCGGCAGACTGTTATTTACTAAAACTGCATCCAAAATGTCACGGCTTCCGGCATGGTTGATTAATGCATTAACATGACTTGCAACAGAATAGTTATCAGTTTCGCCCTTTTGAGTCATTATGTTACATACATAAATCTTTTTGGCATTAGATTTTGCAACAGCTTCCGCAATCTCTTTTATTAAAAGGTTTGGAATAACACTTGTATATAAACTTCCCGGTCCCATGATTATTAAGTCTGCATCATGGATTGCATCAATAACTTCCGGTAAAGCTTTACACTCGGCAGGCTCTGTAAATAATCTTTTTATCTTTCCGCCTGCTTCAGGAATGGCCGATTCCCCGTGAATAATTCTGCCGTCTTCCATTTCTGCAGCAAGTTTCATATTATCAAGAGTAGAAGGCAACACACGTCCTCTTATTGATAAAACATTTGAAGACTCTTTAACCGCTCTTACCATATCACCGGTAATTGAACAAAGAGCTGTCAAAAATAAGTTTCCAAAACTGTGTCCTTTTAACCCTTCACCTATTTTAAAACGATATTGGAAAAGTTTTGTTACAAGGTCTTCATCATCCGCCAGCGCTGCAATACAGTTCCTTATATCACCCGGCGGCAAAACGCCTAATTCTTCTCTTAAACGTCCGGAACTTCCACCGTCATCACCAACGGTTACAACCGCAGTAATATTGTTTGTAATACCTTTTATTCCTTTTAAAAGCATTGAAAGTCCAGTACCACCGCCGATTGCAACAATTTTAGGACCTTTATTAAGCTTTTTGCGGCGATATAATGCTTCAAGCATCGTTTCTTTCTCACGCCCGTTTCTTAAATCAAGCATAGAAAGGTTTGTTTTCTGCCAGCCTTTAAAGAAAAGTATTGTCCCTGCAATTATTACTGCAACTGCAAGAACATCAGCAGATGCCATTGATTTTAAATAACTTAAGAAGTTATATACTGAACGCGGGCTGGATAAAGTCAGTATCCCTATCATTATTAATACTGAACCTAAAAATATTAAAGCAAACCATCTTTTTACTTCCAATCCGGGAATCAACCATCCCGCATCTTTCGGAATTTTCATCATATTTTTTTTCATATTCATACCTTTATTCTACCCAGCCTGACAATTTAACTTTTCCGTAGTTAACCGGTTCAGGAGTAATTAATGCTCTTGAATTCTGTAAAATTTCTAATGAGTTAGGATACTTGTTTGAAAAATGAATAGTATCCGCCTCAACATAGCTTTTGCCTTCTGCATTGTTATCGATTTGAGAAGTATGTAAGAAATGCTGCAACCTCTTTATGCAAGATTCCGTATCAGTAATATCCGGAACATCATAATCAACCGCTAAATCAGGAGTATACACTTTATCCAGCATAATTTCCTGAGCAACAGGGATTTTTACGTAATCACCGATTTTTTCGGTAACATCACCTGCAGGCCCAAAATATGTAAGCCATTGAGAACTTTTCTGAATTGCTCGTGCAAGAACAGTTGCGAATCTGAAATCCTCGCCCGCACGTCTGTACATAGCACCATGCGGTCTGACATGTTCTATTTCTAATTTATACGCTTTCGCAAAAGATAATAATGCTCCGACCTGATAAATCACCAGTGCTTCAAGTTCATCTTCGGTCAATTCAATCGGTCTGTAGCCAAATCCTTGAATATCGTCAAATCCTATATGAGCACCTATTACTATATTCTTTTCTTTTGCAGCCAGAAGTGCGCTTTTTATAGTCATAGGATCACCGGCATGAAACCCGCAGGATATATTAACAGAACTTACGTAATCTAAAAATTCTAATTCGTTATTATTGCGATAAACCCCGTAACCTTGTGCAAGGTCACAATTGAAATCTATTGTTTTAACACTCTTTCTTTCCAATGTTTTTTGCATAAAATACCTCAACTAAAACTATACCCTAATTATACTACAAAAAAATATCATTCAGGGTATGATATAAATATGGAAAAAATAACAGAATTTGATATCAATAAAATTCCGCTGGAATATACTAGAGAAGAATTTATAACGGATATAAATAATTTCCCGGAATCTGAATGGGTAAAATGCGGGATTACAAAAGGTCTGGACGGATTTGACGGACTTCTTCAATTAAATTCCGAATCCAAAATACATCCTTATGTTGAACGTTTTTTGAACAACAAAACGACCTTTGAATCACCGTATCTTAAGGAATATTTTGACAATATTCTAAAAGAAATACCTGAATTTGTCGGAATCATAGGAAAAAATCAGCATAAAACCCATGCTTATACAGTTGATATTCATACAATAAAGACTTTGCAGTCAGCATACAGAAATCCGCTATACGAAACCCTGTCACCGGAGAACAAAACAATTCTAAAATATGCAATTCTATTACACGATATCGGGAAAAAAGGAGGAATAATTGACCACGGACATGAGTTTGTCAGTGCCGAATACGCAGAAAAAATCCTTAAACCTTCACCAATAAAAGAGAAAATAATATCTGACATAATAAATCACGAATGGTTCAAAGATTATTGCCAAAAAACAATATCGGCACAAGATGTTTTAAAAAGATGTCATTCTCCTGAAATCTCAATGATTATGGCAAAGGCGGACTTAGCAAACGTTAATCCGGAATTTCATTATCACTGTACAAAAACTTCAACTCCGCAGGAATTTGATAAATTTATGTCCGATAAATTCAGGGAAGTATTTGTATTATAATTAAACCTATGGAAATATTTGATAAACTTACGAAAATTAACAACTGTTCTCTGGCTCTTGGCTTTTTTGACGGAGTGCATTCAGGGCATAGAAAAGTTATCCAAGCCGCCAAAACGCTATGCAATAATAAAACAGCAGTCATAACATTTAAAGAACACCCGTTTGCTCAAAATTCCGACAAATATATTACAACAAGAGATGAAAGAGCAAAATTGATTTCATTATTAGGGGTTGATTACCTGTTTGAACTTGATTTTACGGAAGAATTTTCGCAAATATCAGCCGAAGAATATCTGAAAATGTTATATGAATTCTTTCATCCGCCGGTTATTTCGACAGGATTTAACCATACCTTCGGAAAAAACAAAGCAGGAAACCCGGAATTTTTAAAAAAATATCAAGACAAATACAACTACAAATATGTTGAAATCCCGCCTCAAACAATGGATGGAGAGGTTATTTCATCTTCTAAAATTAAAGAATATCTAAATAACGGTAATATATTATCCGCAAATAAAATGCTGGGATATAATTTTTCAATCAAAGGAACTGTAATACACGGGAACCATATTGGCCGTACAATAGGTTTTCCGACCGCAAATATAAAATATCCGGATAAAATTATACAAATTCCTTATGGCGCATATTCAGCAGCTATTAACGATACGAAAGCTATAGTTAACTTCGGGAAAAAACCAACAATCGGAGAAAATTTAGAACCGGTTGTCGAAGCACATATTTTAAATTTTGACAAAAACATATATAATACTGATATTGAAATTAAATTTATAAAAAAAATTAGAGACGAAAAGAAATTTAATTCGCTTGACGAATTAACCGCACAGATTAATAAGGATATCAAAGAATGCTAAAAGTTGTAATAATCGGCTACGGGGATATGTTTACAAATATGATTGCAGGAACACTTGATTCCGGCTCTCAAATTGTCGGTGTATTCCGTCACGACAGAGTAAAATACCCGCGTCCTATAAGATGGTTAAAAGACATTTTTTTATCCGACTGCGATTACAACTACATTCAAAGCTATAAACTACACGAGATAAAAGCTAAAAGTGCAAATTCGGAATCATTCCGCCGGCAGCTTTTGAAACTTAATCCGGATATTATGATTGTAGCCTCTTGGAGTGAAAAAATAAAAAAAGAAATTTTTGATATACCTAAAATTGCTACAATAAACGTTCATCCGTCACTCCTACCTAAATACAGAGGTCCAAATCCTTATATGCAGACAATTTTGCACGAAGAAAAACAAAGCGGCGTAACATTTCATCTGATGGATGAAAAATTTGATTCGGGGGCTATACTTGATCAGAGAACCGTTGAAATTACTCCTTCTGATACAGGTAAAGAACTTAAGGCAAAAACTGTTTTAAAAGCCAGAGGAGCAATATGCGAACTGTTGGAGAAATTGTCGGAAGACGTTATATTTCCAATTGCACAGAATGAAGCAAATGCAACGTATTTTTCAACAGATTTTGATGCAGAAATACTTTTTAAAGATAATGCATCCAAAATATCGGCACAAATAAGATGTATACACCCCTGGAGTAATACTTACTTTTTCACGAGAAAAAGTGTGTTTGTCCCAAATCCTTATCAAATAACAATTACAGACAACACAACCCCTTATACGGATGCAGGATGCGTGGTTGATGTAAACGAAAAAGACCGCAGCCTCACAATCGTAACCGGCGATAATAAACTAATAAGACTCGGCGGTTTGAAACTATATGGCCCTATTAACAGATTTTTTACAAAATTAGCATTAAAACACATTCATATTGGTGAAATTATTGAGCCGTAAATAAGATTCTTATCAAAAGAGATTCTTCGCATCCGCTCAGAATGACGAAAAATCAGTCATTACGGGCGTTAGGGAAGCAATATTTCGTGTTTGTCATTGCAAGGCGTAAGCCGTGGCAATCTTAAAAA
This sequence comes from Candidatus Gastranaerophilales bacterium, assembly GCA_944324855.1. Taxonomy (GTDB): domain Bacteria; phylum Cyanobacteriota; class Vampirovibrionia; order Gastranaerophilales; family Gastranaerophilaceae; genus UMGS1585. The sequence goes on along the minus strand of CALUXY010000002.1, from coordinate 55,767 downwards.
ATAGATTACTTCGTCGGGGGTAAATAATGTAGTTTTAATTTCTACTTCCACATTTACCCCGATTCGTAATAACATGAAAAAGCCCATTCACTCCTCACTATTCACCAATAAAAATTAAAGCCCTCATAAAAATGAGAGCTTTAAAAGTCAAATACTATATCAAAAGTATTCTATTAGTATCTGTAGTGAGCAAAAGCTTTGTTAGCTTCAGCCATTTTGTGAGTATCTTCACGTTTTTTGCAAGCAGCACCTGAGCCGTTAGAAGCATCCATCAATTCGTTAGTTAATTTTTCGATGAATGATTTACCGCCTCTGTTTTTAGCTGCAGCAATCAACCAAGAAGATGCAAGAGCAAATCCTCTGTCAGCCTTAACTTCGATTGGAACTTGATAAGTAGAACCACCGATACGTCTAGCTTTTACTTCTAATAGAGGTGTAGCATTTGCTAATGCTTTTTGGAATACTTCAATCGGGTTGTCATTAACTCTTTCTTCAATACGTTTCATAGTAGCGTAGAAGATTTTTTCTGCTAATGATTTTTTACCGCGACGCATAATTCTATTGATAAATTTAGAAATATCAACGTTGTTATATATCGGATCAGGAGCCGGGATTCTTTTTTCTGGTTTAGAACGTCTTGACATTATTTGTTACCTCCCTTTTTAGCTCCGTATTTAGAACGGCTTTGAGCTCTGTTTGCAACACCTGCAGTATCTAAAGTACCACGAACGATGTGATATCTAACACCAGGAAGGTCTTTAACCCTGCCGCCTCTTATAAGAACAACACTGTGTTCTTGTAAGTTGTGTCCGATACCCGGAATGTATGATGTAACTTCAAAACCGTTTGTAAGTCTGACTCTGGCAACTTTTCTAAGTGCTGAGTTTGGTTTTTTAGGGGTTGTTGTGTAAACCCTTGTACATACTCCGCGTCTTTGAGGACAATTCATCAAAGCCGGAGATTTTGTTTTGTCTTTTAGCTTTTTACGTTCTTGACGTACAAGCTGATTCATTGTAGGCATTACCTATCTCCTTTTTTCTTGTAACACAATCTTGAGCCGTCAAATCCAGCACGAAAATTTCGACTAAGATAATTCTATCTAACTACAAGCAAATTTTATTGTCAACAATACTAATAACTTTTCGGAGATTTTTTTATTTTGTAGTTATGTAACAATATTAATACATGATGCAATAAGCATGGAATAAAATACTTTATATATATATCAGTTAAAAATACTGAATTTAGTTCATCTTGAATGGAAAGGGGCGAAGAGCCCCTTTTCATTTTTTATTACTTTTTGTAAAAGAATACTTTCATACTAGCAAAATTATTTATTTTATTACATTATAATAAACACGTGTAGGATATGGAGGTTTTATGGTAAGTATCAATAAACTTGGACAAGCTTTTAATTATAACCCCAGCTTTAATGCTGCAGCAGCAAATAATTCCGTTCAAACTCCTGATGCTGCAAAAATTCAAGAGGGGAAAGCGAAGCTTAAATCTTTTGCTAAAAGCCAAGTAAACCTAGGATATGCAACTCTTGGTGCAGGTGTTTTAGCATTGGCCGGCACCGGATTAAAAAAAGGGGTTCTTAAATTTATTGCAGCAGTACCGGCAGCCGGTGTTTGTATGATGCTGGGCACCAATATGCTGACCGGCGGAAAAGCTGTTCAAAAAGCTATCGCGAACACTGAACAACCTCAACAACCGAAAGTTGATAAACAAGCCTAAATATTTACATTAAGCTCTGGATTCCGACGAAACCACGTTAACTGGCGTTTAGCATACCGGCGTGTATTTTGTTTGATAGTTTCAATTGCAGTATTCAAATCTAAAATTCCATCTAAATACTGTATTATTTCTTGATAGCCTATTGTATTAACAAGATTCTTTATCCTGCCGTGCTTTGCAAGTAAATACTTTGTTTCATCAATCAAACCGTCCTGAATCATAACATCAACACGTTTGTTAATTCTATCGTACAAAACCTCTCTTGATTCAATTTTCGGAAAAATCCATTCGACATCGTATGCGGAGTCTTTCAATCCACAAGCTTCTGAAAACGGTTTGTTAAGAATTTTACAAACCTCCAAAGCTCGTATAACCCTGACTTTATTATTCTTGTGAATTTTTTCTGCGGCTTTAGGATCAAGTCTCAAAAGTTCATTATATAAATCTTCTACATCTCTTGTTTCAAGTTCTGCCCGTAATTCAGGGTTAGCTTCAAGCCGCGGCAAATCATAGTTTTCAAGAAGTATTCTAAAATAAAGTCCGGTTCCGCCGGCAATAATAGGGACTTTTCCTCTTGAATGGATTTCATCAATTATTTTGCCTGCCTCATCCGCAAAATCTGCTACGGAATAATCAACTTCAGGTTCAACAACATCTATCAAATAGTGTTTAACAAGTTTTTGTTCATCTTTTGTCGGCTTTGCCGTTCCGATATCAAACCCTTTATAAACCAACCTTGAATCCGCAGAAATAATTTCCGTATCAAGTTGTTGTGCCATTTCTATCGCAAGTTTTGTTTTCCCGCTTGCTGTCGGACCTGCAATTGCAATTACTTTATTCTTCATCTTTGAATTCTTTTTTGTAAAATAGAAACACAAGTACAGCCGCATAAACGACAAAATAGAAATATATAACTGTAAATATAAATCCCCATAGATTGGATACAACAAGGGCCGACATAACAGATATAATAAAGTATAAAAGTGTTAAGTATGCAAAAATAACAAGGGATTTAAAGAATTTTTTAAACAGTTTTGCTATTGAATTTACAAATGCATTTATAACCGAATCCTTTTTCTCAATAATTTCCGGAGCCCAAAACATTATAATAAATGAGTACATAGTCGTTGTAAATAAGAAAAATAAATTCCAGTTACTTAGTTTTATCTTTTGTTCTTCCGTCAATGACATCAATAATTTTAACATTTCATCCGGAGATGATAGTGCAAGGAAAAGCTCAGGACGAGAAATCCCTATACTCCCGATAAGCATATAAGCAAGCTTATAACTAACAAGAACTACTAAAGTTAAGAGCAAGAAAAATATGACAAACATAAAAAAGAATTGCAGAAAATACTCCCCAACACCGGTTGGAAACTGTTTTAGCAAATAAAACGCATCATCATTCATATTTTCTGTATGACGTTCCGAATTTTTTTCTTCCTCTGTATTTGCAGCCGGCTTTATAAATTTTGTCGTATCAGAAGAATCAACCGCCAGTTTGATTGTATAAAACCAACCTGCAAAAAATACCGCAGTTATTGCAAAAAACAAAAGCAGTATTATTGCAATCGCAGGTCTTGCAGTCTCTGTTGTTTTCATCAAATAAATACCGGAAAACATTGCAAATACAATCAAAGGCGTTGCAAGTATTATATTATTGTTAGTTATAACCAACGCATCATAAAAGTATTTAAATATACATAAATCCGATTTAAACCAATCAGATACAAATTTAAAGAATGTAGCTATTTTACCAAGCATTTTTTCTCCTTAGCAGATTTACGTTTTTTACGGCGCATTAAATCCACAAACGCTTCTAAACGTGTAATATAACCGGCTTTCCCGGTTTGTTCATCCATAATCAATGCAAGTATTGGAATTGAACAATCTTCACGCATTGACGGGAATATATTTTGTGACATAATCTCCGGCATACATGTAAACGGACTTATGTGAATAATACCGTCAATACCTCTTTCATCAGCGTAAGCCACATCAGAAATACACTCCAGAGAATCTCCGCCGATATCTCTTGTAAGATACGGTTTTGCCATTCTTTCCGCACGTTCAAGGTGTGTTTCACCTTTTCTGAATGCTTTCGGAATAATAGCATCTTTTAAGAAACTTCCGACAGTCAGACTGCGTCTGGTTTCAACGCCCATTCTGCCAAGTTCTCTTTCTATATTCTGATTAGAAAACTCGTCATTTACAAGAAATATTTCTCCGGTCAAATCAACATGTAAAACTTCCCTATTAGGATCAATTTTAGTAGATTTAATTAAATCAATCGCCTTAACCCTTGCTTTCTTTAATACAGAAGTTTTATCCGCAGCATCAACTAATTGCAATGCTTTTTTATATCGTTTTTCTGCATCACCTGTATTGATTTCGCGGGCTCTGTAATAAGAGAGAACAGAATCAAGCTCGTCAATAACAAAAATTTTTCTCATACAAATGTTTATCGCTCTGATAATTTGTACCGGATTATTTTTACCTGATAAATCTTTTAAAAACCTATATAATCCTCTAAAACCGTCATACAAAGATAGTTCGATATAATTTGCTTTATACCCCAATTCTTCAAGTGTATTTTTTATGTTATTACCATATTCCCCGAGCCTGCAAATACCGGGAGATGTAATCATAGCAACATAATCAGCACCGCCTTCAATCGCTTCAATAAAGTTTCCGAGGATTAATTTATACGGCAGACAAATAGCCTCCGGAGAATTTTTTGTACCTAAAGATAACGTTCTTTTACTTGTATAAGGCGGTACATAAGCATCCAAACCAATTTTACGAAGTGCTGCGGCCCAAGCAATTGAAATTGTCCCCATATGAGGGAATGCAACTTTTAGTTTCTTTTTCTTAGCCATTGCTATCTCCTTCATATTTTAAATCAGGATGACGTGCAGCCTGTGTTTCATCAACTTTCTTTATCGGGGCATTATGCGGGGCTGAATGAAGTAATTCAGGGTTTGTCTTTACTTCATCCGCTATTTTTAACATAACCTCAATAAAATCGTCTAAGCGTTTTTTACACTCTGTTTCTGTCGGCTCAATCATCATAGCTTCATGAACAATAAGCGGGAAATACACTGTAGGCGGATGAAACCCGTAATCCATCAAACGTTTTGCAATATATAACGTTGATGCGCCTTGTTCTTTTTGTTTTTCTCCGCATAAAACAAATTCGTGCATACAACCTTCATCATAAGCTACGTCATAAGCACCTTTCAGTTTTTGCATTACATAATTTGCATTTAATACAGCATCCGCACTTGCTTTTTTAAGGTTTATTCCCATCATTAATACATAAGCATAGGCTCTTACAAGTACACCGTAATTACCGTAGAAACTTCTTACTTTACCTATGGATTGCGGAATATCATAATTTCTGAAATACTTATGTCCATCAAATTCAATTGTGGGTTTAGGTAAGAATTTCTTTAATTTTTCAACTACACCGACCGGACCGGCACCCGGACCGCCGCCGCCATGCGGAGTTGATAATGTTTTATGCAGATTCATATGACATACATCAAAATGCATAAGAGCAGGGTTTGTATACCCCATAATCGCATTTAAGTTTGCACCGTCATAATATAACAGTGAGCCGTTTTTGTGCATCAAATCAGCAATTTCTAAAACTTCTTCTTCAAAAAGTCCAAGAGTATTCGGGTTTGTCATCATTATTGCGGCAACATCTTTATCAAGAATATTTTTTAAGTCGTTAACATCAACAAGCCCTTTTTCATTTGATTTTACCTGAACAACCTGATATCCGCACATCATAGCACTTGCAGGATTTGTTCCATGCCCTGAATCCGGAATAATAACTTTTGTACGTGTTTCACCGATTGATTCAAAATATTTCTTTATTATCATCATTCCGGTTAATTCACCGTGAGCACCCGCAGCGGGCTGTAAAGTAACAGCATCCATTCCTGTTATTATTTTTAGAGCTTCCTGCAGGTTATACATTAATTGTAGAGAACCTTGAGAATCTTCATCTGACATCAAAGGATGGAGCAGAGTAAATCCGTCTAACGATGCTAAATATTCATTAACCTTTGGATTATATTTCATTGTACAAGAGCCAAGAGGATACATTCCGGATTCTACACAAAAATTCTTATCACCGAGTTCTTTATAATGACGCATTACTTCAAGTTCGCTCAATTGCGGCAGTCCGATTTTATCCTGACGTAAAAACTCTGAAGAAATTCCTTCAGGTTTTATATCATCCTCTCCTACATTTACCCCGTCTACATAATTTGATTTTTCAAATATTAAATTCATTTTTCTTCCTGTTTTACCAATTCTCTTCTTACCTTGTCTAATGCATTCTGGATAATTCTTGATATTCTGGATTGAGAAATATTAAACTCAACTGATATATCCTTCAATTTTTTATCGTGGAAAAACTTTGCTTCCACAAGAGCTTTTTCTCTTTCAGGTAAATGCTGAATGGCGACAACAATTCTATCTTTTAATTCTGTAAATTCCGCTTGTTCTTCCGGTGACATTTTATTATCTTTAATAATAACAGGATTTTCTGCCTCAGCCATTTCTTCTACTGATAAGATTGACTTATACACAGTTTCTCGTATCTCAGAATTATTAACAGGTGTATTATTCTTTAATGTATACCACTTATAACGACGTCTGATTTCGTTTCTTATAGCCCATTTTATAGCTTTTGTAAGATACGCATTGTTATATAATTCCGGATTTCGGTTATTTAAAATAATGTACACAGTATGCGTTGCTAAATTAACAATTTCAGGGTATTCAATCAAGCCATAAGACGAAATTTTCGAAAATTCTACCTTTGAAACCGTTTCAATCAGGTTGGTATACTCTTTTAAATTAAAATTAATATTTTTCTTCGTACCTACTGTGCCATCCATAATTTCATCATATCAAAAAACATTTTCATTTACAAATATTTTAAATAGCTTTAACTGGTTGTTCAAAAATATCGACAAAATCAAATTTCGTTGTATCAAACACACCTTTATCAGTAATTTTCAACTCAGGAATAACAGGGAGCGATAAGAAACTCATAGCCATAAACGGATCATCAATATTGCATCCTATTTCTTTTGCGGCATTATTTAATTCCATGCTCTTTTTAATAACAGTATCAAAATCTGAATCTGAAATAAGCCCTGCAACAGGCAAAGGTAAGTGAGCCAATACTTCACCATTATTTACAACAATTTTACCGCCTTGTGATTTGATAAGTTCAACAGCAGCCGTATACATATCTGAATCATTTGTACCTATTACAATCATATTATGTGAATCATGCGCAACGGTAGATGCCATTGCACCTGATTTGAGATTAAATCCTTTTACAAAACCCTTACCGATATTACCGCCGGCTCTGTGACGCTCGATTACGCATATTTTCAGAGTATCAGTATCAAGGTTGCTTTCCGCATAACCGTCTACAACATTTATTTTGGATTTTACTGATTTTGTTATTAATTGATGCGGAATTACTTCTATCGTTTTTACCATATCAGATTTAGCTTCTATTTTAAAATCTTCGTACTTTATCCATTTAACGTTTACAGAGCCTCTGACAGCCGGAATTTCATTTTGAGTAATGTCTGCAATCAATTTTCCGGATTCTGCAACAAGTTTTCCTTTCTTAAATACTAAATCAGGTTTAAATGTTTTTAAATCAGGAAGAACAACAAAATCTGCTTTGTAGCCCGGAGCAATTGCCCCGAGATTTTGGATTTTGAAGTATTCCGCAGTATTCAAACTTGCCATTTGAATAGCTTTAATTGGCGGAACCCCAGCCTCAACAGCGGTTCTTACCATTGAATTAATATGTTCCGGCAAATCCTCCGGATGTCTGTCATCAGTCACAAAAATGCATTTGCGTGTATTTTTTTCTAACAAAACAGGCAGGAGCGGTTTCAAATCTTTTGCCGCAGAACCTTCACGTATCATCAGATACATGCCTTTTCTGAGTTTTTCAATAGCTTCATCAGGTGTTGTACATTCATGATCGGAAGTTACGCCTGCAGAGATATAGGCACACAAATCTTTATCTGATAAACAAGGTGCGTGTCCGTCAATACGTTTATCTTTAGACATTGCAAGTTTTAGTTTTGCCATGACATTTTTATCATGATTTAGAACACCCGGGAAATTCATCATTTCAGCAATTCCAAGAACCCATGGTTTATCAATTAAGAGTGATAAGTCATAACTGTTCAAATCAAAACCTGACGTCTCAAAAGGTGTTGCTGGAACACAGGACGGCAGCATCATATAAACATCTATAGGAAGTCCCTGTATAGCTTCTCTCATAAAACTTATACCTTGTAAGCCCAAAACGTTTGATATTTCGTGCGGATCTATAATAAGTGTAGTTGTACCTGCAGGGACTACAGCCTTTGCAAATTCACACGGCAGAAGCATGGAGCTTTCTATATGTACATGACCGTCAATAAAGGATGGAGAAAGATAAGCTCCTTTAATATCTATTTCTTTATGACCGTGATAATCGCTGCCAATTCCGGCTATAACACCGTCCGCAATTGCAACATCGCCTTTGTGGATTTCTTCTGAGAGAACATTTATAATATTAGCATTTTTTATAACTAAATCTGCTTTTTCAATTCCTCTTGCGATATCAATAATTTTTTCAACATTTCTTTCGGCCATATAATATTCCCCTTATACCTGTAAATTGACAGTATTTTACCACACAAAATGTATAACAACAACTCATTTTGTTAATTAATGTAACAATAGATAAGATAAACTAACAAAAAAGTTTCTTGACGTGTTATTAACTAGATGTTGGATTGTATAACAGAAAGGAAAAAATAATGACAACATCAGTTTCAGCAGCTATGCCGCAACAAACTTATCCGGCTTATGACTTTCAACCAAGCTACAACGCTGTTCAATTAAATTTAAAACAACCTACTTTAAACGTACCGCAATCACAACCAATGCCGCAAGCTCCACAAGCTGACGGACAAAAAAGCTGGATAGCATAATTACAAAAATATTAACTTTTGTAAAAAGGAATTAAGACAAATAGCAATTTTAAAACTTCAGCAGTCTTAGTATATATGTAGACGTAGAAGATTAGGAAAGGAAATACTATGATACAAGCCCCACAAAATTATGGGATGCAACAACCAGCAGTGCAACAACCGGCACGCAAACCTTCGTTTGCTCCTAGCTACAATGCAGTGCAAATTAATTTGGATACTCCAACATTAAATGCACCACCGGCAATGCCATATTATCCGCCGGTAAATATGGAACCATATAAACCGCAAGCTCCTGTTGCTCCTCAAACAGAAACTCCGGCTCCAACAGCTCCGGCACAAGGACCGCAACAACCGGCACAAGTTCCGCCGCCTGTATTAGATACAACAACTCCGGCACAAGGACCACAACAACCAACACAAGTTGATGTTAAACCGGCAGATAACAAAGGACCTGATGCGTTAGCTGATGAAGCATTTAAAGGTTTAAGCAGTCCTGACTATGATGTACAGGCATTAGCAATGGAAGACATCGCTAAAAAAGGTTTAAATAACCAAACAGATGTAATCCCTTACGTTCAAGAAAATATTTTTGATAAGTTAATTGATATCATGAATGTTGATTCGACAAACCTGCCAGGACCAACAGAAAAACAACTGGAAATCCGCGGGAAAATAGCAGAAAACGATAAGGCAATTGAAGAAGCAACAAAAGCAGGACAAGATCCTAAAAATGTTAAATTACCGCATCAATTAACTCCGGCGGAAGAAGAAGAAGGTATGAAACTCTCTCCAATGGAACAGGTAGAACGTAATAAAGAATATGCAATGTTTACAACTGCAATCTTGCAAAAAACATACGCAGATGAAGTAGAAAAACAATCAGGAACAGTCGTTCCGGTAACAGAATTGCCGGGTGCAAAAGCAATTATTACGACATTAAAAACAACTGATAGCGCTGATTTGGCAGTATCTGCAATTGATGCATTGAGATATGTTCAAAGACCTGAATACAAAGAAGACTTAACAAAAGTCTACACAATCGCTCAAAATGATGCAAGACCTGAAGTTGCAGATGCAGCAACACAAGCATTAGCTAGTTTAAATACTCCTGCACAACCTCAACAAACAGCTCAAACAGCTGAGATGCAGCCGCAACAACAAGCTAACCAAGCAGCATAATTAATAATTCATAGTAGAAAATTTCCTTTCTAATAAAAAGACCTTGAATAAGTCATTCAAGGTCTTTTACTTGCCATATAGAACTGCTCCAACGTATTACGGCACTACTATCCGCTAAAAAATATCAATAAAAAAGCAGGACGTAGCAAATAAAAGCTATTCCGCATATAAATAAAGTTGGCAAAACTATAAAATTACCCCTTCGACTTTTATGAAGTGAGCAATCAGTACTTATTGAAACAATGACAAGAAATGTGCTGTTTGAGCGTAGCGAGTTCACATTTCTAGGGTTGAAATTAGTACTGATTAGCGAACGGAATTCAAGTCGACAGTTTCTGCTTGGTTGCTGCCGATAAACGTGTCTCCGTATTTTGCTTACGCAAAACACTACGCACTCTGGCAGCAATCCGCTTTGTTCCCCGTTTCTTTGCTGACAAAGAAATGGGGATGCGGGGTGCAGGGGTGCATAAACCCTGCTATATTTTAGTAATCTTCAATTCAGATGGTAAAAAACTTAATTATTAATAATTAGTACAATAAATTGAACTTTGTGACTACAATTACAGTGGTATATAAAAATTTTATCGAACAGCAATGCGCATTGCGGCCAGAAATACAATAAATTAAACTAACCATATATGGCTAGTTCTTTATTATATTGAAAAATAATAAAAATACGATTATGATTTAAAAGAATATAAATGGAGATTAAAATGAAAAAGAATCTATCTATAGGGATAATTGCCTTTATAGGTATTATTACCACAATTAAACTTGCAATTATATATTATGAATCTAACTATAACCCTTATGCGTTATCAAGTTTTTGCTCAATTAATGATTTAGTCGACTGCGATGGTGTTGCAAAAACCACCGCATCACAGTTTTTTGGAATTCCTCTTGCATATTGGGGAATGTTCTTCTATCTATTTGTTTTAATGCTTTTATTTGTCGACAAGCTTAAAAATATAAAGTTCTTGAATTTCTTATCGGTATTCAAGCGTCCAATGTCTTATATATCCGCATTAGGCCTGATATCTTTTCTTATATCCGTTTATTTGGCATTTGACAGTGTATTTATTTTACACAAGATTTGTATACTTTGTTTCTTTACTTATATCTTAAATACTTTGATTGCACTAATTGCAACGGATTTTGAAAACGGCGGTTTTATAAAGTCCATAAAAGAAAGTTTTGAAGATTTTATTACCGGTGTAAAAGAGTACACAATTCATTTTATTGTTGCCTTACTTGCCGGAATAACATTACTTACATATACAACCACTACTAATATATTCACGCCTCAAGTAAAAAAAATGAAATCAATAAAAACATTCTTAAATATGGAAGTTAATCCTTATGCAGTTTCAGGGAACAATCTGGGGAATCCAAATGCACCGATTAAAGTCCGACTGTATTCTGATTTTGCCTGCCCTATGTGTTTTGCATACAATATTATGATACATAAAGCAGTAAAAGAATTAGGAAATGTTTATATTGAACCGCATAATCTGCCGCTTGACAGAGAATGTAATAAATACTTAAGAAAACAGGTTCATAAAAACGGCTGCAGATATGCAAGATATGCAGTTGCAGCAAAAAATCAGGGTAAATACTGGGATATGTCAACTCTACTTTTTGAGCATCACCCGAAAAATGACGAAGAAGCAATACAGCTTGCTAAGAAAATCGATTTAAATATTGATACATTTAAACGAGATATTCAATCCCGCGAAACTATGAAAAAGATTACGGATGATATTGATTATGCCGTATCTCAAGGAGTTGTTGCAACACCTACAATAGTTATTGACGGGGAAAGGTATCTTGGTATAAAACCGTATTATGAATTAAAAGAATTAATTGAAAAGAAAGCGGAATAAATTAATGAGCGATGAGGTAAAAAAAATATTATTACACGCCTGCTGCGGTATATGTTCAGGCGAGCCGATAAGGCAGTTAAGAGAATTAGGTTATGAGCCGGTTGTGTATTTTTATAACCCTAATATTGATACAAAGGAAGAATTCGACAGACGATTAGAGGCACAAACCACTTTATGTGACTTTTTAAATACTGAATTAATTGTTGAACCTTATTGTCCTTCTGAATATATAAATGTTGTTCAAGGTTATGAAAACGAACCGGAACACGGGAAACGGTGTATTTTATGTTTTAAACTCAGGCTTTTGAAATCGGCTTACAAAGCTAAAGAATTAGGAATTAATTATTTTACGACATCAATGGTAATAAGCCCGCATAAAGATTTTAATCTGCTCTCAAAAATCGGTTTGGATACAGCTGCGCATATTGATGATTTAGAGTACGTTTCTATAAACTTCAGGAAAAAAGACGGATTTTTAAAAACAAATCAACTGGCAAAGGAACTTAATCTATATAGGCAAAACTATTGCGGATGTAAGTTTGCAAAAAGGTCATAATCTACTCCTTTTACCCCTTGCGAAAGAGTTTTTTTAGTGTTTAATAAATATACCAAAAGGAGTTTATTATGGAATGTAAAAGAGAAGAAAATTTAGTTGATTGCACCTGTACTGCTACAACTTGCTCTAACCGAGGTACTTGCTGCGATTGTGTCAGACATCACAGAGAAAAAGAGCAAATTCCGGGATGTTTTTTTACCCCTGCAGGAGAGAGAACCTGGGATAGAAGCATAGAAAATTTTGTCAGAATTATGGCTAAAAAATACAATATAAGTTTATAAGAAAGGAGTCCGTTTATGAAAATAAATATTACGGCAGATATCAAAAATACCGTTTGCGATATTCTTGTAGTAAACCAGTTTGAAGGTGAAAAAACTACCGAAGAATTAGCGAATAAGTATGCTATTGATGAAGATAAATTTGAAGGTAAATTTGGAAAAACCTATTTATTACCAACTTATGGCAAACAAGCCGCAAGAAAAATTCTTGTTTTAGGTCTTGGTAAAAAAGAAGAATTAAACACTGATAAATTTAGAATCGCAGTTTATAAAGCTGTTAAAAAAGCTATGCAAATGGAAGCAAAGAAAATTGCGTTTGAATTCACAGGAATAGATTTTAATTGGGCTGAACAATTTGTTTACGGTTCATATATGGCTGATTATTCTTTTGATAAGTATAAAACTAAAAAAGATAAGAAGGTTGAAGAAATCTATGTTAACTGTGACGAAACTTTGTTAAGGAGAGCAGAAATTGTTGCCGCCGGTATGAAATTAACAAGAGATTTAGCAAATGAACCTGCACAATTTGCAACTCCTTCTAAACTTGCAGAAATCGCTTTAGGTCTTGGTCTTGATACTAAAGTATACGAAAAAGAAGATTGCGAAAAAATGGGAATGGGAGCATATCTTGCCGTTGCAAAAGGCTCTTCACAACCTCCTAAATTTATTCACATGAAGTATACCTGCCCTAACCCGCGTAAGAAAATTGCAATAATCGGTAAAGGTATAACATTTGATAGCGGCGGATTGGATATAAAACCTCCATCATCAATGCTTACAATGCGTGATGATATGTCAGGCGCTGCTTGCGTATTAGGAATTATGAGCAAAATTAACGAATTAAAACCTGATGTTGAGGTTCACGGTATAATTGCAGCGTGTGAAAACATGCCGGGCTGCTCAGCATACAAACCTGGCGATATTTTGACCGCTAAAAACGGTAAAACAATTGAAGTTGACAATACCGATGCAGAAGGCAGATTAACACTTGCAGATGCGTTATGTTTTGCCTGCGAACAAGGTGTTGATGAAGTTATTGACATTGCAACCTTAACAGGTGCCTGCATGGTGGCTTTAGGTAATGTTGCAGCAGGGATTGTCGGTAACGACTGCGATATGATTCATAATGTAATCAATGCTGCAAAAGAAGTTGGTGAAAGATATTGGGAACTTCCAATGTATGAAGAATACAAAGATTCTCTAAAAAGTGAAGTTGCCGATATGCAAAATACCGGTTCTCGCTGGGGCGGAGCATCTACAGCAGGTTTATTCTTGAAAGAATTTGTTAAAGATGCAAAATGGGCTCATATTGATATTGCAGGTGTTGCATTTATGGATAAACCTATGAACGAGTTTATCAAAGGTGCAACAGGCGCAGGAGTCAGAGCATTGATTAATTATATAGGGAAGTAAAGAAAAGAAATATTATACCGGTAATATTATTTTCTAAAAAAATTGGCATCCTTTGGGTAGGATGCCAATTTTTTATGCGTTAAATGTTTTGTAACTTCTTTCAATATTCTTTTTAATAAGTTCTTTGACAGTGTCATATTCTGTTTTGAGTGCATTTCGTTCATTTTCAAGTTTTGATAATTGTAAGTCAAGCTGTTTATCTTTCTGGTCAATATTATCCATTTTGTTTTCATATTCAGCTTGTGCTTTTATAACTGTTAAATCATCCGTTTCAATTGATAAATTTGTATCAGTTGCCATATTTCTTTCAGCAAAGATATTAACTTTTTGATCCCCAACATTAGCCTCAGTGGATTCCATAACATTAAGGATTGCTTCACCTCTTTCTATTTTATGTTCAATCCATTCAGTATCATTTGCAGAATAACTGGAGACTGAAATCATTCCGTGACCGTTATATACTTTGCCATCGTTATCAGTATAGCCTGCCAATTGATAATAAACTGCAGTCCAGTAATCCGCATATCCGTCAGATGCAAGTTTTTGACGTGCTTCTGCAGCAGTTAGACCTTCACCGCTATATACATAATTTGTACCTACAAGCTGCAAGAATGTTTCTAAGTTTTCCGGGATTTTACCGTTTATAGCATTTACAACTTGTTCCGGCAGATAAATATCATTTGTAACTGAATCTGTTAAAATATACATAGGGTGGTATGGTTGGTTTCCGGAAGCTAATAACGCAGCAAATGTTACGTTTACTTTATCAACTTCGCCGCCTGAAACAACTTTCATTTTATAGGTTGTCGCATTTAGTCCTTCACAGTACTCATCGTATGCCATATTAGAATCATTTGTTAATGATAGTTTAGCATTTTCAAGAGTTTGTGCCTGGTATTCTATATCATGTATTCTGGCCGTAAGTGATAAAAATCTAGCCTGTGACGCTGACATACCCATAATTGTATTCTCCTAAATTCTTGTTCCCTTTGTTTTGGTTTACGACATTTTTCTTTAATTTCTTTAGTTTTTTTAATTAAAACATTACAAAACTTTACAATTAGGATTAAAAAAGTCAATTTTTAATAACAAAAAAACTTTATATAGATACGGGGAATTAATTAAAGAATTAGTTGAGGAAATCATGTCAGATATTAAAATTGACAGCAAGTTAATACAAGATATCGCAAAGAAAGTAGACAAAGAAGGCAATAACAATAAAGTTGTTGACGGTAATGAAGTTTCTATTTTCGTTGACAGACTGGAAGCACAAGGTGTTTCTAATGCTCAACAAATTATTGATTCTTATAATGTTAACCAATTATATTATGAAAATATATTTACTAAAAAAGGTACAAAATCAAATGATACTCCTGAAAATGCAATTATTGCATCAATAAACAATAAAAGTGTTTTAAATTCAAATACCAAAACCAGAAATGATGTAAATATGATTATTGATGGAGTAAAGAAAGCAGTAGATCCATGGATGTTTTGGTGTGGAACTGATGAAAAAAAATTAAAACAAATGGTTAATTCTATTAACAAAGATAATGTCGTTGAATTATTAAATACCAAGTATGAAGAAGATTCTAACAATACAATGATTCAAGATATTATCGGTGATACATCCGGTGATTTTCAAGACGAATTATTAAAACATATACTTGAAGCTCTTATTCAAGCTGCCGATGCTAAACAAATCGACATTTCTGATATTGTTGTCAGCACTGAAAAAGGTCAATATACAGTAGGTGCAGGAGTCAAGGATTTAGAATTTGGTTCTGACGCAATTGATTCTGATAACTTTGAAAAAATTGTTAATGCTATCAAAAATAGAATAAACAATTCATTAGCATTAGTTACCGACGAAAATAAAGCAGAAGAAGACCCTCAAGCGGCTATGATGCTTTTGGCAAGACAAGCTGATGCAGCAGGCGACCAAAACGGTTATTTAAACGGTGATGAAATCGGTAAATTTAAAGCTGCTTGCAATCAAATAGGTATTTCCGTAAATGGAATGATTGAGACAATAAATGAAAAAACTAATAAAGATGTTGAATTATCAGACCAAGAAGAGTTTCTTGAAAAATTATTTGATTCAAAATCTAATATAATTGCAACGGCAAATCAACAAAGAGTACTCGAACACACAAATGCAACTATTGCAAAAGCTATTGAAGAAGGCGATGAAGAAACATTAAATAAATATTTTAATAAAGAAACATTAACCAAAGATAATGTTATATCCATCATAAAAGATTATGAAAACATTGGAACTGATTTATACGATGCATTCTCTGACGATGAAGCAAGAGAATATGCAAAAGTTATTATAACTGCTCTTTATACAAAAGCAGAAAACGAAAATATTGACGTAGCAGATATAGTCAGACCATCAGGAGAAGAATTTGTAACACCGGAAGGTGAAGACGCTCTAGACTCGGAATATGCAAATGAAGTAATTAATGATTTAAAATCAAAAATTAAAGAAGAAATCGGTGATTAATTCACCGTATTATGGTCAATAAACAAGTGCTCTGTTGAATAACAGAGCTTTTTTTTGTTAGTGATTAGTGACTAGTGAGGCGTGAAAAGACTTTTTGCAAGTTAAGAGTTTAAGACAAATGCCACAAAAAACAAAATGAACAGAATGGTTTGGTGGTGATAAATATACTGGGTTAAGTTTAAAAATTCCACGTATTAAACCAAACCGGAATTTAAACGTAACATGATTAAAAAAATGCAAAATGAACAGAATGGTTTGGTGGTGATAAATATACTGGATTAAGTTTAAAAATTCCACGTGTTAAACCAAACCGGAATTTAAACGTAACATGATAAAAAAATGCAAAATGAACAGAATGGTTTGGTGGTGATAAATATACTGGATTAAGTTTAAAAATTCCACGTATTAAACCAAACCGGAATTTAAACGTAACATGATTAAAAGAAAAAAAGAAAGCCTTGCAGTTTGTGCAAGACTCAAAAATATACATTTACCCCACTAATTTTATACCATAAATATATTTTTAAGTCAACATCTTTATTTCTTAATTTTATGATTAAAAATAATCAATTATAATTAGTGCAATCATCTTATGTCCAGTTTATAATCATACTTGTTAGTGAGGTGTAATTATGAATGTTAATGATGCGTTGGTTATGATTTTGGCAGGAGGCGAGGGAAAAAGGTTATATCCTTTGACTAAGGATAGAGCAAAGCCGGCAGTCCCTTTTGGTGGAAGATACAGAATTATAGATTTTGTGTTAAACAATTTTGTAAATTCCGGTTTTCAGCGTATAAAAGTTTTGACTCAGTATAAATCAGACTCATTAAACAAACATATAGTAAGGGGATGGGCATTGTCTCCTTTTTGGAACCAGTTTGTTGAGTTAGTACCGGCACAGATGAGAACAGGCGGAGCATGGTATCAAGGTACGGCGGATGCAGTTTATCAAAACATTCTTCATATAGTAGATGAGGATCCAAAATTTGTTTGTGTTTTTGGCGGGGATCATATATATAAGATGGATGTATCCCGCATGCTCAAATTTCACAAGAAAAATAATGCAGCATTAACAATTTCAGCAATTCCTATACCAATAGAACAAGCATCCGAGTTTGGGATTATGGAAGTTGATGAACACTGGAGATTAACAAATTTCATTGAAAAACCTCAGACACCGCCTAAACCTATGCCTGATAACCCTGATATGTGTCTTGCATCTATGGGAAATTATATTTTTGACAGGAATATTTTAATTGATGCATTAAATGAAGATGCAGGGATTGAAGATTCACACCATGACTTTGGTAAAAATGTTATTCCAATGCTTTTGAATCAAGGTAAAAATATTAGAGTTTATAATTTTAAAGAAAATAAGTTTGCAGGCATGTCTCCAAGGGAAAAAGGGTATTGGAGAGATGTAGGGTGTATTGATGCATATTGGCAGGCAAATATGGACTTATTAGCGTATGACCCCGAGTTAAATTTGTATTCGAAGGAATGGCCGTTAAGAACGTACAATTATAATTATCCGCCGGCAAAGTTTATATGGAAACAAGGTGACAGAGTTGGCATGGCAACAGATTCAATGATATCTGAAGGTTGTATTGTTTCAGGCGGAACCCTTTCCAGATGTGTACTTTCTCCGAGAGTCCGTATTAACAGTTATTGTCAGATAACTGAATCAATTTTGATGGAAAATGTTACAATTGGTAGATATTCTCAAATCAAACGTGCTATTATAGATAAGAACGTAGATATTCCGCCTTATACCAAGATTGGTTTTAGCCGAGAAGAAGATGAAAGCCGAGGTTTTTATGTGTCAGAGGGTGGAGTAACAGTTGTCCCTAAGGGTGCAAAATTAAAATAAAAAATAGTACACAGATTGGAGAATATAAATGGTTGAAGAACATTCGGAATTAAAGAGATTTACGACTGCAAAATTTTTGAATTTTGCACTTGGTTTTTTAGGGTTGCAGTTTGCCTGGCAGATGAGAATTATTTTATCAGCACCTGTAACGGAAGGGTT
This sequence comes from Candidatus Gastranaerophilales bacterium, assembly GCA_944324855.1. Taxonomy (GTDB): domain Bacteria; phylum Cyanobacteriota; class Vampirovibrionia; order Gastranaerophilales; family Gastranaerophilaceae; genus UMGS1585. The sequence continues at coordinate 37,148 of CALUXY010000002.1, read as the reverse complement.
GGGAGCATCACCTTTTATTTACGGACTAATTTGGCTTGCAGGGCCGTTTACAGGCATGGTAGTACAGCCAATTATCGGCGCATTGAGCGATAATACACATTCTAAATTCGGCAGACGCCGTCCGTATCTATTTATGGGAGCATTAATTGCAGCATTGGCACTATGGGCATTTCCTAATTCTGCAAATATTGCAGGGTTCTTGGGACAAACATTCGGTTTTCCTATTCCTATCTGGCTCGGATTATTTATTGCTGCAGTCATGATTTGGATTATAGATGCTTGTATCAATGTAGCCCAAGGTCCTTATAGAGCATTGATTCCGGATATTGTACCTAAGGAACAGCATTCTGTTGCAAATTCGTATATTTCACTTGCAATAGGTTTGGGATCTGTAATAGCTGCAGGTACTGCTCCGTTTTTACAATATGTATGTCATTATCAAATGTCTATTAAGGCTCAATTTATAATGGCAGCTTTGGCATTTGTTCTTGCTATGACCTGGACTTGTTTGACTATACAGGAAAAAGATTCAAGAAACTTATCTGCTGCTAATGTGAATGAAGAAAATGTTAAAACGTCAAGTTTCTGGGATGATTTAAGAAACTTCTTTCTTTTATCACCTCAAGTGTCAAAGATATGTTTGATGCAGTTCTTTACCTGGATTGGCATGATGTGTATGATGATATTCTTTACGAGTTATTCAATTCATACCGTTTATCAAATCCCTGATTTGAGCAGCATGTCATTAGAATTAATTGACAAATTTTCAGCCTTACAAATAAAAGCAACAAATTACTCATCAATTTGTTTTGCAATATTTAATTTGGTGTGTTTTTTAATTGCTATACCTATCGGTGTTTTGGCTGAAGAATTCGGAAATAAACGTGTACATATAATTTGTTTATTATCAATGGTTTTAGCATATTTAGGCATGGCTGTATGTAACAATGATCCTACTAAGGTTGCTTGTTTTATGGCTTTATCCGGTATTGGCTGGGCGAGCGTTTCGGCATTACCGTTTGCGATGTTATCAAAATTTATCATTCCGGGAACGGAAGGTTCAGTCATGGGAATATTCAATATTTTTATAGCCGGACCTCAGGTTGTTGTATGTACTTTTGTTTCCTGGATGATTAAAAAATGTGTATTCGAAACGCCTTTGGGTATCAATTACCATTGGGAATACGCATTTTATGTAGGAGCTTTATGCTTGTTACTTGCGGCATTAACGGCAGCTTATATCAATGAAGGGACTAAATAGTATGGCTGACAAGATTGTTATTTTTTCAGGGAAACAGTATTCAGGCAAAGATACAGCTGCAAAAATTCTTCTGGCGGAGCTTCCGGAATATAAGCGTTGTGCGATGGGAGATATTATCAAGCTTGAATACGGAAGACAGCACAATTTAACGTATGAAGAAATCGAACAGAATAAGCCTCAGTATAGGGCAGGATTAATTGAATTGGGCAACTGGGGCAGAGCGCAAAATCCGGATTACTGGCTTGAAAAGATTATTGAAACAGATGGAAAAATAATGGTAACGGATGTTAGGGTTCAGCATGAGTATGACGTATTTAAAACCGCAGGAGCAATAACTATCAGAGTTGAAGCAACAAGAGATGTCAGAGCAGAACGCGGGACTCTTGTTGGAGAAAACGATATAACAGAAATTGGACTTGACCATATAAAAGATTGGGATTATGTTATAGAAAATAATTCTTCGTATGAAGAATTCAGGGAAAAAGTATTGGAATTAAAGAAATTTCTATAAGAGGAGTGATAGTTTGAATACACTTGATATAATTGTTCCTGTATACAATGAGGAAGATTGTCTTGATGAAATCGTCAGCCGCTTAGATAAAGTAAGAAACAATTTATCAGACAGATTGGACGTAAGTTTTCTTTTTGTTAATGACGGTTCAAAGGATTCCAGTTTTGATATATTAAAAAGATTCTCAGAAGAAAACAGTTATGTAAAAGTTATTAATTTTTCAAGGAATTTTGGACATCAAATTGCGGTTACGGCCGGAATTGAAAATAGTAATGCAGATTATATCGCTATTATTGATGCTGATTTGCAGGACCCGCCGGAATTAATTGTTGATATGTATAACAAATCTCTTGAGGGTTTTGATATAGTTTACGGGAAACGTAAAAAACGTCAAAATGAAACTGCGTTCAAAAAGGTTACAGCATTTGGATTTTACAGAGTATTAAATGGGTTATGCAATCTTGAAATACCTGCAGATACCGGAGATTTTAGACTTATAACCAAAAAAGTTGCAGATGTTTTAAAAAGCATGCCGGAGCACAACAGATTTATAAGAGGTATGGTTCCATGGGTCGGATTTAAGTCTGCACCAATAGAGTTTGACCGAGATGAGAGGTTTGCAGGGGAAACACATTATCCATTAAAAGCTATGTTAAAACTTGCAGGGAATGGTATATTTTCATTTTCTCTAAAACCGCTGCAGGCGATTTACTATTTATCATTGTTTATGTTTTTATTTGCGATAGCTGCATTAATCAGGTTGAATATGTTAACGTTTGCAATTTTCTTTGCAGCATCTGTTCAACTTTTGGGACTTGGATTTGCAGGGTCTTATATCGGAAGAATTTATGATGAAGCTAAACATAGACCGCTGTATATTATTAAAGATAAATATAATATTTAGGAAATAATTATGGAAAAGATTAAAGAATTTTATAGAGAACATCCTGAAAAGTTTTATTTGATTCTTTTAGGGATTTTGTCAGCTATATTTTTAGTTTTAGGGATTGGTTCATATCCGCTTGTTGATGTTGATGAAACAAGATATGCGGTTATGTCCAGAGATTTATTGGGACATAATTGGAATTTTCTTATGCTAAATGGAGTTCCTTTTATTGAAAAACCGCCTTTATATTTCTGGTTCACAGCATTATCTATAAAACTTTTTGGATTCCATGAGTATGCAATAAGACTCCCAATGGTAATATTAGCAGCAATTACAGTATTTTTTACGTATTATACAGGCAGAAAAATTCATTCGCCTAAATTGGGTTTTTATGCGGCATTAGTACTTTTATCAAACGTATATTTTGTGATGCTTACACGTGTTGCAATAATTGATATGGTATTTACGGCTTTTTTAACCTGGACTATTTATTGCGGACTCTTAACGGATTTTGTCAAAGATAAAAATAAAAAATATTTGTGGTGGTTATTCTATACTTTTGCATCATTTGCTTTTCTTGCTAAAGGGCTTTTGGCAATAGTTTTTCCTGTTGCAATTATTGGTATTTATAGGTTGATTAATAAGAATGTCCGAGAAATATTCAAACCTGCAAATATTTTACCCGGGATTTTGGTATTTCTTTTAATAAACCTTCCTTGGCACTCTGCAATGTATAAAGAGTATGGATTTGAATTTATCTGGGTTTATTTTATTCTGCATCATTTTGAACGGCTGGTCAATGCAGATTCACTTGGTAAAACAAGACCATTTTTGTATTTTGTGCCTGTCTTTTTTGTAGGATTTCTGCCTTGGTCATTTCATTTTATTGCATCAATTGTTGATTTCTTTAAAAAGAAATGGTTTGAAAACAAATTGATTTTATTTTTCGCTATATATTTTATTGTAATATTTGGTTTATTTAGTGCAGCAAGCGGTAAACTTCCGACTTATGTTTTACCGGCAGTTCCGCCGGCTGCATTTATGGTTGCATACTGGGTTTATAACAGAGATAAAAAATGGCTCACAATTCCTGCATCAATTGCAATATTTGCTACATTCGCTGCAATTATACTCCTGAAAACAGTTGTTTACACAGGCGGCATGAGCGAACTTGTTGAATATTCAACATTGGCACAAAATTCAACATATCATTTAGTGACATATAACATGCCGGTAAAACCATCAATATTTTTGAATTATAAAAAAGATTATGCCGATTTGATACTTGATGATAATTTAGCGGACTTGAAAAAAGCGGTATTAAATCATCCGGAATCAATGTTAATTTACAAAAATAAAAATATGAAAAATAAAGATGATTTAGAGTATATAAATAAGTTTTTTGTTATTGTTAAAGAGGGGAAAAAGTATACTCTTTTAAAAACCAATCCAAAATAGCACCCGATACTTTACGGTATCACAATGAATTTAAAAGTTTTGAAGCAATTTATTAAGATATCTTTTATCATATTGCTGCCCATCAGTATTTAAATCATATTGTTTATTATGGATTCCTTGAGTCGGGATATTTACAATACTATACTGCTCTTCTTTGCTGCTTCTTGGAACAAATTGTTTATCAATACCAATACATCTATCATTGTCATACAAATATGCCGTATTTATTTTATGCGTTGGTGTAAGAGTAGTGTTAAATACCGGTTTTCCGTCTGATGTTCCAACACAGTTAATAACTTTAGTTTCTTCATTCTGCCTTTTTATAATTGCTTTATATTCTTTGTTAACAGAAGAAGATCGTCTATATTCCTTAAATAAGTATTTATTATAATTTTTGGCTAAATCTTTATTATTTGCAAGATTATTCCCTTTATATGATTTAATATTTCTTACAATATACTTTCCATTTGGTAATTCTTCTTTACGGATAAGAATCCTTTGTTTAATATTACCTTTTTTATCGACAATCATAATTTCATTAAACTTGAATTTGCCTTTAATATTTTCAAGAGTTATCTTAGTTAACCCGTTTTTAAGAGTTTCTTGTTTTTGAGATGTTATAACTTCTCCTATAATAGGCTTGAAATTTTTATATTTTCCTAAAATATTATTAGCTTTTTTATTTTTTACCGCAAAAATTAAATCAGGGAGAAAGAATAAACCACCCAATAAGATTACGGAAGTTGCAGCATCAATAACTTTTGATAATGTTTTATTTGATATTTTAGGTTTTTTGGGCAGATTTTGCGTATTTGTTGGTTTAGGTGTACTTTTTTGAAAAGTATCAGAAACAACTTCTGCTTTTTTTACTTGTTGAACATTGTTCTGGGCAGAGTTATTAATTGTCTGAGTTATTAAATTATTTGATATTGCTTGGATTTCTGTCATTTCACTAACCTTTTATATAACTATTTAAAACCCAATAACATTTTTTTTTGCTAGCATATAAATAATAATTTACATTTGATTTTGAAAAATAGTTGGTTTATGTTATCATCAAGAAAAAGTGAAGACATATTTCAAAGGAGTTTTTATGATTTCTGTAAACGATCTTAAAACAGGTTTAACATTACAATTAGATAACGGACTTTGGTCTGTAGTAGAATTTTTACACGTAAAACCGGGTAAAGGAGCGGCATTTGTACGTTCAAAATTGAAAAACGTTGAAACCGGACAAGTTGTTGAAAAAACATTCAGAGCCGGTGAAAAAGTTGCAAAAGCAACTCTTGACAGACGTGAAATGCAATACCTTTACAAAGAAGGAAATGATTACGTAATGATGGATATGGAATCTTATGAACAAATCCCTGTTCCTGAAAACCATATCGGAGATAGTAAAAAATATTTAAAAGAAAATATGAATGTTCAAGTATTGTTCCATGACGGTAAAATCATCGGACTTGATATTCCTGCTCACGTTGAGTTGGAAGTTGTTGATACTCCGCCATCAGAAAAAGGAAACACTTCTCAAGGCGGTACAAAGCCTGCAACATTAGAAACAGGCGCCGTTGTGAATGTTCCGTTCTTTGTTGTTAACGGAGATGTCATAAGAGTTGATACTCGTACTAACGAATACTTGGATCGCTGCTAGTAATATAAAGAAGGATACAAAATGAAATTTGACGTAGATTATATAGAAAAATTAGCTAAAGTTATATCAGATAACGGACTTACAGAAATATCGCTTGAAGAAGGAGAACAAGCAATAACAATTAGAAAAGATTTACCTGAAGTAATCGCAGCTGCAGCACCTTCTCCTGCATATTCTGTACCGCAAGCAGCACCGCAGCAAGCGGCTCCTGTGCAAGCAGAAACACCAAAAGCAGATGCTCATAAAGGTAAAGCTATTACTTCACCGATGGTAGGTACTTTCTATTCTGCACCTTCTCCGGATGCTGCACCGTTTGTTGAAGTAGGTAAATCTATTTCGCAAGGTGACGTTGTTTGTATAGTTGAAGCAATGAAGTTAATGAACGAAATCGAATCAGAGTTTGCAGGTACAGTCACAGAAATCTGTGTTAAAGACGGACAACCTGTAGAATACGGTCAAACTCTAATGTATATTGAATAGTTTGTAAGAAGTGTAAAATTCGAGGCGGTTTATTCTGCCTCGAATTAATATAAGATTGGGAAGATGGTTATGTTTAAAAAGGTTTTAGTTGCAAATAGAGGTGAGATTGCAGTAAGGGTAATCAGAGCGTGTCGTGAACTCGGGATTCCGACTGTTGCAATTTATTCAGAAGCGGATGCGGATTCATTACATGTTAGATTAGCAACCGATGCATACTGTATTGGACCTGCGCCAAGCAATAAAAGTTATTTGAGTATTCCTGCAATAATGTCTACAGCAATTATGACCGGTGCAGATGCTATTCACCCTGGCTATGGTTTCATGTCAGAAAGGGCTGATTTTGTTGATATTTGCGATCAACACGGTATCAAGTTTATTGGTCCGACAGCAGAAGCAATGAGAAAAATGGGAGATAAAGCAACCGCAAGAAAAACAATGATTGAAAATGACGTTCCTGTAACTCCTGGAACAGGAATAGTAAAAACAGTCGAAGAAGTTCAAGCTTTTGCACACAAGGTTGGATATCCTATCATATTAAAAGCAACAGCCGGCGGCGGCGGCAAGGGAATGAGAATCTGTAGAGAAGATGCAGATGTAGAAGTTAATCTTAATCTTTGCCAGTCAGAGGCTCAAAGTTTCTTTGGTAATCCTGACGTGTATGCCGAAAAATATCTTGAAAACCCTAGACATATTGAAGTTCAAATATTGGCAGACCAACATGGCAACGTTATTCACTTAGGAGAAAGAGACTGCTCTATACAAAGACGTCACCAAAAACTTTTAGAAGAAGCCCCTTCTCCGGCAATTGATGAAAAGACCCGTGCAGAAATGGGAGCCGCAGCTGTAAGAGCCGCAAAAGCAATTAATTACGAAGGCGCAGGAACTTGTGAGTTCTTACTTGACCATGATGGCAAATGGTACTTTATGGAAATGAATACACGTGTTCAGGTTGAACACTGCGTTACTGAAATGATTTCTCAAATCGACATTGTAAGAGAACAAATCCTTGTTGCCACAGGAGAAAAACTTGGTTATACGCAGGATCAAGTACAACTCAGAGGTCATGCGATTGAATGTCGTATTAATGCGGAAGATCCTGATAAGGACTTTATGCCTTGTCCAGGGAAAATTGACGGATACTTTGCACCAGGCGGTTTCGGTATAAGAGTAGATTCTCATGTTTACCCGGGATATTCAATTCCACCGTATTATGATTCAATGATTGGTAAACTTATCTGCTGGGGCGAAACAAGAAACGCAGCAAGGCGCAGAATGTATCAAGCATTAAAAGAATATGTTGTTACCGGAATAAAAACAACAATACCTTTCCATCAAGAAATTGTTGAAGATGAAGTATTTATGAGCGGTAACTTTAATACAGGTTTTATTGAAGATTTCTACAAAAGACACGGGAAATAAATAAATTTATAAGTTTTCTCTATCCTTCTTGTTGATATGCCCAAGCAGAATGGTTGTGTATACTCTCAATTGATTCGCATTCTACTTCGAACGAATCAACTATATCGTTATTTCTGAGTGCAATGACAACATCACGCAAAACATCTTCAACAAATTTAGGGTTCTTGTACGCATGTTCAGTCACATACTTTTCATCTTCCCTTTTTAATAAAGAGTAGAGACTACACGAAGCTGACTCTTCAATCATTTTTATTAAATCTTCTATCCAGATATGTTCATCTCTATCATACGAAACTTTAACAGATACAATTGCACGTTGATTATGAGCCCCAAAATCAGATATTTCTTTTGAACACGGACAAAGCGTTGTAACCGGAACTTTTACACCAAGCTTAAATGTATACTCTTCGTCTTCTTCACCATAGTCTTTTAAAATTCCTTCAAACGAACAATCATAACACATAGGCGCAGAAATCCCTGTTACCGGAGATTTCTTATCAATAAAGTATTTGAACGAGAATTTCAGATATCCTGATTTGGCATTTAGTCTTTCGATAAGATCTTGAACACAACCTTCAATATCAACTCCCAAAAGATTTTTTTCACGCCAATCGTTTAGACATTCTACAAAGCGTGACATATGCGTTCCTTTGTAGTGTGACGGAAGAGCAACACTCATTTTTACCTTTGCATAAACTTCTTGATTTTCTTTGTCTTTGCGTTGGATAACAAGCGGGAATTCTATATCCTTAATTCCGACTTTTTGTATCTCAACTCCTCTATTATCAGTTAAATTTTGAATATCTTTCATATTTATAATAATATCATGAAATAGAAACAGAGGTTAATATGAAAATACTTTTATTAAACGGACCAAATCTTAATATGTTAGGGACAAGAGAACCTGAAAAATACGGGAATTTAACCCTTGCAGATATAGAATCTAAAATCATGAATCTTGCATCAAAACAAGATGTTGAAATAGAAACTTTTCAAAGTAATCATGAAGGAGAGATAATCGATAAAATTCAAGCAACTGATGCTGATGGCATGATTATAAATGCAGGTGGTTTTACTCATACAAGCGTTGCAATAAGAGATGCAATATCTTCAAAATCTCTACCGACAGTAGAAGTTCATATGACAAATATTCATGCCAGAGAAGAATTTAGGCATCAATCACTAATTTCCGGAGTTTCTATAGGACAAGTCATCGGTTTTAAAGAAAAATCTTATGAATACGCTTTGTTTGGTTTAATTGATTACATTAAGAATTGTAAATAATTCCATTTGAATTCTAAAGATAAATACTAAATATACCGTAAATCATGGTGTACGTACTATTTATTTTGGATTAGGAATTCTTAAGAAATGGGATTAGCAGCATCACAAGCAAGATTATTAAGTTTAACTGCAAGGCAGCACACGGTAGAACACCGTGCACAGTACTTGCAGGCACAAAAACTTCGTCTTGCAAATGATTCAGACCGTGTATATGAAAAATATATTAATGCCCTTGATGCTACGCAAATAGAAACCAGAACTTATGATAAAGAAGGAAAAGTCCATTGGTTAGAAGGCAGTTATAATAATTTAATGCGTTACACCGCAGATGATAAATCTGCAGGTAATGTTTACTACGTACAAGACATTAATGACGGAAAACTTTATATGCCGCAAGAGGTATGTAAAGCATATAATGATTCAGGAGAAGATTTATTCAACTTTTTAGATGGAATGAATATCAGATATATTAAAGATGTTCACACAGATGAATATATCGAGGCTCAAAAAGTTGTTGAAGAAGATATTAGAAAAGGTTGGAATATTAAACCGTATGATACAGATTTTACATCTGAATATACTTATCTCAAAGGAGTAGTATCAAATCCACCTAAATCTAATTTATATAATGCTGCAAATGCATTGTTTTCTATTGCTGCATACACACAAAATGCACAATCAGGTGCTTATTTACCCTCAAATGGCTCTTATTTAACAGAACTTAGAACTAATATTAATACTCTGAAAGGAACAGAGTACTATAATGGTTCTGTTCAAACAATTTTGGATTATGTTTCAAATTTCAATATTGCAGAAATTTTTGATAATCCTAACAATGTCCAAAATTTGGTAGCAATCAATCAGCCGAATAAAGATATCTACATTTACTATGATAAAGAAACTGAAGATGCAAAAACAGATGAAGCGGATAAACAAGTCATTGATGATTTAACAAAACTAAAATTATTGTTAAACGGAGGACAATATAAACTTAATAATACAGGAATTTTAACAGGTATTTTAAATGCGACTGATGCAACAGATATTTATTCTGAAACAATAAAAAATACAATTTCAACATTCAATGGTTGTACAAATATCGGTGATGTACTTCAAGAAATTGGTAATAATATCAAATCCGCAGAAATAGAAAAGGCACGTGAGGCAGCACAAGCAGATTTAGATACATTCTTGACTTCAAAAGGTTACGATCAGGAAACAGTCGAAACTAATCTGGCTAATTATAAACAATACTGCGATGATGTTGTAACATTTAACTCACAAAGTAAAGATACACACACAGAATATCACGATCCTGATAAAGGCCCGTATTACGAAAGAATCTTTTATGCAATCAAATCTGCAGGCGGATGTAAGGAAATAAATGATGCTAATGCAAAAAGTTCAACCTGGGTTACAAGTATGATTAAAAACGCACAGGTTGTGCTTGCAACTTTTGATGAAGATACAAATGAAATCGATAACATAACTGCATCATCAAATCCTGGATTGAGAGAAGTAAGTAACGATCAGGAAATAATGAACGCTGATAGTGAATATGAAGCAGAAATGGCAGCAATTGACTCAAAAGATACAAAATATTCAACAGAATTAAATCAACTTGAAGAAGAGCGATCTGCTATACAAACAGAAATAGACTCGCTTAAACAAATAGCAAAAGACAATATTGCCTCTACCTTCAAACTATTTACTTAATTTGGGAGATTCTTTAATATTAATCTTTTTTCGTGTACAATTTAATTTGTACATTGTAAGAAAGGGTCTTTATTATGGCTAAAGAAGAAAAAGAACTCGCAGTTATTGAAAGAAGCGATACCGAGCATTTAAAAATTTCAATAAGCGAATACAACGGTAAGAGCTATCTTAATATGAGAATATTCTTTACAACGGATGGCGGTCAAACCTGGATTCCTACTAAAAAGGGAGTTACTTTTACTCCGGATCAAATAGATATTCTTAGAGATGCTGTTGATGAAGCAATGAAAGAATTTATGTCGGAAGAATAATATGAACTACGCTCTCGTCCTTGTAAATATTAAAGGATTAGGTGTTAAAACATTCAGTTATTTAATACCCGATGACATGAAAGAAAAAATTAAGATAGGTCAAGCCGTACTTGTTCCGTTCGGCAGACAAGGATTAGTTAATGCTTTTGTTGTCGGGTTTTCTGATTATTTAGATGAGTCTATAAAGGCTAAAAAAATAAATAAAATACTGGACGAAACACCTTTATTTTCACTAAAATACCTCAAACTTTTGGAATGGGTTGCCAATTATTACTGCTGCGATTTTGTAACGGTATTGAATATGGCTATCCCGATGAAACTTATTGATAAAAATTCTAAAACAGAATTTTCGGTCGAATATGTAAAATCGGAAGGAGCAACAAAAAGACAGCTTGAAATCCTTGAAAAGTTAAAACAAACAGGAAGATTCCCGCTTATTGATTTTGAACGGATTGCCAAAACAACACGTGCAACTATGAAAAAATTAGAATCAATCGGATGTGTAAAATTTCATACCGATGAGATTTACAGAAATCCTTTATCCATATTTTCTGATATAAAACAAGAACCTCTGGCTACACTTTCTAAAGAGCAAGAAGAAGTTTATCTGCAAATAAAAAAGAAACTAAACTCTCCAAACCCGCTACTGCTGCATGGTGTTACCGCATCCGGGAAAACAGAGGTTTATTTCAAACTTATTGATGATGTTATAAAACAAGGGAAAAATGTATTATTTCTAGCACCTGAAATTGCTTTAGCCTCTCAACTTACTAAACGTCTAGCCCGCAAATTTGGAGTAGAAGATGTTGCAATATGGCACAGCAGTATTTCTGACGGTGAAAAATATGATGTATGGAAACGGCTCTATAACAACGAAATTAAAATCCTTGCAGGGGCTCGTTCTGCTGTTTTTGCGCCATTACAAAATATAGGACTTATAATTGTTGACGAAGAACATGAGTCCGCCTACAAACAAACAAATCCTGCACCAAGGTATGATGCAAGAACTATTGCAAAAAAACTTTCTCAGTACTATAAAGCCCCGCTAATATTAGGTTCTGCAACTCCGGATATATCAAGTTATTATTATGCATCAAACAACAATAATTTATTTGAAATGTTAAAGCGTTACAACAACGCTCCAATGGCAAAGATTAAAGTCATAAATATGCAGGAATATGGTAAAGCGGCTTATAAATCTGTTATTTCAAAGCCTTTGCAGACTGAAATAACAGAAACGTTAAATAACCAAAAACAAATTATACTTTTAATTAATCGCAGAGGTTTTTCTACATATACTCAATGCAAAGCGTGCGGACACGTTATTGAATGCCCGAATTGTGCAATTCCAATGATATGGCATGCCGCAGATAAAAAACTGAAATGTCATTATTGCGGGCAAGAATCCTCTTTTCCTGATGAATGTCCAAATTGCGGCTCTGATGCATTAAGAAATTCCGGTATGGGAACTCAAAAAATCGAAATGCTTATAAAAGAACTTTATCCTGATGCAAAAATAGAAAGAATAGATAGCGATATCTTAACCCGTAAAAACGCTCATATAGAAGTTTTAAACAGGTTTCAAAAAGGGGAAATTGATATTCTTGTAGGAACACAGATGATTGCTAAAGGACTTGATAATCCAAATGTTACCCTTGTCGGGGTTATTAGTGCAGATGCAAGTTTTAATCTTCCGGATTTCCGTGCTGCAGAAAGAGGATTTCAATTATTGACTCAGGTTGCAGGACGAGCAGGCAGAGGTGCTTATACAGGGGATGTAATCTTCCAAACGTATAATCCTGATTTTTACGCATTGGAAAGTGCCAAAGAACAAAACTACGAAAAATTTTATAATACGGAAATTACAGCCCGCGAAGAATTCGATTATCCTCCGTTTAGCCAGATAATAAGGGTTATTATAAGCTGCGAAAACAATTTCAGAGCAGAAAAGTCCGCAATGGAAATAGCTATGCGATTGAATACAATGACTGATAAATTTGGTTTTTCGGAGTATCTTTCCATTTTAGGTCCGTCACCATGCGTAATAGAGCGTTTGAACGGATTTTTCAGATTTCAGATTTTAATTAAAAATAAACTAAATGAAAAAGGGCATTCTTTTGTATCAAAATTCTTTGATAAAATCACTATGCCCAAAGATATCAGGCTTGCTGTTGACGTAGACCCTATTGATATTCTTTGATGTATAATATTATTCATGAATAATTTGATTTACTTGGAAAAAGTTGATTCAACTAATACTTATGTAAAAAATAAATTCAGCGTACTGGAAGATAAAACTGTTGTCTACACGTCATACCAAACAAACGGCCGCGGCAGGCTGAATCATATCTGGAATCATACAGGGAAAGAAAATATTTATATGACAATTTGTCTTAAACCCGAAGCCGTTTTTCTTCCTAAATTTAACAATATAACACAGTATATGTGTGTCATATTATGCCAAGTACTTGAAAAATATGGAGTAAAACCAACGATAAAATGGCCAAATGATATTCTTATTAACGGGGCTAAAATTGCAGGTATTTTAGCGGAATCATCGTTTCAAGGCGGACAATGTTCAGGAATAGCTTTAGGTGTCGGGGTAAATCTTAATTCCACTCATAAAGAACTTCATAATATATCAACATCTGCAACTTCTCTAAATCTGATTCTCGGTGATAAAATTAACCGTGAAGAATTTTTGAATATTTTTATTGAAGAATTCTTTAAAAGTTACGATAAGTTTTTGAACAGCGGTTTTGAACTGATAAAAGATGAATATATTGCCCGTACTAATTTTATTGGTGAAAAAATCATTCTAAATTACGAAGATAAGAAAATAACAGGGTTTGCAGAAGGGATTTCTGATTTGGGAGAAATTCTTTTAAATGTCAATGGGGAAATACACAAATACAATACCGGTGAATTGGTTAAATTATGATGAAAAAGGTTTGTTCAATTGTTTTTATTATTATTTTAGGGCTGGGATTTATATTTTATAATTTCTATTCCGATAACTCGGTGTCTGTAATCAATATTGAATCCCCTTCAAGTTTTATTTTATCGGACAATACAAACATCAACATTGGGATTGACGTTTTATCGTTTAAGAATAAACCTCTTTGTATGTCAGTTGCCGAAAACTTGAAACTTCCTTTGGATGAAGTTCTGGCAGTAGGATACCTCGGGGATAAGTTTGCGGAAGAACATCTTTCAGGGAAAAAAGTTGTAATTGATGAGTACGTTAAAACTATTAAAAATTCAGGATTTGTAATTAATAATAATATGCCGGTTAATCCTGAACAATTTCGCAAACAGCTTGATGTTGCTCGAAAAAAAGATTTTGTAATATATAATTTGAAATCAAATAAATATCACCATCTTAGCTGTAAATACGGCTGCGCCGCATCAAATTATTCAATAATTCCAAAATCAGAATTGGAAAAAGATGCTTTACCTTGCAAATTTTGTTTTAAGAAAAATGAAAATAAAACGATAAAAAAAACTAAAAAAACAAGCTTAAAAACACCGCCTCTTATTTTTAAATCACAGTATATAAAAATCATCCTGACAGATTATACAACAAATTTAAAACCTTCTGATAAATGTTTATCACCTATTTCAAAAGAACTTTTGTCCTTGATTAATCATTCACAAAAAAGCATTGATATTGCAATATATGGTTATGATAGAGTGCCGGAGATTGAAGCAGCAATTTCTAATGCAATCAGACGCGGAGTAAAAGTAAGACTTATTTATGATACTGATTTAAACGGCGGAAATATTTATTTAGGTACAAATAAAATAACCGAATTAATACCTGTATCAAATACCGATAGAAATAACGCAATAATGCACGATAAATTTTACATTTTCGACTCAAAAATTGTTATGACCGGTTCTGCTAATCTAAGCCCGACAGATATGTCAGGATTTAATTCCAATTCAGTAATCGTTATTAATTCTCCGTCAGTTGCAAAAATTTATGAACAAGAATTTAATCAAATGCTAAATTCCTCTTTTCATACAGACAAAAAAATAATACCGTCAAAACAAAATATAATCCTCGGAGATAGCCTTATTTCGGTATATTTTTCCCCATCGGATGATACAATCCATAAAGCAATTCTGCCTTTGGTTAATTCCGCAAAGAAATATATTTATATCCCTGCATTTCTTATAACAGAACGTGATATAACAGCTGCCTTAATAGAGGCAAAACACAGAGGAGTTGATGTTAAAGTAATTGTTGATGCGGTTAATGCAAAAAATAAAGCCTCCAAGCATAAATTATTAAGAAACA
Source organism: Candidatus Gastranaerophilales bacterium (assembly GCA_944324855.1). Classification (GTDB taxonomy): domain Bacteria; phylum Cyanobacteriota; class Vampirovibrionia; order Gastranaerophilales; family Gastranaerophilaceae; genus UMGS1585. The sequence continues at coordinate 21,868 of CALUXY010000002.1, read as the reverse complement.
ACGGTATCCTCGTTAAAACAGAAAATTACGCAGGCAAACTTCATTCAAAATCTATGATTATAGATGATAAATATGTAATTATAGGCTCAATGAATTTTTCATATTCAGGGAACTGTAAAAACGATGAAAATTTAGTTATATTAAAGAACCCAGCTGCGGCAAAATTTTATAGACAATTCTTTGAGTATTTGTGGGGGAAAATTTATAATTTCTGGCTGTACCACGATGTCGCAGCCGAAAGTATTTATTCTATAGGCTCTTGTTCTGACGGGATTGATAACGATTTTGACGGCAAAATTGATAAAGATGATGAAGGATGTATGAATTCCATAAAGAGCAAATAATCAAACCTCACCTGCAAGAGTAAACGTATCCGGTTAGAATTCTACGGACATTCGTATACACACAGAATTGTTATGTTGAGCGATGTAAAAAAATTAAAGTTTAATTTTTTTGATTCAAAGGGAGATAAAATCGGAATGTACTTCCTTCACCTAATTTTGATGTAACCCCTATTTCCCCGCCATGCGCTTCAACGATAGATTTACACAATGCCAAACCTATTCCTGAACCCATTTGACGTTTATAAATATCATCATTGGATTGAGCAAAAAACTCAAAAATTACGTTATAATTAGATTCATCAATTCCATCACCGTAATCGGTAATTTCAAAATTGAATTTATCATCTTTATAAGTCAAAATTTTAATTTTACATCCCGGTTTATTAAACTTTACGGCATTAGATGTCAGATTGTATACAAGCTGCCTGAAACGTTTTACATCAGCATTTATCGTTAGAGAAACAAGTGTATAATCAAACTCAACATTAGGATAAGAATTTATAATATCCAAAATTATATCTCTTGTTTCAAACTCTTTATAATTTAATTCCATCGGCGTATACTGTGCTCTAGTTAAATCAAGTAAATCCTGAATCAAATCAAGCATATGGCGTGAACTTATTGATATATTATTTAAAAACTCCAGTTCTTCTTCAGATTTTAGACGATATTTTAATAAATCAGAAAAACCAATAATTGAATTTAGCGGAGTTTTAAATTCGTGTGAAATTTTGGCAAGAAGTAATCTTAACAGGTTCCATTTGTCTTCTTGCTCAAGATATTTATTCACATACTTAATCTTTGTTGCTTCTGATTTATTCAGCTGTTCCAACAATTCTTCACGGCTTAATGTATCATAGTTGTTCATTCTATAAATAATAATAGAAATAATAACAAATTTTAATAAGCTGACAGGGGTATTTATTTGGAAAGCATTACCATTAATACAGAAATATCTGCAGGTTTTACACCGCCGATTCTTGAAGCTTGCGCTAAATTAGCCGGTCGAATTTTTTCAAGTTTTTCTTTTGTTTCTCCTGAAATATGTTCAATCGACATATAATCAATATTTTCAGGGATTCTGTATTTTTCAAGCTTTGTTGACTGTTCAATCTGAATTTCCTGGCGTTTAATATAACCGTCATACTTTATTAAAACTTCAACTTCTTCATAAATATCTTTGCTGAGATTTAATTGTTTTGTTTCACTGTCTAATTCTTTAAGGATTGAATAATTAATATTTGGACGTTTTAAAAGCTCCGCAAGTCTAATACCTCTATCAATATGTTCACCATATTTTGCAAGAATATTATTAGATTCATTCGTTGCCGAAACTTTGACTTGCAAAAGCCGTTCTTTTTCTTTTTGAATCATCTCTTGTTTATCTTTAAAAAGCTGATACTGTTTATCGTCAATCAAACCTATTTTATATCCTGTTTCAGTCAAACGAGCATCTGCATTATCCTGACGTAAAAGAAGTCTGTATTCCGAACGAGATGTCAGCATTCTATAAGGTTCTTCAATGTCTTTTGTTACCAAATCATCAATCAAAGTCCCGATATAAGATGAACTTCTTGATAATTCAAGCGGTTCCGAACCATTCAAATAATTCACAGCATTAATACCGGCAACAAGTCCTTGCGCTGCAGCCTCTTCATACCCGCTTGTACCGTTAATCTGTCCTGCACAAAACAAACCGTCAACAATTTTTGACATCAAAGAATGTTTAGTTTGAACAGCCGGAATATAATCATACTCAACAGCATAAGCAGGTTTAATAATATGTGCCTTTTCCAATCCGGGCAGTGTATGCAGCATTTGAACCTGAACATCAGCCGGAAGACTCGTTGAAAACCCCTGTATATAAATCTCGTAATTATTAAGACCTTCAGGTTCAATAAATATATGATGTGAAGGATTTGATGCAAATCTTTTTACCTTATCTTCAATTGACGGGCAGTAACGCGGCCCTACGCCATGAATTAACCCCTGATACATTGGCGATTTATCCAGATTGGCACGTATTATTTCATGAGTTTTTTCGTTAGTTCTTGTTAAATAACAGGGAACCTGTTTCCTTATAGGTCTGTCAGGTTTAAATGAATAAAAATGTAATTCTTCATCTCCCGGTTGAATTGTCATCTTAGAATAATCAATAGTACGTTTATCTACTCTTGCAGGAGTCCCTGTTTTGAGCTTCTTCAAATTAATTCCGAGCTTAGCAAGAGAATCCGAAAGCCCGTATGCCGGTCTTTCCCCTAAACGCCCGGCCGGATATGATTGAAGTCCTATAAATATTCTTCCGTTTAATGACGTACCTGTTGTTAAAATAATAGCCCTGCACGAATACTCCAGGCCAAATTCATCAACAGCACCTGTTATTTTACCGTCTTTTGTTATTATATCCGTAATACAGCACTGCTTTAAATAAATATTTTCTTCAGACTCCAGAATATGGCGCATATACTGCGTATATTCCGCTTTATCGGATTGTGCTCTTAAAGCTCTTACTGCCGGTCCTTTTGATGAATTTAATATTTTCATTTGAATATAAGTAGCATCGGCGACTTCTCCCATAACACCGCCCAAAGCATCAATTTCTCTTACAAGAGTAGATTTTGCAGGTCCGCCGACAGCCGGATTACAAGGCATTAGTGCAATATGCTCAAGATTTAAAGAACACAATAAAACTTTTGCCCCGAGGCGAGCAGCGGAAATTGCGGCCTCGCATCCTGCATGACCTGCTCCAACAACTATTACATCAAATGTATTATTTAAGTAATCCATAAAAATATTATAGTATAATAATAACAAAATGGAGTAATAACAATGAAAAAAATATTATTAATCTTTGCATTATTATTAATAAGCGGTACAGCATTTGCCGTTGACATTTTTGATGATAATACGGATATTACAAAACTTGAAGGAAATAGTCGTATTGAATACCTGCAAGATTTAAAGAGCGAAATATTTTCTCATGACTGTGCATTCTCTCTTGAATCAGATGAATTTAAAAAAATGATTAAAACACATAAGAAAGATAAAAACTATATCGAAAACTATTATGCAGCACAAGCCGGTTATACTTCCTTCAAAGATAACAATATTTCAGGAATGTTTTCTCCTAAAATGGATATAATGTACATGTATGCCTTGCAAGAAAAACACAATATAAGAATAACGTATTACTATAATGCAATCGGGCATTTAAAATATATTGATTTTATGTACGGAAATTATCCTAGTTTCCCATATTTTGCAAGAAAATATACCACACACGGGAACCTGTACAGTACATTGTATTGTATTGACGAAATGACACAGATTAAGTTTGATAAAAACGGCTCTACAGCAGAAATATGGCATAAAGGAAAACGAATTGATAAAATCAAAAATTTATAAAATAAACTGAAAAATTATTTAAAATTCAGTCATCCTCTGGTATTTTATCTAATTTTGTTATAGTATTTAAATGAGGATGGATTATGAGAATTGAAGCGAGAAATTTAATAAAAGTATACGGGGACAGAAGCGTAGTTAATGATATCTCCTTTGATATGAATAAAGGAGAAGTAGTTTGTCTTTTAGGTCCAAACGGGGCAGGCAAAACAACTACATTTTATATGGTAGTAGGTCTGGTAAAACCATATAAAGGACACGTTTTTCTCGATGATCAAGATATAACTGAATGGCCGATGAACCTTAGAGCCAAAGCCGGTATCGGTTATCTTCCTCAAGAAACGTCAATCTTTCGAAAACTTAATGTTGAAGATAATATCAAACTGGTTCTTGAAATGAATGATAAGCTGACAGTTGATGAGAAACGCAAAAAACTGGAAGAATTATTAACAGAATTCGGGGTTAAAAAACTTAGAAAAGCACCATCGATTGCACTATCCGGAGGTGAAAGACGACGTGTAGAAATTGCCAGAGCTCTTGCAGCAAGCCCTGATTTTATGTTATTAGATGAACCATTCGCAGGTATTGACCCAATTGCAATCGGAGAAATCAAAGATAATATAAGAAAAATATCTGAAGATAAAGGGTTAGGAGTTCTTATTACAGACCACAACCCTAAAGCAACATTATCAATCACTGATAGAGCATACGTCATTTTTGACGGAAAAATCAAAATTCAGGGTAAAAGTATTGATGTTGCAAACGATCCGGTTGCAAAAGAATTCTATTTAGGAAAGGATTTTCAGCTCTAATGAAAATCACTATTTACGACAAGTATATTTTCAAACAGGTTGCAGTAACGACTTTCGTTGCAATACTTTTATTTACTGTCGTTTGGATTGCACCTGAGATGCTTTTAAATACAATTAAAAAGATTCTGGCCGGAGAATACACGCTAAAAATGGGGGCTGCATATCTGACTTATCAGCTGCCTCTGATTCTTGGCAAGGCTTTTCCTGTTGGATTATTATTAGGCTCACTGTTTACATTTGATAAACTTAGTAAAGATTCAGAGCTTACAATATTTAGAGCTGTAGGGCTGCCTTTCCATCGCATTATAGCACCGGTAATAGTATTGAGCCTTATTGTAACCTGGCTTTGTTTTGTTACGTATGATAAATTTATACCGGTATCGCAGCAGCGGTTAATGCGTATGCAATGCAGCAATCCGGTATCACAGTATATTTATACTAAAAAAGATGAAAAAAGCAGACCGGTTATGTCTGTAATCGTCTCAAGATATGATAACTTTATAATGAATGACGTTATTGTTCTTGACTTTTCAAAAAAAATCTATGATGATGTCCACGGAATTTCGCAAATATATGTTGCAACGTACGGAAACAGATTCAAAGATAAATGGATTCTTCATGATATTTTAGTATACGATATAACTCCGGAAGGAATTTTTAAACAAATAGATCACAAAGATTCAATGGAAATTATGCATGGACAAATTGCTGATGACATCGGAATATTAATGGCAAATTCCAACAAGAAAGACCGGGAAATTACAAATAAAAATTTACATCATTATATTGAGCTTTTAAAAGAACAGAAGATGGAAGAACCATATAGACTTATGCTAAACAAGTACTATCAAAGATTCTTTCACCCATTTGTATGTATATTGCTTGCTGTTATGGGCTGCTTATTAGGTTTCAGCAAACCCAGAGAACAACGGCTTATCGGTTTTACCATCGCAATAGGTGCAATTTTCTTGTATTACATTACGCTTCCGTTTTTTGACTTGCTTGCAGAAAAAGGAGTTATACCGCCAATTATTGCTGCCGCATTTCCTCCGGTATCATTTTTACTGGCTTGTATTGCATTTTATAAATCAAAGGATATTTAGCAATGTTCAGACTCTTTTTAACTATACTGGTATTTTTTACAGGCATGTGTACCCTGGCAGCAAGTGATTATAATATATCTTTTGAAAACGGGATTTATCATATTACAATACCTTATAATAAATCACAAAACAGAGTTAATTTTATATTAACTGAAAATCTTGTAACAAATAAAAAAATACATAAAGCTGAAAAAGCTATTTTTACAATTAATACAGGCTTTTTTGACCCTAATAATGAAAAAACTATTTCTTACATTTATACAAATGGGGAAGAAACCGAATCTCCGCTTTTTAATGAGAATCTGATAAATAACCCGTACATAATGGCACATTGGGATAAAATTGCAAACAGACCTGAATTTCGGGTAATGAAACAAAATGGCTGCTGGATATATGATATTACAGAGCATAATACTCCGTACCAAGGTGAATTAATAACATCAGCTCAAGGCGGTCCTATGCTGGTTCCGGATATGGATTTAGAGAAAGAATTTTTCATCGTAAAAAATTCTTCAGGAAAAGTTATTAGAGAATCTGCATCAGTACTCCATAAAACAGCAAGAACAATAATAGGATTAAAAAATAATGACATACATATTTTAATTATCACAGACAAAAATCCTATGACAATATTTGAAGCAAGGGATTTATGCAAAGAATTTGGTTTTGACAAAGCAATGGGATTTGACGGAGGAAGTTCAACTTCTTTTGATTACAAAAATAAAATTCACGTTGTATCAACCGGAATAAAAGGAGATGACACAGGCAGAAAACTTAAATCATTCTTAATCTATAAGTAGAAATTAGTCCTGTAAACAGAATGTAAACATTTATTGCAATAGTAGCAATTAATATTTTTCAGGAATATTAAGTTAACAGAGGTCATAATGTTAACATTCAATACTTTTATTCCAAAATTTAATAATACCCCGATTCTTCAACCTCAACAACGCCCGGTTTCAAGGTTTAATAATCTTGCCCCGTTAGCTAAAGATACAGTATCATTCGGGCGTACAGAAAAAAATATTGGAAATCCTAAATTTGGAATAACCCAGACAGAAGCAGAAAGAATTCATCAAGAAGCAATAACTTCCGGAAAATATCTAAATTTACAGCTAACTAATATATTAGGAGATTTAGTTGCTTCGGAAGGAGCTACGCCAACCAAGCAAAAACCAATTGAAGCAATTCATTACAGAATAAAATCTCCGGATTCCATAAGAGAAAAATCTGCAACTCGAAGATGGATAAATTCGGATGAAGTAAAATCAAATATGACAGATATAGTTGGAGCCAGAATAATTCTCGGGAAAACAACTACCGACTGCATAGATAAAGTTCTGGATAGAATCACAGCTGCAGAACGTGATAACAAGTTACAAATAATAGAAATTGAAAACTACAGACCGGAACCGGAAATAGACGAAGAAGGAAATATTTTACATTCGTACGATTATTCATCTCCGCAAGCATTAAGACGACTTAAAGCTGAATGCGATAAAAAAGGAACAATGATTTCTAAAAAGGATGAAGATGTACCAACCGGTTACACAGCAATTCATCTATTAACAAAACTTCCAAACGGTTTCACTGGAGAGATTCAAATACTAGGAACCGGCGTTGGGAAACTCAAAGATATAGAGGATTTATGCTACAAAATAAAAAGCGGCAAATCAATAGATAAAAAGTATAAATCAATGGAAAAAACTCTTGAGCCATTAAAAAATAAAGATGATGTAATTTTAAAAAGAGAATTTAACAATTATACAAGAGCATCTTATATTTATCAAAGAGATAAATATCTTGGAAGAATAACTAAAGGTCCGGAATATTTGCCAATTCCTGAATATTTGCCGCCGGAACTTGATTTTAATAATCTTGCAGCGCAAAAACATCAATGTGATGAAGCAAATAAATAATCCCCGGAATAAATTTATTCCGGGGATTTATAGTGTCAGTTAATTTAAAAAGCTTATTTGCAAGGGCAAGGACGAGGTCCAGGTTTGCAGTTTTTGTGATGTTTTTTAAATTCTTTTCTTGAATCCATTTTAATTTTATCTAAGGTTTTCTTTTGTTGATCAGTCAAGATAGATTCAAATTCTTTCATATTTTTAACTCTAACTTCACGAATTTCACGTTTTAATTTATAGATATCCTGGTTTAGAGTATCAATCATTTCGATTTGTTCTTTTTTAGTTATTTGACTGTTTAAAAGAGCACGTTTTTGTTCTTGTTTTGTTTTTAATTGTTCAAACAACGGTCTGATTTCTTTTTGACCTTCCATTCTGATTTCACGTGCTTTAACTTTTTGTTCATCAGTTAGTTTTAATTTTTTATCTAAATCAATTTTAGGAGGTGCCGGTTTATGACATGCAGGAGGCGGAGGAGGGAAATCTCCTTTAACCGGAGCTACAGGAGCTTCTGCTGCACATACTAAAGATGAAGTTAACATCATTAATCCTGCTGTTAGTAATAATTTTTTCATATTAAATAGTCCTTTCTTTAATCTACATTAAGTCTTCTAATTCTTCTGCTAATTGTTTTTTTGCATTATATAATCTCGATTTAACCGTACCAATCGGTACTTTTAGTTGTTTTGAGATTTCATCATAGGACAGTCCTTCTATTTCATACAGTATGATAATTTGTTTTAGTTTCGGCTTAAGATTATTTATTGCTTTTTTTATTCTCTTTCTGCGAAACTCGTTTACGATTACCTGTTCTTGACCAATTTTTTGATCAGGTATTTTATTGATTACTTTTTCGTCTGATGTTGAATTTATATCCACCTTTCTTTTTGCTGATTTCAAATAGTCTTTCGAAAGATTTTTTGCAATTGTACAAATCCAGCTTTTGAAGTTCCCGCATTCCGTATACTTGTCTGCATTTTTCCAAACTTTTATGTATACTTCTTGTTCAAGATCTTCGTTTGTTTCTTTAGTTATTAGTCTTATTATGTTTCTTACATGTTGTTTATTGTTTTCTATTATCTGTTTAAAGTTCATTTCTAATCTACCATTATGAGCCCGTAACTATCTGTCGGAAAACCAAGGTCTTCCATTGTCAACGGCGCACCATACTTGATTGTATCGAGTATTCCGTATCTCATATCAAGCATTTCAACGCTGACACCGCCAACTATAAACAAAAAGAGTGCACATGCAACTTTTAATGCAAGATATTTAGGACGTTTGTACTCGTCTTTGACTTCTTTGATTAAATCTGAAACCTTTTGCATTTTTTCATGTTCTTTGCGGCAATCAGGACAGTGTGCAATATGCTCCATCAAAGTCGCTTCGTCAGAAAAAATAAACAGAGATTCATATTTATCACATTTTTTATCCATTTGATTACCTCTTCTGTTTATATAACGAATTTAAAATTAAAATGTTCATTTTTTATTTTAAAATTAATTAACATAACTTTACATAGCTGATAACGAGAATATTTCGTATATTTCTTCGTCTGAAAGCTCGGTAATAATTTTTTCACCTTCATATACAGCTAAGTCAGCCAATTCCTTTTTAGTCTTTAACATCTCGTCAATTTTTTCTTCAAATGTTCCCAATGTTATCATTCTGTGAACCATAACGTTATTTGTTTGACCGATACGATAAGTTCTGTCTGTTGCCTGTTCTTCAACAGCCGGATTCCACCACAAATCGTAGTGGATAACGTTTGTTGCGCTTGTAAGGTTCAAACCTGTTCCGCCGGCTTTTAATGACAAGACCATGATATGAGAATCGTCTTTGTTTTGGAATTCTTCAATTAGTTTTTCTCTCTGACCTATTGTTAAAGAACCATGGAAGAATAACGGATTTTCATTACATTCTTCCGCTATGATTCGGGTCAAAATATCGCCCATTTCTTTATATTGAGTAAATATAAGTGTTTTTTCATTATTATTTAAGATTGAATTAACCAAATCAATACATTTTTCTGTTTTTCCGGACATTTCTTTTGTCATTTCTCCTGATTTAAGGAATTGGTACGGATGGTTACATATTTGTTTTAATGATGTAATAAGTTTAAAGATATTACCACGTCTGCTCACACCGGTAAATCCCGAAATCTTATTCATCATTTCATTAAGAGTTTTTTCATAAAGTATTGCTTGAGCGTTTGTCAGGTAACAGTAATCATTAATAACAACCTTGTCAGGAAGGTCTGAAATAACAGATTTATCAGTTTTTAAACGTCTTAAAACGAACGGAGAAATTGACATCCTGAGTTTTGATGCACGGGAGGTTTCTTTAAACCGCTCAATAGGAATTGCGTAACTCTTTTGAAATTCTTTTAAAGAACCTAAATAACCTGTATTTATAAAATCAAATATACTCCACAGCTCTGTTAATCTGTTTTCAACAGGAGTACCTGTCATAGCAATCTTAATATCGGATTTTAATATTTTGATTGCCATCGTTTGAGCCGTATCAGGATTTTTAATATTTTGCGCCTCATCAACAACAATCATGCCCCAGCTTTGTTTCTTCATTTCTTCCGTATCAATACGCATAATTGCATAAGTTGTCAGAATAACATCGTTTTTCAAATCAAGTTTTCTGTCCAGTCCGTGATATTTTGCGACTTTAAGTTCAGGAGCAAACATCTGCAGTTCCTTCATCCAGTTACCCATAAGAGTTGTAGGACAAATAACAAGTACAGGTTGTTTAAGCTTGTTTTCTTCTTTCAATTTTAGAATAAGGCTTATAACTTGAATTGTTTTACCAAGCCCCATATCATCAGCCATACAGCAGCCAAAGCCTTTTGAAACGTTTGTCCAGAGCCATTTAAGTCCTGTTTGCTGATACTGGCGGAGTGTACCATGCAACCCTTCCGGCGGTGTAACTTCAACCGTTTTGGCAAAATCTTTTATTACATTTGCATACGCTTCATCATAATTAAAGTCATAATCTTGAATCCGACCTGACATAGAAGCATGCAGCAGCTGCAATCGTGTTAATTTTTTATGGTTAGCATTAAGAATTTGTTCTGCAAGTTTGTGTCCTTCTTCTTTGTCTACAAGAACATACTTATCTTTGTATTTTACAAGTCCTGAATTTGTTTCTACAAGTTTATTAAATTCTTCCAATGAAATCTTTTCATCCCCCAATGAAACTTCATAAGAAAACTCAAGAATATCATCAAGAGAAATAGCAGAAGAAGAAACCGTATTAAAGATTTCCATCAAGTCATCAGAACGTTTTTCTTTAACGTGTGCATTAATAGATGCACGAGGAACTATAATATTAGTCAGTTCATCCGGAAGAATAACTTCAATCTGTGCTTTTTGAAGATAATATGAAGTTTGTGCAATAATTTTATAAACTTCGCTTAAGTTCAAACGTAATGAAAGACGTTCTTCATCTTCAAACAATTTTTCAAGTTCCGGCATATAACGGAGTGCAAAATTCAATTGCTTTTCAATAATCTTAGCAATATCTGAGCTATTTGCATCCCAAACCGTATCTTTAACATATAGTTCATCCATTAAAATTGTTTCGTTATTTTTGCGGTTTCTAATATAGATTTTCAATTCAAAATCTTCACTATCAGGTATTTTATCTATTTTAAAGAACGGTATAACATCGTATTTGCCGAGATAGAGTTCATCAAACCATTGTGCAAAGTTTTCTGCAACATTTTTGCCCTTAAGAAGTGATTTCTGCTCTAAATCTTTTAACAGGTAGCTGCCTGATTTTACATCTTTAAAACGATAGCTTTTAATGTGTAAAAACTTATAAACAACATAGTTAAGATAGTTATGCACAAAATCTGACACGAAGTTTTTAGGTCTTTCGCCTTTAATAAATAGATTTTCAGGAAGATTTTCCTCTAATTCGTTTATAATTCTTGCAATTTGTTGTGTCTGTATAATTGGTTCATATACAATTCGAAAAAAATTTCCTTTTAGACTAACTGTCGGGATAAAATAAAGCTTTTCAACCAGTTTCATTACAAACTGTGTCAACTTGTTAAAATAGACAAAAGTCTGTGTTACCGCACTAAAGTCAAGTATTTCACCAAAGCCGCCAAAATAATCAAGAACAATATCCAACGGCATTACATACCCTATTTCACCTTCGACTTCTTTCGGGGTAAACCTAAACATTGAACCTTTAGATTTTAAATAAAATTGGAAATTGTTTGTCGGGGTGACAAAGAAGGATAATTTTCCGTTTTCATTTATTAAGAAAAAATCCGTATTTCTAACTGGAGAGTTAGGGCTTAAGAATATCCCCGCAAACTCATCTTCTATCAGTTGATAAATAAGACTCAAAGTAAATCTGAAGTCTTTATTTTTGAATCCTTCAGGATTTTCACTTAAATTCAAAAAAAGTTCGTCGACGTTATTCTTCTTAAAAGATAAATCGATATCTAAAGATTTTGTAGCTACCATACAAGTATATTACGACAAAAAATATGTTAAGTAAAGTTTACTATTATTTAATAAAATAGCAAAAAATATTCATAACAAGCTTTATATTAGCAAAGGAAACCTTATGTCAGTAAAGTATACAAATGCCTCCGGAAACATGGTTGTAAATACTCCGTATTTACAAAAACCACCGAAAGAAAATGTGAATAATCAGACAAAACCGGTTAAAAATATTCAGTCAGTATCTTTTAAAAGCACATCTTGATAAGCTTATAAACCATCCTAAACCAATAGAAGAACAACAATATTCATGAACAAATAAGAGCTAATCAGGAAACTAACCGCCAATTAAGGGCAGACGGTAAATTCCTAGATTGTGTCATTAAATATACGGATAAAAATGAATACTGGAAATCTGCAAGAGGACAGGGACAAATGCAGTTATCTCAAGCAGAAAGAGACGGGGCAGCCGGTTTTATGGATCACATAAACGGTTTTAGAAAAAAAGTTGAAGATATAAGAAATGCCAGAAATGTTGATAATATACATTTTAGATTGAGTGATGATGATAATATAGGCAGAAATATTTTCTTCGGGAATCATGTAAGCTGCTGCAACAGCATAGAAAGCACATACGCCGGTTATTCCGCTCCAATGCATCTTTTAAATAATTACAACAGAGGTATAGAACTTGTTGATAATTATGAAAATTCTTACGGGAATTCGTTATGTCACTTTACAAATATCGACGGCAAATTAACATTTGTAATAGATAGTTTTGAAGCAAATGGCAAATTGGGTTCAGACCCGATTGTCACAAAGCATTTACTTGATTTTAGTAAACAAGTTTGTAAAGCAATGGGCAGAGAAGATGCTCAAATTATGATAGGTCCTAATTATAATAATATGTCAAAAGAAGGACTGAAACTGACAAAAGGACATACAATAAAAGTCCTCGGGGAATCACCTGAAAGAACTTATTGTGACTCAATTGGCGGTAAAGTTTCACCGGAAGATTTTGATAAAACACATGAAAATAGAAATATGTATGAAATAGAATAAATACTAATAATTTAAAAAACTTAAATTACATAACAAAGGGATGACTTTTTGAGTCACCCCTTTTTCAGGTTAGATTAGTTAATTAGGTTATATTATTGGATTAAAATTCGTGAACTCTTTCTAATTCAGGTTTTTCATCAGAAGCAACAAATAAACCTGTTATACCTGATACAATACCGCCAATGATACCACCAATAACGGCACCTTTACCACCGCCGATTTTAGCCCCGACACCTGCGCCAAGAATAACACCAGGTGCAGCTCCGCCGGCAATCTTACCTGCATTTCTAAGAGATTCTTTTCCTTCAACATCTTGGATTGAATTACCTGTCATATATGAAATTGTTTGTTCATCATCATTTTGAGTATAGAATCCCATAGAAACAGCTTTCTTGAATCCGTTTTCAAATACACCGTCACCGTAGGTTTCGATATCTTCTCTTAGAGATGAACCGTTAACTTGTTCATAGTAATCAATGATTGCCGCTCTGATTGATTCTTCTGCATTGATTCTTTCTTCGTGAGTCAATAATTCAGTACCAACCTGCTTCTTGATAGTTTCAAAGATTCTGTCAAATGTATCACAAGCAACGCGCATATCGTTATTGTGAATTGAATGATTCATAGTCTTCAATAAATTATTTAAGATAGAGCTGCCTGTATTTAGACTGTATTGGTTACCGCGTTGTTTGAATACGAATTGGGTTTGTCGGTCAGATGAGTTGTCATAGATGTCGTACATACCGTTGGTCCATTTTTTTGCATTGTCAACAACTTTATCAACATTGTTGAACCAACCGCCCATCATCATAGGATTCATCATTCCCATTCCCATCATACCCATTCCGCCAGGCATCATCATTCCTGCTCCTGCTATACCGGTTGGAGCTGTACCCATAGCACCTGCATAAGGTGTTCCAAATATTGAATGTTCAGCTTCCATATACTGACTCAACATTGGCCTGTTTAAAAATTGAAATGCTCCTTGGGCTTCCATATTAGGATTCGCCTTTGGAACTGTTACAGATACATCGTTTGACATACAAACCTCCCGGTATAACCTAACCTTAAATAATTTAAATCTAACCTTTACTCTTATATAAAGTATTTTAATTTTTAAGAATTGACTTTTTTTTTAGTTTTGTTAATAAAAGTTAACAAAATAGCAAACTTTATAAAAAAAAAAAGGTTTATTTAAATATCACTGGTGATACAAAGTGTAGGTAAATTAACAAGGAGGATATCTGATGGTTAGAAGCGTAAGCGGTATGCCTTTCAAAGCAATGCAAAATACAAAGGCAGTGACATCGCGTAATGTAACTGGGACTTACTTAAAAGGAGAAGGAAAAGTAGCAGCAACAGCTAAGGATTCGACTAAAATTGGTTATTGGAGAGCCGCGTTTTCAAGATTAACAGATGAACAAATTAAGAATGTAAATGAAACAGGTAAATTAAACGGGAATGTAAAATTTCGTCCAAACGGACAAGGTGGTTATCTAATAGTTCCTAATATTATGAATATCTCTGTCGGAACAAAAACACTGCCTGCAGGATTTGAATTAAAAAAGAACTTTTTAGGATTCACTTGCATTGTAGCTAAAGATTCTGAAAGCATTCTATTAAAAAAGAGTAAATGATATTAGTTAAGGGTTACCTAAATGGTAACCCTTAATATTATTTCTTAGAAAAAACAATTTCATCATCGTTTACATCAACACAGACAGTGTCACCCTCTTTAAATTTTCCGGCAAGGATATCTTTAGATAGAGGATTTTCGACCATCTGTCTTATGACACGTTTAAGAGGCCTTGCCCCGTATATAGGATTAAATCCGCGGGTTGCAAGAAGGTCTTTTGCATCATCGGAGATTTCAATAGATATATCCTGATCTTTAAGCAGGTTTCTCAAATAATCCATCTGAATATCCACAATTTTTGACAATTGAGGCAATGTCAGAGATTTAAAGAATATAGTTTCATCAATACGATTCAAAAATTCAGGTTTGAACCTGTCACGCAATACCGCCATAACTTTTTCTTTTGTTTCTTCAAAGTTACCGGCCGCATCTAATGTTGCATTCAAAGAATCCTCAAGAATAATATCACTTCCGATATTACTTGTCATGATGATAACAGTATTTTTGAAATCCACTGTTCTGCCTTTAGAATCAGTTAAACGACCGTCATCAAATATTTGAAGCATTATATTGAATACATCCGGATGTGCTTTTTCAATTTCATCAAACAAAACAACCGAATAAGGTTTACGTCTGACAGCTTCAGTTAATTGTCCGCCTTCTTCATATCCGACATATCCCGGAGGAGCTCCGACAAGTCTTGCAACATTATGTTTTTCCATGTATTCACTCATATCAATACGAATGATTGCATCTTCATCGTTAAACATAAATTCCGCAAGAGATTTTGCAAGCTCAGTTTTACCAACACCGGTTGGACCTAAGAATAAAAACGTACCAATTGGACGTTTAGGATCTTTTAATCCGGATCTTGCACGCCTGATTGAGTCGGATACGATTTCGACAGCCTCATCTTGCCCGATTAAACGTTTATGAAGAAAATCTTCCATCCTTAATAATTTTTCTCTTTCGCTTTCAACAAGTTTACTAACAGGAATACCCGTCCACTTGCTCACAACCTCTGCAATATCATCTTCGTCAACTTCTTCTTTCAAAAGACAATGATCTTTTTTAGGACAGTTATCTTTATGTTGGATTGCATCAAGTTCTTTTTCCAATTGTAAAAGTTTCCCGTATTTAAGTTCCGCAGCCGTTTGCAAATCCGTATTACGTTCCGCTTCCGCTATCTGGTTTTTAACCTGATTTATTTCGTCTTTTATCGCTGCTTCCCCTGTAATAGATGCCTTTTCAAGCTCCCATTGAGCCTTCAAAGTATCAACTTTTGAAGCAAGTTCGTTAATTTCTTTAGTTAATTTATCAATTTTAGCGATTGATTCAGGATTATCTTCCTTTTTCAAAGCCTCACGTTCAATTTCTAACTGCATTTTTTGTCTAAGCATCATATCAATTTCTTCCGGCATGGAATCAATTTCAATACGCAAGGATGATGCAGCCTCATCAATTAAATCGATTGCTTTATCCGGCAAAAATCTATCCGTAATATACCTGTCAGAGAGTTTTGCTGCTTGGACAAGTGCACTATCCAAAATTCTTACTCCGTGGTGAACTTCATATTTTTCTTTTAGCCCTCTTAAAATACTTATAGTATCTTCAACACTTGGTTCATCAAGAAGTATCGGCTGGAATCGGCGCTCAAATGCAGGGTCTTTTTCTATATACTTGCGGTACTCATTAAGAGTTGTAGCACCGATTGTTCTTAAAACACCTCTTGCTAGCATAGGTTTCAGAAGGTTCCCGGCATCCATTGCACCATCTGTCGCTCCTGCACCTATTATTGTATGGATTTCATCAATAAATAAAACTATTTCACCGTTTGAATCTTCAACCTGTTTCAAAACAGCTTTCAAACGTTCTTCAAATTCACCTCTGAATTTTGCTCCGGCAACCAATGCACCCAAATCAAGCGCACAGAGCTTAACTTTTTTTAGACTTTCAGGAACATCTCCTCTTATAATACGTTGCGCAAGTCCTTCGGCAACCGCTGTTTTACCGACCCCAGGTTCCCCGATAAGCACAGGGTTGTTTTTTGTACGGCGGTTAAGAACTTGTATAATTCTTCTTATTTCTTCATCTCTGCCAATTACAGGGTCTAATTTTCCTTTTCGTGCAAGCTCTGTTAAATCCGTAGAATATTTTTCCAAAGCTTTCATATTTTCATCAGCATTTTTATTATCCACTGTTTTTTTACCTCTTATCTTTTTCATAACATTTAAAACACTGTTAGATGATACCCTGTATTTTGAAAGCAATTGTTGAATTGCAGAACCATCAAGTTTTGTCATTGCCAAAAGTATCATCTCAATCCCGACATATTCGTCTTTAAACTCTTTTGAAGTATCTTGTGCAATCGTCAAAAGCTTTTCACTGTCGGGAGATAAAAATATCTGCTGTGTATTTGAAATTTCGGATATTGTCGGAAATGATTTTACCCTTGCGACAATATCATTGATAAATTCCTGATTCAAGAGTTTTAACTCTGTTAAGTAATCACGTATAATTCCCTTATCTTCAATCATAGCAAGCATAATATGCTCCGGCTGAATTTGGGAATTCTTGTATTCATTCATCTTAACGCCTGATGCGTACAAGATTTCTTGAGAATAATTTGTAAATTTTTCAAAGTCAATCATAAATCTATGCTCCAATCACACTATACATATTAAATTAATTTTTGTAAATATTAAGAAAAATTAATGTTTAATTAATAATTAGCAAAATTTTTATTTTATACACATTATATAAACAGTTCAAAGATATTGCATTATAAATTTCTTATGATAATATAATTAGGAAAGTGATAAGGAATATTTAATGAATAATTTTTACCTAACAACTGAAAAACATCATCACACTCATATAATCCCGAAGGGACTATAAGATTTTGATGTGATTCAGTTTCTTGTAAAATAGCCCCTTCGGGAAAATGTTTTGAAGGTTAGCTAGTTTACAAAGGAGATTATTAAATGTCACTTATGATAAATGCCATATCGGCAGTCGGGAATAATAGCAGTGTATACCCTCTAATTGTCAGAGATTGTGTAATTGAAGGACCGATTAAAGTTGCACAAAACTACAATGAAACAGCCAAAGAATCCAAAAGAATGGGCTGGCACTGTTTAAGAGAAAAAACAATTGATGAATTCGGCACTTCTGCAATATGGATTGGCGGAGTTCCTTTTGTTGAAGCGATTGCAAATAAAATTATGAAAAAAACTACCGGATTCAACGGAAAAGTAAATCTCAAACTGCTTGAGAAAACTAAAGACGGCAAAGGATTTAAGAACCCTGCACAAAATATAGATATAAATATCAAAAAATTTGCAAAACTTGCTCCGGAAGCGGTACAAGATTTAATAAATGTTAAAAATAATACAGCAAAATACAAAAAGCTTTCAAATCAAAAATACTCAGCTGCACTTATCCTGCCGATGATTGCGATGGGATACGTATTACCAAAACTAAATTACGGTTTAACAAACATCTTGATTGAGCGTGATATCAAGAACGGAAAACTTAAATCAAGAAAACCACAGCAAGCTCCGCAAATAAATGTATCTAATATTACAGCACAAAACAGTAATTTTAAATCTTTGAACTCAATGAGAGCATCATCAAATCCAAACTTTAAAGGATTAGGTTCAACAATTGCAACACTTAGCCACACAAATAAAATGGCAATAACAGACGGCGGATTGGCAGTTGGGCGTGTTTACACTTCAAGAGGAAAGTATGAAAAGATTGAAAGTGCATTCAATTCAATCGGTATGCTTGTTCTTAATTTCGGCACGCCTGAATACATTGATAAAGGATTGAACAAAATAACAAAATCTTTATTCAAAATTAATACGGCACTTGACCCTAAAATAATGGCTGATAAAAGGTTCTTAGTAAAAGTTCGTTCAAATAAACTTATACTCCCTAAAAAAGAGGAAGAAGTTCTTGATTTTATTGATAATAATCCAAAATCACTGCTTGCAAAATATGCCAAGAAAAATAAAATTGTAAAATTCCTTGATAACGGAGTTAGAGACCCAAGAGAAGTTGTAGATACTAAAAAACTGTTTTCTTTATCTGAAAATATGAGAGTATTTGCAGCAGAGGCAAAGAAAAGCAACCTGGGTATTGCTAAATACGCAAAAACAGCAATCAAGGCAAAATCATTTAACATTGCAGCAAATGTTGCAATAAGCAGCATGCTTCTCGCTGTAGGACTGCCGCAAGCACAATTTGTACTAAGAAGAATTATGACAGGTTCCAATATAGCACCGGGACTTGTTGCTGCAAAAAAGAAAGAACAAAGAAATATTGATATAAAGGGGTAGGGGTAAATGAACAGGTTGAAACCCTACATACAATAACCTGCTTGCAGACAGGGGTAAATGAACGGGTTGAAACCCTACATACAATAACCTGCTTGCAGACAGGAGGAAAGAACGGGTTAAACCCCTGAATACTAATACTTACACTCAGACAGGATAGAGGTAAGAAGATTTATTCTTCTTCCTCTTCTTCATCTTCTGATGCTGATTTATTCATATTTGCATCAAACTGTGTAACATCAACGCCCATATCTTTTAATGCCTGATACGCTTTTGGAGCAAGTGCCGTAGTCCCGAAGTTTTCTAAAATCGTTTGATAACACTCAGTTGCTTCATCCTTCATTTCACGCATCTTATACATACATCCGACTTTGTAATATAAAGGGGCTAATGCAGGGTCAGGTTCTAAAAGCATTTGATTATCAAGTTTAATCTTGATTGCAACGAGATTTGAATTATCTTCCGGAGACAATAAAGCTCTGCCATAGACTTTTTTAGTAAGATTATCAACTTGATTTGCCATTGATTCTATTGTTTCAGGCTCCATCTTTACAGCAGAACTTTTTTTTGCCGACACAGTATTAAACCCTATCAATGAGGCAAATAAACCTATAACAAATATCCCTGCTAAAATTTTTTTAAAATCCATGACTATATTATACTATAAAAACTCAATTTATTTAGTAGAATAAAATTATGGATACAAAAAAGATTTATCAAATGTTTATATTAGGTACGGGAGATTTAAATGAAGCCCTGAAAAAAGGTCTCGGAGGAGTAATATTTTTTTCTAAAGATATTGATACTGAAGAGCATTTAAGACATCTGGAAGATGAAATACTTGCAAAAGACCTGATACGCCCTTTTCTTTCAATTGATGAAGAAGGAGGAAGGGTTGAAAGAACTGAACATATCCATGAAAGACGTCTCTCCGCAAAGTACGCTTATGAAAAAGGAGAAGAATATCTTAAATGGCAAACACATGACATAGCAAGAGAATTAAAAGATTTAAACATTAATCTTAATTTCGCACCCTGTGTTGATGTAAACACCAATCCAAACAATCCGATTATAGGAGAACGAGCGTTTTCAGATAATCCGGATGATGTTATAAACGGGATGAAAATCGTATCGGATATTTATAAAGAATACGGAATAATTCCATGCATAAAACATTATCCGGGGCATGGCGATGCCAACGCCGACAGCCACAAAACATTGCCGGATATTAGTCTTACCCTGAAGGAAATGGAAACATACCATATAAAACCGTTCAAAGCCGCTATTGAATACGGTATCGACATGATAATGGCAGCACACCTTCATTGCTCCTGCTTTGATAACGAAATTATTCCGACATCTTTGAGCCAAAATGCTCTAAGTTATCTTAGAAACCAATTGAATTTCAAAGGCGTTATAATATCCGACGACATGGAAATGAAAGGAATACAGCTTGAAGCAGGAGAAGCATGCATAAAAGGTATTCTTGCAGGACTAAATATGTTTATCTATAGAGAAGCAAACGACAAAAGCTTAGGAGCAATTGAATCAGTAATAAAAGAAGCCGAAAAGAATCAAGAATTAAGAGAAAAAATAGAATACTCATACGCCAAAATCCTCGCCCTTAAACAAAAATACAAAATTATTAAATAATTTAAAAATTTCAGCATGAAGGGTTTAAACAAAAAAAATAAATGTTATAATGAAAATAAGTTTTTAAAAAGGTAGTGTGTAATAAATGATAAATTTTCATAAAGCATCAATAAAACCAGCAGTAAAAAAGCAATTAACAACAAAACAGAATCAAGCAAAACAAACTTTAATCAAAAAAAATTATAATGAGATATACGCACATGAAGCAGCGCATAAAGCTGCTGCAGGCAGTTTAGGCGGAAGTATACACATAGTTAACAACAGTGCAGGAATTCCGGTAAGCGGTTTTGTACCGATTGCAATGCCGACAATACCTGAAAAACCGACTCAAAACGGGTTAAAGAAAACTATTGATCACGCCAAGACAGTTATCAAAGCAGCAATGGCACCAAAAGATCCATCCGCAGCAGACTATCAGGTAAAAGCAAAAGCTGAAAGTACACTAAACAAAGCGAAATCAATGAAGAAAAAAGTATCTCACAACATAGACTATATGGCATAATCAACTTTTTATACCGAAAAAGGCAAAATAAAAAGCTGCTTGGTGCAGCTAGTATTTCATAATCTTGGGAGGAGATTTGGGGATAGTTGATACAAGGATTATACTATATTAAATCAAATCATGTACCATGCTTGAAATGTTTTTTTACAAAAATTAACATGATTGTTTAAATCTTAATATAAAAAATAAGGCCCGGAATCAAACCAAGCCTTACTTTATCCAACTATTTACGGCAATTGTATTAATCAAGAAGTGCTTCCAGCATCTCTGCATTTTTTGCTGCATACGCTGTATTTCTAATCTTGTTACGATGAATGTATGTTCTCAGGGCTTCTCTAATAAGTTCTGAACGAGAACGATTTTCGTTTTCTGCTACATTGTCGATTTCGCCTAAAAATTGTTCAGGCATTGAAATTAATACTCTTGCCATAATAATATTCTCCTTTTCCTCTTTCTAGTTATACCCTGTATATATTTATAAAGTATTTAGTATATACAAAATTGCTTAATTTATATAATATTGTTAACATTTTGTTACATTTTATCTAATATAATAAGATTGTAACGAAATGTAACAAAAGGAGTTAAAAAGCTAAAGTTTAGACTGATATATGCCGTAATCAATTACATAAGGA
>CALUXY010000001.1 GCA_944324855.1 Candidatus Gastranaerophilales bacterium | reverse complement strand
TTGTCGAACATTACAGAATTTCTTAATCACTTGTCAAAAAAAGAGATTCTTCGCATCCGCTCAGAATGACGAAAAACTCCGGCGGGTCAAGCTCCTTCCCCGACTTTGGGAAGCGGATTTCTGTACGGACGATGCAGCAACGCTGCTAGTCCGGCTAGCGAGAATAGCGAATGTTCTGAGCCTATGGCTCAAAAGTGAGCCTGTTCGAGCGTGGAAGAAATCCAAGACAGGTTGGGATGGGGAGTGGTTTATTTCCCCAAATAATAGCAATGTAATTTCAATTCAATCTTCATTTACCTCTAGCGGGGTTTATGCACCCCTGCACCCCGCACCTGCATTTCTTTGTCAGCAAAGAAACGCAGGACAAAGCGGATTGCTGCCAGAGTGCGTAGTGTTTTGCGTAAGCAAAATACGGAGACACGTTTATCGGCAGCAACCAAGCAGAAACTGTCGACTTGAATTTCGTTCGCTAATCAGTACTAATTTCAACTCCAGAAATGTGAACTCGCTACGCTCAAACAGCACATTTCTTGTCGTTGTTTCAATAAGTACTGATTGCTCACTCCATAAAAGTCGAGGTGCTAATTATACCGTTGTTTCGTTAACTGACACTAGCCTATGTATAAAAACAAATTGTACTCACTTCGTGAAGAGTACGCAGAACAAAGACTATATAATTATAACGTCTCCTCACTCCTCACGATTCACTCTTCACCAAAAATCATTTACCCCGGAGGTTGCATGATGGCATTAACTATCAACACCAACCTTTCAAGCCTAATGGTCCAATTGTCGCTCAAGAAATCGACATTGGACTTGAACCGTGCATTGGAACAGATGACAACAGGATACAGAATCAATTCTGCCAAAGACGATGCGGCAGGTTATGCAGTTGCAACAAAGATGGATATAGATTTGTCGTCCTACAGAGTTGCACAGAATAACGCCAACCTCGGACTTTCTCTTATTAACACCGCCGAAAGCTCCCTTGACATTGTGACTACACACTTGCAGCGAATAAGAGATTTGGCGGAGCAGGCGGCAAACGGGACTTATGGACAGGATTCAATTGATGCTATTCAGATGGAGATAGACCAGAGAACGGAAGAAATAAACCGTATCATGGCAACGACCGAATACAACGGGATAAAACTATTTGAGGGTAACGGTACAGCAACAAACGCTATAACCCGCCTTGCTTCCGGTGCATCAGCAAGAACAGTAACCGGTTCTTTCTTGAAACAGGTCAACCAGTTGACCGAAGAAGAGGCAATCGCTCAAGGGTATACGATTATTAAAACTGCCGCTGATTTGGATAATATCCGCAACGATTTAAACGGTAAATATATCCTTATGAATGATATAGATCTGTCAGGTATCAATTGGGAATCTATAGGAGGACTTGCGGATACTTCTGTTCAGCCAAACCCGTCTGATTGTTTTCAGGGTGAGTTAAACGGCAACGGATATACAATAAATAACCTTACAGTTAATAATCCATCTGGGTATGGAGGATTATTTGGTGTGATATTAAATGCAGAGATAAAGAATCTGGGCTTAGAAAATGTTGATATTAATGGAGAGTTTGCCGGAGGGGTAGCTTATGCAACAGTAGATACAAGTATATCCAATTGTTACGTTACAGGTTCTGTTTCAGGAGATATGGTCGGTGGTTTTATAGGGGCTGATGTGTTTATAGCTTCTTATGGTGGAAATAGTTCAATCAGTGATTGTTACTCTTCGGTTAATGTGACATATAGCAATATGGGCGGCGCATTTATAGGAGGCATTATACAACCCACAATCTCTATCTCAAACTGTTATTATAACTCTCAGACTGCCGGCGGATTGCCGGCGGTTGGTGTTGACGGAACAACTGCCGGTGATGCAAATTCAAAAGTCCATGGTGTTACAACAGATGAATTGAACAATCTTCTTGTACCTCCGGGGTATGGCCCTAATCCGGGCGGCGGAACGCAAGGTACAGGCAATATTACACTCCAAGTCGGAATAGATTCAAGCGAAAACTCTCGAATAACCTTTGACACAGCGTTATCAATCAATCTAAATGTGAATGTTTCAACAACTGCAAATGCCAGAAACGCACTTGATGATATAGATGCGGTACTTGATATGGTTACAGCCAAACAAACGGAATTCGGCGCAGTACAAAACCGCCTTGAATCGGTTATAGATTCGCTTGATGTAAGTATTGAGAATACTACCTCATCATTATCTACAATTAAAGATGCAGATATTGCAAAGGTTTCGTCAGATTTTATCAGGGCGCAGATTCTGCAGCAGGCATCGGCAACCTTGCTTGCAACAGCTAATCAGTCGCCGTCCGTTGCGTTGGGGTTGATTTAGTGAGGAGTGATTTGTGATTAGTGAATAGACTTTTTTACAAGTGATTAGGTGACTAAGTGACTAAGTGATTAGGCATTTCTCGTCATCCCGAACTTGTTTCGGGATCTTACCAACGTTGAATTTCCGCCTGTAACACCGGTAAGACCCTGAAATAAATTCAGGGTGACAGAATAAATTTTCGTTATTACTAACTAAGTGAGGTCTAGACACGTCCCTGTGAAAAACCTGTCGGAGCGGAGTTTTTCTAAAGAAAAACGTAGCGGTGCGCAAAGGTTTTGAACCGCCAATAATCCAAGACAGTGATATTAAGTGGCTAAGAAATTCAGGAGCATACAACAATGCGGTCCTTCACATTCGTTCAGGACGACGAAATTACGGTCATTCTGAGGGCAAAGCCCGAAGAATCTCTTTTTTGGTAAGTGATTAGGTGACCGGGTGATTTTTCGTGAGTCGTGAGTTGTGAATCGGGGGTAAATGAATTACTCCCTCCCCGACTTGGGGAGGGTTGGGGTGGGGAGCAATTATGCATCCACATTGGTCAGAACCTGAAGAGGTAAATGTCCTTTCGTGAATCGTGAGTCGTGGGGGGGGATATGTCATCCCGAACTAGTTTCGGGATCTTTCCAATGTTGAATTCCAGTGATTAGGGTGCAACTTTATGCACCAATTATTCTTGTTTTGTCGGATTAGTAAATCTGACCTACTACTGAGTGATTAGGTGACTAAGTGATTAAGTGATTAAGAAATTCAGGAGTGTTCAACAATGCGGTCCTTCACATTCGTTCAGGACGACGGTAAATCTCCTCACTCTTCACTCTTCACTGTTCACTAATCACTGAAAAATAGATTGCCGCGCTTCGCTCGCAATGACAAACATGAAAGATTGCGCCGCTATCGCTCGCCATGACTGGTTTTTCGTCATTCTGAGCGGATGCGAAGAATCTCTTTTTTTGACAAGTGATTAAGTGACTGAGTGACTGAGTGATTAAGAAATTCTGAAACATTCGACAATGCGGTCCTTCACATTCGTTCAGGACGACGGTAAATCTCCTCACTCTTCACTCTTCACTGTTCACTAATCACTGAAAAACAGATTGCCGCGCTAACGCTCGCTAAGATAGAAAATGTAATTAAAAAGGTTCTGATTTTCTCAGAACCTTTTAGTTTAAATCAATTATCCATACCCAAATTCTTACATTCTATCGAAGATTTCAAAGATAGCATCTTCTGATAGTCCAAGAGCTGTCATTTCATCGAATG
Organism: Candidatus Gastranaerophilales bacterium; assembly: GCA_944324855.1. Lineage (GTDB taxonomy): Bacteria > Cyanobacteriota > Vampirovibrionia > Gastranaerophilales > Gastranaerophilaceae > UMGS1585. The sequence continues at coordinate 124,266 of CALUXY010000001.1, read as the reverse complement.
CTGCTTCAAAGTCATCCATATAACCTGCAATTCTGTCTTGAGTTGCTTTAGATTCAGAAGGTTTTGCAATTTTTAGGTCAATATTCTTTGCTGCCATAAATGCAAGTACTTCTTCGCCCGCAACTTGTTTTTCAGCAGGTTTGTTGTCTCTTACTTCTGCTTCCTTTTTTTCCTCTGCTTTAACTTCCTCTTTCTTTGAAGGTTTATTTAATGCTGCTGCTTGTTGTGCTACAAAATTAATGCTGTTAAATTCCATAATTTTTACTCCTATAATCGACTTTCTTTCTATACCTTTTATTACGGCATTGTTCTTCTAAAACTTTAGCTTTTTTTCTTTAATCGTTACAATTGTTTACAATTATTTCTCAATTGTGTATAATTAGAGGATAAGAGGTTTTTATGGAAAGCTTACAAAAAGTACTTATTATAAGTTTAGGCGATTTAAAAGACACAATATATACCCTGCCTCTTGCTTGTATTCTAAAGCGACAGGGATATTTTGTAGAATTTTTGACTGCTGAAAAAGGGTTTGAAGTTGTAAATAAAAATCCTATTATAAACAGAGTACATCTTGCCCCTGTGGAACAATGGATAAAAAAGATGCCTTACTGGGGGATTTGGGAAGATATGGGAGAAGTTGTTAAAAAACTCCAAAAAAGAGAGTTTGATATAGCAATAGACTGCCAGATGAGTTTGAGAAGTGCATATATTTTTGCAAAATGCGGTGCCAAAAGAAGACTGTCATATTCTACAGCAAAAGGTTTTTCATCATTCGGAGCAAATGAATTTATTGATTCTAATCCGGAGTTTAAAAATACTAATGTCCACAAGGTAGAAAAGAGTTTAAATTTTGCCCGGTATCTGGGATTTAAAACAGACGATGCCGAGTTTTTTCTTCCGGATACAAAATATGAATCCAAAACCAAAATGGATAAATTTATTAATTTTGCGGAAGAAAAACCGATTGTTGTATTATCTCCCAATATGGGGCAAGGTGAAACATCATGGCATCCCAAAAACTGGGTAAATCTTGTAACTAATATCCCCGACAAATACAATATAATTGTTGTAGGTGACAATCAGGATAATGTATTGGCAACAAGGCTATCTCACAAAAACCTTGTTAATTTATGCGGCAAAACTCGTTTTGAAGATTTGAGGTATATATTATCAATTGCAGATATTATTGTGTCAAACAATCTTGATACTTCAGCTATTGCATGGGCGATGAATAAAAATAAAGTTATAACTTTATCAACAAGTTTTTCACCGGCTTTGTATAATCCGTTCAGCCTAAAAGATGATAACAAATACATTACACTAACAGGAAACCTTGCCTGTCAGCCTTGCAACAAAACTCAATGCGAAAACTCTTCATACAAATGTTCTCACTCTCCGACGGTTGAGAATGTACTTAATTCTATACGTTAGTTGTTTGGATTTTCTTGCGCTCTTAAAGATTCATCAAGTTTTTCGATTTGTTCATCTATTGAAGAATCTGTTTCTTCCGTATCAACTTCATCTGCTTCGTTTTTCTTCATTTCTTCTACAACCATTCTTGCCATTTCAACAGCAATTTCGTGACGTGTACTGTCAGGACAATTTTGAAGCATTCCGATAGCTGTTCTTAAAGTTCCGTCCAGGTCATACCATCTGTTTTGGCGTGAGTCCTGAAGGTCAATTTCTGTTTGTGAAATAATATCTGAAACATCTTCATATTTTGAATCTTCAATATTATGTTCTGTTATAATTTTGATTAAGTTTAAAGCTATTTTAATCTGAGTATCATCATCAGATTCTTCAAGGGTTTTCATTGCAGAGGATAACACAGGATCTTTATCGTACCAACGTCTCGCACTTGTAGTAAATTCTTCTTTCATTGTGTTCTCCTTCTATTTAAGTTCCAGCTAGTTAATTATACAATAGGTTTAATAATTTGTAAATTACAAATGTTTACGTTAGTATATATGGTAAATATTGAATTTTAGAGGAATAGAATATGCTTATAGTAATGAGAGAACATGCCAGTCAGGCTGCAATAGATAAGGTTGTTGCTTTTATCGAAAGTAACGGGTTTGAAACGCATTTATCAACCGGTAAACTTCATACCGTAATAGGGGCTGTAGGGGACAAGGTTATTGACCCGAGAAATATTGAACTGTTAGACGGTGTTCAAGAAGTCATCAAGATTACTTCCGGTTTTAAATTGACCAGCCGGATGTTCCAATCAGAAGATACGATTATAGAAGTTAACGGTATTAAATTCGGCGGGAAGTATACCGGTATTATTGCGGGGCCTTGTACTGTAGAAAACTATGAACAAATGGATAAAACGGCGGAAGCTCTTAAAAAATCCAATGTAAAAATTCTTAGAGGCGGTGCGTTTAAGCCAAGAACTTCTCCTTACGCTTTTCAAGGATTAGGGGAAGAAGGTTTAAAAATAATGAGAAGTGTTGCCGATAATCATGGTATGGCTGTAACATCAGAAATCATGGATCCTTCTCAAATCGATATGTTCAATAAATACGTCGATATATTCCAGATCGGCGCAAGAAATATGCAGAACTATAATCTTTTGAAAGAAATGGGACACGTTGATAAACCGATTGTATTAAAACGTGGTTTATCGGCTACTTTTGAAGAATTATTATTATCTGCCGAATATATTTTATCAGGCGGTAACAGAAATGTTATTTTGTGTGAAAGAGGTATAAGAACTTTTGAAAAATACACACGTAACACTCTTGATCTGTCAGCTATACCTGTTATCAAAAAATTAAGCCACCTGCCTATAATTATAGACCCTAGTCATGGTACAGGCTTGAGAGATAAAGTTGCTCCAATGTCGAGAGCCGGAGTTGCTGCAGGCTGCGATGGTTTAATTATTGAGGTGCATTACAATCCTGAGATTGCGATATGTGATGGGGCGCAGTCATTATATCCTTCTCAATATGATGAATTATATAAAGAACTCAAACAAATTGCTCCTATTGTGCATAAAGAGATTTATTAATTATTGTTAAAAATATAGTTATTAACTAGCAAAAAATAAATTTTTCCGGTTTATAGCAAGTATGAATACAATAATAAATGCATGCTCAAATATTCAGCATAACTCTAATATCAACCGTAATAATTCTGTTTGCGGATTATCGAGTACTAAACCTGTAAAACAGGATGTATTTTTTACATCATTGAATAAACCGTTTAAACTGGCAAAAGCAAAATCTGAGAAAGATATTCCTGATGATGCAAATATTTTTCTGTTTACGTCTGATGCAAAAGTAAAACTTCCGGAAGGGCGGAATGCAAAAGAATGTATTTTGTCGGATAAAGGTTTTGGGTTCTGGACAAGATTCTTTGGCGGAGAAGAGGCTAATAACATGATATTAAAATCAAACCATGTTGATTATGCTCACGGGGACTTAACTCTTAATCGTACAACCAGAGGGCAAATTGAAGTTGATAATGCGGATGTTAACCAGATAGAAAGTGTGTCTATGGTTATATTAAAAAACAATGCCAACGTTAAATTTATTAATAACGTTGATAATATTGATGCCTATGATTCAACAATGGGCGATGTAAAAATTAATGATGCCATACACTTAAACGGAAATACCAGTTCAGATTTTATTAAGGCTTATACAATTGTTGCTTATCCTGGTGATTATATAAAGAATAGTGATTCAAATCTTTTAGCTTGTAAAGAGAACAAAAATAAACCAGGTGTGTATACTGTTGTTGATAATGCAAAGGCTGCAATGGGTGCAGAATGTACACAGGCTAATGTCGGCAAATTGAAGGCTCATGATTTGATATTTAAAGATTCAATCGGAAATGATATTCAAGCAGACTGTGGTCTGGAGTTTTCAAATTCTGTTGTAAACCATTTAAAGTTAGGAACTATTAAAAAAATGTCTGATTGTAAAATCAAACGTTTTGACTTAGAAAATACAGCCACGGACTTAAAAATGTACGGCAAAATTCAGATTGATAAATTGAATTTGCGAAATGATGAAGGAACTCTTTTCATATTCCCGAAAACAACCGAATTTGGAGAAAAGATTGATAATTACATCAAAGAAATTAATATAGTAAACGATTACCCTTGTCCGAATCCTCGTCCGAAATTAAAAATCCAAGGACCTATTGATATTGATAAAGTAGTATTTTGTAACAATTTTGGTATGCTTGAAGTAACACGTCCGGAGGATCCTAAAAAACCAATAAAAATTATAAACGGGATAATAAAATACGATGCACCGGAAAGTCCTGTTCCTACAATTGATGATATGGATGTTTAAATATTGAATACTTTTCTGGAACCTTCTTCATGGTATACACCGCCGCCGCAGATTGTTTCAATTACTTTTAGGGTGAATTCTTTGGCTGCATCCTGATGATTTAAGAAAAATTCTCGGTTTGAAAGGTGTTTTATTTTGAATATTGCATTCTGCATTTTGTCAGCCGGAATATATAAAGATGCAACTTCATTATCAAGAAGCCGTTTCATTTCTTCTTTTCTGTCTTTTACCCCTTCCATTATTTCATAATAGTTTCCGTTTATTGCCATAATTCTGCCGGAAAATAGCGGCGGATTATTTTCACGGAAAAGAGCCTGCGGTTCATAATTACATCTTGTTGTAAGGCTGATTTTGTGCCACAGGATATTTATTGTAATGATAGATTTAGCGGAATCGTGTTCCACATATATAGTTTCTGCGGAAACACCTCTTGATGAAAATGATTTTTTTAATGAATCTATTATAACTTTCAAGTTTTCAATTGCATCATTAAATATTTCAGCGGTGTTAAGAGTAGCTTTTTGGTAATCCAAAAACTGCTTGTACATGTGGGTTGATACAAGGCTTACACGTTCCTGAATTAATGAATTCTTTCTGTAGCTGGACTCTGTATTATCAAAATTTTCGTAATTACTAGCCAAATCTATACTTTCTCCACTATGTACATTTTACAATCAAAAATTCTTGTTTGTAAATAATTATAAATTATATCTTTACATTATTGAATAGATATGAAGGTTTATTTATTTTGATTAAAATCTTAAACTTTATTTCCTTATTTGTGTTATTATTGAATCAAAGGAGAGAAAGAATGGGTTTAACATCATATTTAGGGATAGACGTTGGTTCAGTTACGACAAAACTGGCATTAGTAGATGAAAAAGGGCAATATATAGATTCGTATATGTTAAAAACCGCAGGGAAACCTGTTGCAGCGGTTCAAGCCGGTTTGAAACAAATATATGCTCAAGCAGAACATGCCGGTCGTAAGTATGATATTATGGGCGTTGGTACAACAGGCAGCGGTAGAAATCTTGCAGGAGCGCTTGTTGGAGCTGATGTAGTTAAAAATGAAATAACCGCGCATGCAGTTGCAGCCGCAACTTATATCCCTGGTGTTCAAACTATTCTTGAAATCGGCGGTCAGGACAGTAAAATTATTATCCTGAGAGACGGTATTGTAACAGACTTTGCAATGAATACGGTATGTGCTGCAGGTACAGGAAGTTTTCTTGACCATCAGGCTCAAAGATTAAACGTTCCGATAGAAGAGTTCGGTGATACCGCTTTAAAATCTGAAAACCCTGCAAGAATTGCCGGCAGATGCGGTGTATTTGCAGAAAGTGATTTGATTCATAAACAGCAGCTCGGATATCCTGTTGAAGATTTGTTATACGGTCTTTGTCAGGCGTTAGTCAGAAACTACTTGAGCAACCTTGCTTTGGGTAAAGAACTCTTACCTACTGTTTCATTTCAGGGCGGTGTTGCAACAAATTCCGGCATGGTAAAAGCTTTTGAAGAAGAACTTCAAACTGAAATTGTAGTCCCTGATCATCACCAGACTATGGGAGCAATCGGGGCAGCTCTTCTTGCAATGGAAAACCATCAGTATACGGAAACCCCTACAACTTTCAAAGGCTGGGATGTAGGGAATATGCAATTCCAATCAATTACTTGCCAGTGTAACGGCTGTTCAAATAACTGTGAAGTTATTACCATTGTAGAAGGCGCCGCTGAACATCAACATGTCGATAATATTAAAGACATTAAGGGAAATATTATCGCTCGCTGGGGCGGAACCTGCGGAAAATGGGATATTAACTAAAAAAAGAACCTATATAGGTTCTTTTTTATTAAAACCAATTACATTGACCATTGACACACAGTTCAGATTCAAGTTCCGACATAAAATTCTTTCTTGTCATTTCAAATGTAATAGGTGTAATAGATATTTTATTTTTTCTCATTGTTGCAATATCGGTATTGGCATCCTCAGGTTCTGTTATCAATTCTCCTGCCATCCAGTAGTAAGTTTTACCTCTCGGGTCAACACGTTTTTCGTATGTGTCGGTAAACATTCTGCGTCCGAGTTCAGTTATTGCAACTCCTGCGATATCTTCTTTTTCCAAGCCCGGAATATTTATGTTCAAAATAGTCTTTTCTGGAGCTTTGTAACCGTCAAGTTGTTTCAAAAGTTTTGAAATAAATTCTGCCGCAACCTTGAAATCTTCCGGCTCAGAATGCAGACTTGCTAATGATGTAGCAATACTTGGTATCCCGAGCATTGCTCCTTCTATTGCACAGCTTACTGTTCCTGAATATAAAATATCTGCACCTAAATTCGGTCCGTGATTAATTCCTGAAATAACTAAATCAGGCTGTTCTTCAGGGGCTAAAATGGCATTCACTGCGATTTTTACACAGTCACCAGGTGTTCCTGTTGTCATCCAGCAGCGTTTTGCACCATACAACGGGTCGACTTCTTCTACTCTCAATGGCGTGTGAAGAGTCAAAGAGTGTCCTGCTGCCGAACGTTCTCTATCAGGTGCAACAACATATACGTTATAATCCGGTGATAATGCTTCCATTAACGCACGGATGCCATTCGCTAATATTCCGTCATCGTTTGATAACAATATATTTTTTTTCATTAATTAACCTTTCAATTCGCTTTCTATCTTCAAAAGAACATCATCAACTTTTGAGATATCTTTAATACCGCCCTGCGCAAAGTTAGGTCTGCCGCCGCCGTTTGCACCTGATGCTTTTGCTATTTCTCCGACAATTTTACCGGCATTAATACCATTTTTAACAAAAGAATCCGACACTTTGACCAGTACCATTCTAGGTGATACAAGAACTATAACGCTTTCGCCCAGCTTGTTTGATAAATATTCAACACCGGCTTTGATAGAATCGTTATCCATTTGTTCAATTTTAGAAATGAATAACTTGCCACCATTGATATCCTGCGCTTTTGATAAGAATGAATTGAATTTACTTCTTGCGTTTTCTGATTTTAAATCAACGATTTCTTTCTGGAGATTTTTATTTTCATCCATAAGTTTGTCGACACGTTCTTCAACTTCATCAAAATGAACTTTGAATTTTGTTGAAAGTTTATCTATTTCTTTAAGTTTTGCATTGATATATTCAATTGCCGCACTTGATACAACGGCTTCAATTCTTCTTGTGCCGGCTGCAATTGCGCCTTCGGAAATTAATTTAATCAGTCTTAAATCTCCTGTGTTTCCGGCATGTGTTCCGGCGCAAAATTCTTTAGAAATGCAAGGTTCGCCGATGCTTACAACTCTTACCTTGTCGCCGTATTTCTCACCAAACAGTGCTACTGCTCCGGTGAGTTTTGCTTCTTCGATATCCATAACATCTGTATGAACATTAAGTTTTTCATGAATCCAGCAGTTTATGATATCTTCTGTTTTTTGAACTTCATCAGGAGTCATCGCACGAGAGAATGTAAAATCAAATCTCATACGATTTTCTTCAACCTGCGAACCGGCTTGCTTAACTTCGTCCCCGAGGACTTTGGTTAAGGCTGCCTGCAACAGGTGGGCTGATGTGTGGTGGACTCTGATTTCTGCACGTCTTTCAGAATCTATATGAGCTTTTACTTTGTCATTTATTGTAATTTCTCCGTTAACAACTTTTGAACGGTGAACGTACAAATTATTAACCTTGAATGTCGTGAGGACTTCCGCTTTCAGATTATCGTTTTCTATAATTCCGGAATCTCCGACCTGTCCGCCGCATTCTGCGTAGAAAGGAGTTTTATCAAGCACGATATCAACAAGCCCGTCTTCACATTCTATTGTTGCAACTATTTTGGCATCGTCTGTTGAATCTTGTTCATAACCCAAGAAATCCGTTGAGCCGAATTCGTTTTCTATTGCAACGTATTTCAAATCGTCAGTTAATGAAATCTTTTGAGTTGCAGCTTTTGCACGGTCTTTTTGTTCCTGCATAGCCTTCTTAAATCCTTCTTCATCAACGTTTATCCCGTTTTCTGATGCAATTTCTTTTGTAAGTTCAAACGGAAATCCCAGCGTATCATATAGCTTGAATGCGTTTTCTCCGTCGATGTCTTGTTTTTTAGAAATAAATTCTTCCAGAAGTTTATATCCTCTGTCAAGAGTCTTGTTGAAACGTTCTTCTTCTTTTTTGATTGTATCAATAATCTTGTTTCTGTTTTGTTCCAATTCAGGATAAGCTTCTTTGTAGTTATCAACAACCACATCCACAAGTTTATGAAGGAACGGAAGCTCCATACCTAAGATTTTACCGTGTCTTAATGCACGTCTTAAAATCATTCTCAAGACATAACTTCGGCCTTCATTTCCCGGAATAACGCCGTCTGAAATCATAAAGGATACACATCTTACATGGTCTGTAATGATTCTCAATGATATATCGGTCTTTTCAGATTTTTTGTATTCTACGCCGGACATTTTGCAGACTTCATCAAGTATCGGTCTTAAAAGGTCTGTTTCAAAAGTAGATGTCACCCCTTGACAAACCATTGCAATACGTTCAAGCCCCATACCTGTATCAACATTTTTCTTTTCTAACGGTGTATGGTTTCCTTCTTCATCCTGAAATAGTTCTGTAAATACCAGATTCCATATTTCAACCCAGCGGTCGCATTCACAGGTATCAATTCCGCAGTCAGGAGAGCATTTGAACTGTTCTCCTAAGTCGTAATGAATTTCCGAACAAGGTCCGCAAGAACCGGTTGCACCAGGAGGCCCCCAGAAATTATCTTTTTTCCCTTTTCTTTTAATTCTTTCTGGCGGTACACCGACATCTTTAGTCCAGATTTCAAATGCTTCATCATCTGTTTCGTATATTGTTATCCAGAGTCTGTCTTTATCAAGCTTTAAGTAGTTTGTTATAAAATCCCAAGCCCAGGGAATAACTTCTTTTTTATAATAATCGCCAAAAGAAAAATTACCCAGCATTTCAAAGAATGTATGGTGTCTTGGAGTTCTCCCCACATTTTCTATATCAGAATCTTTTCCGCCGGCTCTTGCACATTTTTGGCAGGAAGTTGCTCTCGGAGGATTATACGGCGGCTGTTTATAGCCTAAAAATATCGGTAAGAACTGCAACATGCCGGCAGTAGTCAATAATACTGTCGGATTATCAGGTACCAGTGAAGAACTTTCAACTATTGTATGCTGATGCTTTTCCTTGAAAAAATCAAGGTACATTTTTCTTATTTCGCTTCCTTTTAACATATTTATTATTCCCTTTTCTGCTATTTATAACAAAATTTTATATTAAACATGGGTGAGAGTAAATAGTGAATCGGGGGTAAATGAAATAAGTGATTAAACAGGTGAATAGTGAGGTGTGAGGTGTGAATAGAGGTATTTTAATGGCGTAAACAAATTTTCCTCTCCTTGAGGAGGCGGATTTCTGTACGGAGGATAATATAAAATATTAATTTTATCATTTCATTTCATTTCATTTGCTCCTCCGGATAGCGAGAATAGCGAATGTTCTGAGCCTTTGGTTCAAAAATGAGCCTATTCGAGCGTGGAAGAAATCCAAGACAAGGGCTGGGTGAGGTGTAGATTTTGAAAGGTGATTAAAGGGGTAGAGGATTAAGTAGCTGTTTCAATTTTTAATTGTAAATATTGTAAAAATATTATACAACTACCCTTGAAAAGTGTATAAATAACAGTTATAATAATTATATAAGGAGTATTCATATCACATGCCAGATCTTTCAGCAATGATGCTGAATTTAAGTCTTACGGAATCAGCTTTAAATTCAGTTCCTAAAATAGACCTAAAAGAGGCTCCGACAGCAGCACAAAGCGCACCTGTCGACACTTCGGCTAACGCTGATCAGGGCGTATACGCAGTAAAAGGTGATTCTCTCTACAAAGAAGAGATGGACACTAATTCTGATGGTGTTGTTACGAATGCTGAAATGGTTCAGTATTATGCAAAGGTGGCAAGTGATTACGGTTCAGATTTCTCAGGATTAACAAGCCGGTCTACAGAAAATGTGGTTACAACCGCACAGGCTGCAAATGCGTATATGGCCAACGAGGCAGCTTTTTCTGCAGGCGCTACTTCTTACATTGAAATATCTGCTTAGTTTGCGGGTGTTTATACATTTACTAATTAATTTTTCCGGGCAGAAAACTTTTCTGCCCGTTGTTGTGTTGTTTGAAATATCTATGACCTCACTTTACACCTTCTTTGTTTATGCTAAAATATTTTTATAGGGAAGAAGGAGAAGGATTTTGAGTCAACAAAATATTTTTGAAGACGGAAAGATAGTTCCGGTCAATATTAGAGAAGAGATGAAGCGCTGTTATATCGATTATGCGATGAGTGTAATTGTCGGGCGTGCTTTACCTGACGTGCGAGACGGTTTAAAACCTGTCCACAGAAGAATTTTATTTGCAATGAACGAACTTGGCATGACTCCTGACAAGCCTTTTAAGAAATGTGCACGTATTGTTGGTGAAGTATTAGGTAAATATCACCCTCACGGTGATACAGCTGTTTATGAAGCTCTTGTTCGTATGGCTCAAGATTTCTCAACAAGATATTTAACGGTTGACGGGCATGGTAACTTTGGTTCTGTTGATGGTGACGGTGCTGCTGCAATGAGGTATACAGAAGCACGTATGCATAAGATTACAACATCTATGCTGGCTGATATTGATAACGAAACCGTTGATTTTGTTCCAAACTTTGACGGTTCCCTCCAAGAGCCTTCAGTTCTTCCTGTAAGACTGCCAATGCTGTTATTAAACGGAGTTTCAGGTATTGCCGTTGGTATGGCAACAAATATTCCGCCTCACAACTTATCTGAAGTTGTTGACGGAACTATCGCATTGATTGATAATCCTAATATTACGGTTGAAGGATTGATGGAGCATATTAAAGGCCCTGACTTCCCTACGGCTGCAACGATTATCGGTTTGAACGATATCAAGCAGGCTTATGAAACAGGGCGCGGTTCTATAAAGATGTCATCTGTTGCGACAATTGAAGAAATTGCAGGAGGCGGCGGACGTCAGGCCAGAACTGCAATTATTGTAACAGAAATCCCTTATCAGGTTAACAAGGCGATGTTGATTGAAAAAATAGCAGACCTTGTTAAAGAACAAAAGATTACCGGTATCTCAGATTTAAGAGATGAATCAGACCGTTCGGGTATGCGAATTGTTATTGAATTAAAACGTGATGCAAAACCTGAAGTTGTTAAAAATAATTTATTCAAATATACTCAATTATCAACAACATTTGGCGTAAATATGCTGGCATTATGCGGACAGCAGCCAAGGTTAATGAATTTGTACGAAGTATTGAGCGAATTTGTTGAGCACAGGGTAGAAATTGTTACAAGAAGAACAATCTTCTTCTTGAAGAAGGCAAAAATCAGAGCGCACATCTTAGCCGGCTTATTGATTGCTTTGGGTTCTCTGGATGAAGTTATTGATTTAATTAAAAAATCAAAAACAACCGATGATGCAAGAGTCGGTTTAATGAACAGATTCGGGCTTGATGTTGATCAGGCTAATGCAATTCTTGAAATGCAATTGAGAAGATTAACAGGCTTGGAACAAGACAAAATCAAGGCTGAATATGATGAGTTGCAAAAGAAAATTGCAGAATACGAAGAAATATTGGCTGACAGACAAAAAGTTTTGAATATTATAAAAGCAGAACTTCTTGAAGATAAAGAAAAATACGGTGATGACAGAAAAACACAAATACTTCCGGAACAAGGCGAAGTAACTATTGAAGATTTGACTCCAAATACTCCTATGGCTGTATTTATTACTCACCAGGGGTATTTAAAGAGAATCAGTCTTGATACATTTGAACGTCAAAACCGTGCAACACGCGGTAAGAGTGGTATGAAAACCAAGGATGATGATGATATTCAGCATTTCTTTACTGCGATGATGCATGACAAAGTATTATTCTTCTCATCCAAAGGGGTTGTATACTCTCTAAACGTATACGATTTCCCTGAAGGCGGACGTCAGGCTAAAGGGCTTCCTATAGTTAACGTTCTGCCGATAGAACAGGATGAAAAGATTACTGCAGTTGTACCTGTAAGTAACTTTACACATGATTCTAATCTTATTATGCTGACTCAAAAAGGTTATATTAAGAGAATAGAGCTTGATAACTTTGCAAATATAAGAAGAAACGGTATTATTGCAATATCTTTAGAAGAAGGTGACAGATTAAACTGGGTTAAACTTGCTAACCCTCAAGACGAAATTATTATCGGTACAGCCTGCGGTATGGCTATCAGATTCCCGATAGAAGATTTAAGACCTTTAGGCCGCAGTGCAAGAGGTGTTACATCTATGAAGCTTAGAACCGGCGATACAATTATCGGCTGCGATATTGTACCTCGTGATTATGATGCTGATTTATTGGTTGTAACCTCAGACGGTTTCGGTAAACGTACAAAACTTTCTGAATTCAGAAGCCAAAACAGAGGCGGAATCGGTTTAATTGCAACTAAATTTAAATCATCAGTTTCAAGATTGGTTGCTTTAACCATCGTTGATGAAAATGATGAGGTTATGATGGTTACGGCAAACGGTATTGTAACCAGATTGAAAGCAAATTCAATTTCACAACAAGGCAGACCGGCAACAGGTGTTAGAGCGCAAAATCTTGTTGACAATGATTCAGTTGTTTCTGTTGATAAGATTGTAAATCCTTCTAAATCTGAAGAAGAAGGCAGTGTAACATCATCTATAGATGAAATTGAAGCAGATACGACTTCTGACTCTCCGGATACTGATAATCCAACCCAGGGCACTTTATTATAATAAGAAGAGGAATTAGTTAGTAATATGAATAGTAAATACGATGAAAAAGAAGAATATACTTCTTTCCTTGACCATATAAAAGAAGAAAGAAATGATTCTTCCAATTTTGCTAAATCGTTATTAAGTTTTGTACTAGGCATGTGCTGTGTTCTTGCTTTTACATTCTGGTTTATAAATCATGAAAATCTGGTAAAAGCAGTATTTGGAGAAGATTCTCCTGTAACTAAAGAACTGCTTGGCTGGGCTGATTCGATACAAAATAGGGGCAGAACTTCATTCAATCTTCCGACATTTGGCCGCCCAAAGAATATTTTGCTGCTGGGTGTTGATTCAAACGGTGAAGGAACTGATAAATGGGAAGGAACAAGAACAGATACTATTATTCTTATGAACGTTGACCCTTCGGATCATTCAATTAACGCAATTTCGATTCCTCGTGACAGTAAGGTTTATATAGAAGATCACGGTATAAATAAAATCAATTCCGCACACGCTTTTGGCGGTATAAGATTGTGTAAAAAGACCATTGAAGATACTTTGGGTGTCAGAGTCGATAAATACATAATGGTTCATGATGATGCGGTGGAAGATGTAGTTGATGCATTGGGCGGTGTTCCTATTTATGTTGAAAAACGTATGAATTATGATGATTATGCCGGTAAACTGCATATTCATTTGAATAAAGGGATAAATGTATTAAATGGGAAACAGGCTGTCGGGTATCTCAGATTCCGTCATGACGGACTTGGAGATATAGGCAGAACACAACGTCAACAGTGGTTTTTAAAAGGTTTAGTTGATACATTAAAAACACCTCAAGCTCTTTCAAAACTTCCTGAACTATTGAATGTTGCAAGAGAAGATATAAAAACAGATATGTCCGTTTATGAACTTTCGCAGCTTGCAAATGCCGCAAGAGGTTTAAGTGACGGTGGAATCCAAATTGCAACATTGCCGGGGGCACCGAATAAAAACGGATATATAAGTTACTGGATATTAGACCCTGAAAAAGTTCAAGAGGTTGTGGACAGGCTTATATATAGGGAAGATAAAGCAGTAGACACAAATTCTCTTGTTGCTGGAATTATGTATTCTTCATCAAAGAGAAGTGAAGCAGAAGATTTAAAAACACAGTTAACCGATATGGGATATAAGGTTAATTGTTTAGAGATGGAAGCTTTGCCGCATTCTCAATTTATAGCTCATAACAATAATGTTTCAAACAGTTTTTATAATTACTTAAGAAAAAGAGTTTCGACATTAGAAAAAATTCAATATGTATATGATCCTGTGAGAAATTATTGTGTGAATAGTGACTTTACAATAGTCCTGTCAAACTAAAAAGGAGAATAAATGGCTATAATCATAATGATTTTATTGTTAAGTTTCCTTGTTCTGATTCATGAACTCGGACATTTCCTTGCTGCAAAGGCATTCGGAATAAAGGTTGAAAAATTCGGTTTTGGTCTGCCTTTTGGACCGACTTTATTTGAGAAAAAAATAGGAGAAACAACATTTTTAGTTCATGCTTTGCTTTTAGGCGGTTATGTTGCGTTTCCTGATGATGAAAAAGATTGTGATTTGCCGGAAGATTCTCCGGAGCGTTTTGAGAATAAACCTGTTTATCAAAGAGCAATAGTTGTATCTGCCGGGGTTATTGCAAATGTGATTTGTGCGTTTTTCTTAGTATTATTCTCCGCTCTTGTATGGAAGTATTTACCGTCAGGTGTTTATAATATTGAAATTGCCAAAATTTTAGCACCGAAAGATGCGTCTGTTTGGACATCCGGCTTAAAAGTCGGAGATAGAATAGTCTCTGTTAACGGTACTAAGATAACAAATACTTATGCATTGTTAAATATTGTTCAATTAAGTAAAACTCATGACGGACTTGTTGATTTAGGGATAGTAGAAAAGAATTATCAAAAAATTAAAAACTTAAATCCTGCATTAGGCAGAAATGAGGTTATTCCAAAGGATGTTGGAGTCAGACTTCCTAAAAATATTGTAAAAGAAAATCCTATAATGCTTGATGAAAATACGGCAATAGGATTGAAAAAGTATTCGGATAATCAAGTAAAACTTTCTAATGATATTATTCAGTTGCGAGATTATATTGATAAAAATACAAAAAATAAGTATTTTATTTCGGATGGTAAGCATACTTTAAATGATTTGGCTCTGGCTGTTTCTGACAATGTGCATCCTCTGTATATTGTTGTTGACAGAAACGGGAAAAATATAAGATTAAAACCTATTTATCCATCATCAAGCGGGGCTATAGGTGTACAGTTGATGTCGAAAGAAGTTTTAAGAACAACGGATTCTTTCACGGATGCGGTTATAAGCAGCGGAAAATATTTATATCAAAACACATATATGATGCTTGTCGGATTAGGACAAGTCTTTACAGGGAAAGTTCCTCTGAAAGATTTGCACGGTATTGTTGCGATAACAAAAGTCGGCGGTGATATTATACATAATGACGGTTTATTTTATGGTTTATTGTTGACGGCAATAATTTCAATGGATTTGGCGATAGTTAACTTTTTACCTATACCGGCATTGGATGGCGGGCAATTGTTGTTCTTAATTATTGAAAAAATAGCAGGGCGTAAAGTTGGCAAACAGGTTATGGAAACACTTGCTACAATAAGTTTCTTCCTGCTTATAGCTTTGATGATTATAATTGTATTCAACGATATATGGGCATTGGTGACTCAGAAATTATAGAAAATTAACAAATACTCGACAATAGAGTTTGTTTCGGTTATCATACACTTACGAATGCTGAAATATAGTAAAGGAGAATTTAAGAAATGCAAGTTATATTGAAAAAAGATGTTCAAAACCTTGGTGAAGCAGGTGATGTTGTAACAGTAAAAGATGGTTATGCAAGAAACTTTTTGTTCCCTAAAAATGTTGCAGAACTTGCTACTGAAGGTGCATTACAAAACAGAGAAAAGAATTTAGCAAGAATCAAAGCTAAACAAGAAAAATTACATCAAGAAGCATTAGCAAAAGCTGAAGAAATCGAAAAAATCGGAACTTTAGAATTATCTGCTAAAGCCGGTGAAAGCGGAAAATTATTCGGAACAATTACTACTAAGAAATTATGCGAAGAATTAAAAGCTAAAGCTAATATTGAAGTTGATAAGAAAACAGTTTCTCTTGATCACCCAATCAACAAAATTGGTGAATACAAAATGTTAATCAAATTAACTTCAAAAGTTAAAACAGAATTAAAAGTTGTTGTTACAGCTTCTGAAATCGTTAAAGAATCTATCGAAGAAGAAGTTGAAGAAACTGCAGCAGCAGAATAATAATTTACACTTAAATGTAACAAAAACGGGCACCTTATAATAAGGTGCCCGTTTTCTAGCAAAATATTTTGTGTTTCTGTTTTATATTATCAGTGTATCTGTTAATGGAGGTTTCTATATGCTTCAAGTATCTAACAAACCGAGTCCGGCAGTTGTTCAAAATAATCCTGTCAATTCTTCTAAGCCGAATAAGAAACCTCATACTATTACACATCAAGCAGGAATTGGAGTCGGAGCTGCTGCACTTGCTGCCGGCGGAATTTATATTGTATCAAAAGGAAGTAAAACATCTTTAGACAAAGCGTTTAAACTAATCCAAAACTCTAAATCGTTAATGGATACACTTAAGAATCTGAAAATGGCGCCTAAGAATTTTAAACAGTTGATGTTTAAAATAACTTCGGATGAAACTTTAAGTGAAAAATTTATAAAAGAAGTTACTTTGAACCCTAGAAAAAGCAAAGAAAACGTAAGAATTCTTAATGCAAAAATTGGCGGAGATAAAGAATTAACAGACTGGATGCTGCGTCCCGGAGGTTATCAGGAAGCGTATTATAAATATACAAAAAAGGCGGTTAACAATGCAAAGCATCCTGATGATTTGATAAAAGTTTCGCCAAATTGGAATGTTTGGAAACTCAAAGAAAAATTTGGAGATGATTTTGTATTCGGTGAGCCACCAAAAGAGTTTGGCGGGGTTGACGGGTACAGAAATATATTCAATTTTGCTCTTAATCACCCTCATGCCGGCTGCGAACATTCCGGAATAAAATTTGGAGATTACGTTATTGGCGGTTTATCAGGGAAAGCGGTCAGAAGGTTTGAAACAGGCGGTAAAAAATATATTATGAAGTTTCAACCGGATTTAGGCAGCGGTGACTTGAAAGACAATATTTCCATGAAATCGGATTCCGCATTTTTGAATTCACAACTGGAAAGGTATCTTGATTTAAACGGATACAAACAAGGACCTAAACTTAAATTCTTTGATTACAAAACTAATTCTGCTATCTATGAGGTTTCAGAAGGAAAACATCCTGAACAAAAAGAAATTAATGATATATTGGATGTTAATTCAAGGTTGAAGGATTTAAACGATTTGGGTGTTTATTATAACGATATCGGAACCGGAAATTTTATGATTAATAACGACGATATTTCGTTTATTGATTCCGGAGAGTCGTCATTTGTTGATTTCTTCAAGCCCGGTGCTGCTGCATATCATTTTACCCTTCCAAACTTGAACGGAAGAAGTGTTACGGACACTGCCGCAGCAATTAATCTTGCTAAAATACAGGGAAAGTAGCTATTAAATTATAATATTACAGCAGTCGATATTCAATGCATTAATGAGTTCAAATAACTTTTAATCTTGACATGTAAGCCATTTATAATTCAACTTTATTTATATCTATCAGTTCAGGTAAACTCATTTTAAACGCATCTGCTAACACTCCGATGGTTTCAAGAGTCGGACTGCTTTCTCCTCGTTCAATAGCTCCGATTGAAGTTGTACTGATTGAGGTCATTTCTGCAAGTTTGAGTTGCGAAAGTCCTCTTTTGGTTCTTTCAATTTTTACTTTTAATCCAAATTTTTTCGTTAGTATACCAACTTTACTTTTCATATCAATAACTATTCTAGTGTATTGATAAATTAAACACAATAAAGTATACTTGTTGTGTCGATAAGTAAACTTGATATTAATTATGAAATCAGAAATATTTTCAAATTTTAGACAAGAGGTAGATTCTTTAGGTGACGAAATAAGTATTTTGCATTCTTTAGTGGAAATATTATTTGCTCACACTCAAGATTTAAATTATGAGCAAAGAACACTTTATGCTCTAATTTTTGTCATTACAGAAAAACTTAACGTTGTAAAACAACATTATCAAAAATTGGAAGATAAAGTGTATAACAAAGAATTATAGAATTAAGTCTTTCAATTCATACAATTTTTCAAAATTACCGGTTGTTACAACTTCTTTTGTAATAGTGTCATATATCTTTTTGATACCTTTTTCATCCGGAGTTTTCAGCTGTTTCGGAAGTTTGATATCATCTGCGGTTTTGGCGTTGACAAAACCTTCGTTCAGTTTTGCAAACTCTTTATAGATATCAAGAATTTCCTGTTTCTCTTCAGGATATTCGTAACCAAGATTGAGATAATATTTTGTATCCTTTCCGAACCATTTAACGAATTCTGAAATATAGTTAATTTCCTGCAGCTCAATTTCTTCATTGTATTCCTGCCCCAAACAGTGATTTCCTGTAAGTTCCGCACCTTTTTGAGTTACAACATACGATGCCCAGAGCATACAGCCCAGATAAAATGCTGTATTTTGTTCTATCATTGCTAATATTTGAGGATAATATGTTTTAAACTTAAATCTTTTTTGTCCAAGATTTTTAAACTTGTTTATTTCCGCATACATGTATTCAATTGAATGTATAAAACTTGAAAGGTATTGCCCGTAACCCGGGTCAAACGGAACTGTATTTGCCATATTATTCTCCTAAGTTGTTAATTATTGCCTGTGTAAATTCCGAACATTTTGCACTTCCGCCTAAATCTGCAGTTTTTACACCTGATTCAAGCGTTTTGTATAAAGCTTTTTTAATTTTTTCAGCAGCAGTTTTTTCATCAATAAAGTTCAGCATTTCGCATGCAGATAAAAGTAAAGCCATCGGATTCGCTTTATCCTGCCCTTTGATATCCGGTGCAGAACCGTGTACTGCTTCAAATACTGATGCTTGAACTCCGATATTTGCACTCTGTGCAACGCCTAAACCGCCAATCAAACCTGCTGTTAAGTCCGATACTATATCACCGTATAAATTCGGCAATAGTAATACATCAAACTGTTCAGGTTTTTGTACAAGCTGCATGCAGCAGTTGTCGACAAGTATTTCCCTAAATTTGATTTGCGGATATTTTTCAGCAATATTTCTTGCACATTCTAAAAATAATCCGTCAGAAAGTTTGCAGATATTAGCTTTTGTTACAACACAAACTTCTTTTCTGTTGTTTTTGAGAGCATAGTCAAACGCAAATTCCGCAATTCTTTCGGAGGCTTTTCTTGTTATTATTTTTATACTCTTTGCGGTATCGTTATCCGGTTTTTCTTCGATACCTGCGTATAAATCTTCCGTATTTTCTCTTACGACAACAATATCTACGTTGTCAAATTTAGTTTTAACTGTCGGTATGTTTTTACAAGGACGTAAGTTTGCGTACAAATCAAGTTCTTTTCTTAATTGAACATTAACCGAGCGGAATCCTTTGCCAATAGGGGTTGTAATCGGCGCTTTGAGTGCTACTTTATTCTTTTTTATTGAATCAATTACTCTTTGCGGTAAAGGTGTTCCTTCAGCTTCGACCACATCAGCCCCTGCTGTTTGGATATCCCAAGTGATATCAGCACCTGCTGCCTTGATAATTTTTACTACCGAATCAGAAATTTCCGACCCTATTCCGTCACCTTTGATTAATGTTACTTCTCTCATTCTTATCACCTCTTGTTTGACTTAAGTATATCATAAAAGTTGATAACATAATTTTAATTTGATATGATTATTTTATGGCAGAAGAGATAGAAGATTTACAAGCGATATTGAGGGATGACCCGTATAATTATCAAGCAAGAAGAACTCTTTCGATTGCGTTATTAGATGCGGGGTTTAATGAGGAAGCTAAAAAAAATCTTCTTTATTTGATACGTTCATTTCCTGATAATGCAGAACTCTTGTATAATCTCGGGATTGCCTATGAAAAACTCAAACAGTTTGACAAAGCTGAAAATGCTTATATCAGGGCAATCGAAATATCTCCTGAAACTGATTTCTTTTATAACCTCGGACTTACATTCATCGAAGAAGAAAAATATGAAGAGGCTGTTCCAGTATTCAAAAAAGTTCTGGAAGTTGAACCTGATGATTCAAATTCGTATTTTAATCTGGGATTATGCTATTTCAAGATAAAGGAATTTGATTCAGCACTTGAGAACTTCCAAAAAACTGTAGAACTTAATGATCGTGATTTATACGCCCATTTTTATATCGGAAATATTTTTCGAGAAGAAGGGCTTTTGGATTTGGCGGTTGAACAGTTTAACAAAGTTCTTGCCTTATCTCCGGATTACAGCTGGGCATATTTTAATCTGGGTTCGATTGCATACGAAATGGGAGATACTGAAAGTGCCGTATTTTATCTAAAAAGTACACTTCAGTACAACCCTCTTGATTTAGAGGCTTATAAAATTCTTAATAAAATATATCTCAAACAGGGGCGTTTTATGGAAGCTTCGGACTTGATAAAAATGGCAATGGAAGCTATTCCGCAAAACGGGGACTTGTATTATAATTACGCACAAATTTTTAAGGCTCAGGGGGATGTTGAAAAATGGCAGAAAGCACTTTCGGAAACAATTAAAAATCATAAAACATTAACCTACCCGTTTGAAGGCGTAAAAACAGAATTAAAAGAGGCAAATGCAATACTAAAAGAACGCCAAAAAGATTTGCCTCCGGAACCCGAGCCGGAGACAGCTCCTGAACAAATACCGGAGCCGCAGGAAGAACTGCCGCCTGAAGTGCCTGTTCAATCAGAGAATCCGGAGGCGATTGAATAATGAATCTTTGCGTTTTTCAAGGTACTTTCAATCCTATTCACAGGGTACATATTCAAGTTGCGAAATTTGCACTAAAGCATTACAGATTTGATAAAATCCTTTTTATCCCTGCGTATTTACCGCCGCATAAGGAAGTTGATAATACCCTTGCACAACACCGTTTGAATATGGTAAAACTTGCTGTTGACGGAATAAAAGGACTTGAAGTAAGTGATATTGAGTTTCGACGGAACGGAAAATCGTATACTTATTTGACAATTCTTGAACTTAGAAAAATTTACGGAATAGAAGAGAGAATCAATTTTTTGATAGGTACGGATGCTTTTGAAAAAATAGACAGCTGGTACGAGGCAGACAAACTCAAAGATTTATTACATTTTATTGTTTTCCCGCGCTGCAATAATTTTAATCCTGATGATTATTCAATACTTAAAACATCGGGTTACGATTTTGAATTTGCACCTATGGAGTATATTGATGTATCATCTACAGATATAAGGAACAATTTAAATCACGGAGAATCAGTTAATGATTTAGAGATTCCGAAAGTTGCGGAGTACATAAAAGAAAATGGTTTGTATGAATAGAGAAGAAATAATAAACTGGCTAAAAGAAAATTTAAATGATGAACGATTTGAACATTCTTTAGGAGTTGCTGAAAAAGCAAAAGAGATTGCTCAAAAGTTTGGGCTTGATTCTGATAAAGCAGAATTTGCAGGTTTAATTCATGACTGTGCAAAATGTTTGAAAAAAGAAGAGTTAATCAAAATAATTAATGAAAATCTAAAAGTCGAGCAGTGTGAAATGATTAACCCTAAAACTTTTCATGCACCTTGCGGGGCTTATCTCGCCCAAAAAGTCTTTGGGGTTGAGGATTCAGAGATATTATCAGCTATCCGCTGGCATACAATCGGGCATCATGGTATGAGTGAGTTTGAAAAAGTTATTTTTATTGCTGACAAAATTGAATCACGCACAAGACCTCAAGAAATGATTGATGCTATTGAACCATACCTTAAAGACGGATTGGATAAGGCGTTGCTGGCATGTTACAAACTGACGATTAAAAGCCTTGTCGACAGAAATTTAAAAATATGTGTTAATACAATAGATTTATATAACGAGTTACTGAATGATTAAAAATGTATTGATAGCGGGACTTGGCGGTGTCGGGGCCGTATATGCATCACAAATTGAAAAAACTGATAAAGTAAATGTATTGGTCGATTCAAAACGGCTTGAATTCTATATAAACAATCCAACATTTATAAACGGAGAAAAATTTGAGTTTAACTACATAACTTCTGCCTCCCCGTCTCCGATGGATTTGATAATAATAGCCGTAAAATATTACAATCTGGATGAAATTTTAGAAAGCTTAAACGGTTTTATTAATTCTAATACGCGTATAATTTCTTTGATTAACGGGATTTCAAGTGAAAGTATTATAAAACAAAGATATCTTGATGCAGTTGTTATACCGTCCTATCTTATCTGTAACAGTATAATAAGAACAGGGCGCAGTATCGTTCATGACGGAGTTAATAAAATTGTTATGGATGAAGATTTACCTGTTGAGGAGTTTTTTGATAAATGCGGAATAAACTATGAAGTATCAGAAGATATCAAGTCCGCAATGTGGCAGAAATTTATGCTTAATATAATTGCAAACCAGTTGAGTGCGGTGACACATAAGACTTTTGGAGAAATGAATAAACTTCCTTATATTGAGTCACTTTTACATAAAATTCTAGAAGAAGTCATTTTGATTGCAAGAATGGAAGGTGTAAATAATCCCGAACTATTGGCTGAAAATGCAATAAAGACATTTAGAGGAATGGCTCCGTACGGTAAAACTTCTATGCTTCAGGATATAGAAAATAATAACCTTACAGAAGTTGATGCTTTTGCCGGAACAGTAATAAATTTAGGGAAAAAGTATAATATTCCGACTCCTTATAACAATCTATTTAAATATTTGCTATCGTAAAATTACCATTTTTCGGATCCGTATTTTGCGAATAATTTAATATTTTCATCAATTGATGCGATTAATTTTTCAAGTTTTTCTTTAAGTTCAGGGGTTGTTTGGAGCATCATTTTGTATTTTAGTTGTTCTTCCTTCAACCCTCTTACATACTTCATAATCTTTTCCCGTTCAACAAACAACCATCCTGCATAACCGCACCCGGGAGGATACACAGCCCACGGAGAACTCGGGAATCTTTTACAAACACCCAATCTTGTTTCATATCTGGAACAGAGATTTCCTTTTAAAAACCTGCAGGTATAGAAGGTTCTGTTTTCATAATCCGGAATATTTTCTACAATTTCTTTATCAACAGCTTTTGCAGCTTCGACTGATTCAAACGGTTCAAAAAGCTCAAGAAATTCAAGCGATTCTTTGTCGCCTTCTTTTGCTCGTTTGACCATTTCATCATAAGGAATTGATGCAGTTACAACACGGCAGCACTTCCCGCACATAAGGCATAGTCTTTGCGGTCGTCGTTCTAAAAACTGTGATTCGGTTTCAATCATAAAAATATTATATCTCAATATTTTAAATAATCACCTTTTTTACATATTGACATTATCTCTTTAATGAAATACATTTAATCTATGATATTTAACAGGTTTAAAAGAAATATAAATTTAGAAAAATCGATAGCAGAGATTCTTAAAGAACATTCGCTTGTAATATCTGTTGCGGAATCTTGTACCGGCGGGTTGCTGAGTTCCAGATTAACGGATATTTCCGGAAGTTCTGAATATATAAAAGCAAATTTTGTGACTTATTCTAATGATTCCAAACAGGCTTTATTAGATGTAAAAGATGAAACATTAAGAATATATGGTGCTGTCAGCGAGCAATGCGCAAGAGAAATGGCTGAAGGGCTTTATAGAAAAACCAAAGCTGATATTGCTATTTCAACAACCGGTATCGCAGGTCCGACAGGCGGTAGCTTTGACAAGCCTGTAGGTTTAATGTATGTCGGAATAACAAACCGTTATAAATCAATCGTGCAAGAATTTAAACTAAATCCCAAATATAATCGTATTAGAATGAAACAAGAATTTGCCCAATGTGCATTACAAATGCTTTTAGATTCTTTATCAGAAGGTTAGCCTATCTTGTACTCATTTTTTCAAGTACATCCTGACAATCTTCCAGTAAGAATTTAGCAAATTCTTTGGTGTCAACTTGTGTAGCAACGATTGCAAATAAATCAGGCGGTAGTTCTCCAATCATTTTTTGCAATGACTCATCTTCTAAACCAATCATTGATTTTACCATATCTGGTTTTTGCAGTCTTTGCAGCATCATAGTATATGCTTCATTATCAAAAACTTCTAATATTTTTTTATCGTCATGCGCCATCTGGAAAACGACCTGTGATTGTACAACAGGATCCATATTTGCCATTGTTTCTTTATACTGCTTTTCCGGTAAGTTTGATATTACCTGGATAAGACTCATTGCATCACTTACTTCCGCCGGTTCTCCTGTGATACTTTCAACCATTTGAATTAGTATTTCAGGCGGCATACTTTGCAGCTGTTTAATTACCTGATCCTTTTCCACATCATCACTGAAAAAGAATTTTTCCAGCTGTTCTTGAGGCAGCATTAAAATTATTTGTTCAAGAGAGAAAGCTTCAAGTGCAACATTCACTGCTTCTTCCGAAGGTACTTCATTAAACAGTTTCAACAACTGGTCTTGAGTAAAAAATCCAAGTCCAAGCACCATATCTTCAGATTCCAGTAACGGCAGCAGCTTTTCTTGCTGTTCATCTGACATTGAACGGATAATATTATATTTATTATTAGGATCATCAAGTTTGAACCCGTTTATAAGTTCATCCTGATTCCCAAAAATTTGCCGTTTATAGTCGACAGCTGTTTGGTTTCCCTGCTGGGCTTCTTCTTTGATAATCTCATCAACCGATTTGTTTGCATAATTGCTCATTCTTGTTGTGTTGATATTAAGTCTGTCTTGCAAATATACAATATTAGTGTCGAGTGAAACAGTCATAATTTCTCCCTTTATGTATTTAATTTATATATATTATATATATAATAACGTTCGTTTATTAAATTAATTGCCATAAATTTACCCAATTGTAACATTTTTTTAATAATTATGCTATAATTTCTATAAAAAAAAGAGGGAATGGCAAATGTTGAAAAAGGTTTTTATTGTAATTTTGGTTTTTGTATTTACGATGTCCGGTGTTTTTGCCGCCGCTGCAAAGAAAAAGAAAAAACCTTATATCTCAAAAACAATAGAAGTTACAACGCAAGATTCTCATATAATGAAGGCACAGTTAATGTACCCGAGAACTCCTAAGGGGGTTAAGTTAAAAAATCCGTACCCTGTGATAATATTTTTGCACTCTTTAGGGTATTCGTCTTCGCAGTGGCAAGATTTGCCTTATACATTTGTAAAACAAGGGTATGCGGTAATGCTTGTTGATTTAAGAGGGCACGGTATCAGCAATAAAGATGCAAAATTCAGGGTAAAATCATGGACGTATTTTTCTCCAAAAACATATAAAAAGTATCCGTCAGATGTAATTGCTTTAATTAACAAGGCTAAGCAAACAAACAAAAAAGTATCTTTTTCTGACTATTCTGTAATCGGCGGAGATATTGGTGCGAATACAGGTGTTCTTGTTGGACAAACTTTGCATGTTAAGCCTAAAGCTATGGTTTTATTAACCCCGTATCAGCAGTTTAAAGGATTGAATATATTTGATTATAAACTCGGTACTACGCCTATTCTTGTAATGTGTTGTAAGAGTGATAAATATGCTGTTTGTCAGGAGGTTTCTTTGAAAACATTTTCTAAAGGGAAATTTGTTATAAATAACACAAATTATCCGATAAGCGGAATGATGATATTACAGCATGATGCGGCGTGCAAGAAGAAAGCAATAGAATTTATTAACCAGAACATGCCGGTAAAAAAATAATTTTATTTTTCTAAATCAATAATTGTAACGGTTTCAACGTGGTATGTATGACAAAACATATCAAACGGCTGTATAAAATCAACTTTTGCTCCTTTAGAGATAAGATACTCCAAATCTCTGGCAAGAGTTTGAGGGTTGCAGCTAACATAGATAATTTTAGATTTTGTAACTTTAAGAACGCCGTCTAAAGATTCTTTTGTACAACCTTTTCTCGGCGGGTCAAGAATTGTTATATCAAATTGTTCTTCCGTTGTTTGAAGGTATTTTGCAGTATCTTCGGCATGAAGTTCTACATTATTAATTTTATTTATTTTGAGTACATCTTTTGCAAGAGAAATTGATTCTTTATTCTCTTCAACACTTACTATTTTTTTTGAAATATCTGCCATTACAATTCCAAAAGCTGCTATACCTGCGTAAGCATCAAGGATTGTAGGTAAATCAAAGTTTTCTTTTATATATTGTTTCACGTATTGAAAAATATTTTCTGCACTTTTAGGGTTCACCTGAA
The DNA here is from genome assembly GCA_944324855.1 of Candidatus Gastranaerophilales bacterium. Classification (GTDB taxonomy): domain Bacteria; phylum Cyanobacteriota; class Vampirovibrionia; order Gastranaerophilales; family Gastranaerophilaceae; genus UMGS1585. The sequence continues at coordinate 97,680 of CALUXY010000001.1, read as the reverse complement.
AAAATGTATTTGCACCTATTTTAAACGTTATACCGCATAGCTTTTCTTCAATATAGCTTTCTCCGCATAACGGTTCGGTTTTGTCCGTTAGGATTAAATTTGTTTTTTTATTATTAAAGTTAACGCATACTCCGGATATTTTGTCAAAATGTTGGTATATGTCTTCTCCAAATTGTTTAATCTGTTTTGATAATTTATTATCGTTTATAACCAGTATTAAAAGATTGTTTCCGCTATCTGCTGATGAACGGATAACAACGTGTCTTAAAATTCCGGAATGTTTCTTTTCGTTATATCCTGAAATATTATATTTGGGAGCAGTTATTCTTATGTACTCTATAATTTCATCACAAATTTTCGGTTGAATCGGACAGTATTTAATATTTACAATTTCGTGAGTTTTGGGTTTATAGTAACCGGCAATAATTCGTTTTGAATTTTGGGTTTCCGAAACAGGGTATTGGATTTTGTGTCGGTAACCTCTAATTTCCGGGGATGGAATTGTATTCCCGACTTCTAATTCCAGATTTCTTGTGCAATCTTTTACAATTTGTTTTTTTATTTGCAGTTGTTCATTGTAATCGATAAATTGAATTTGACAGGAACCGCATATCTTTTGCATCGGACAGAAAGGTTTTATCCGATGTATTGAGGGGGTTATTATTTCTAAAAGCTGCCCGAATGCGTAAGTTTTATTTTGTTTTGTAAGTTTTATTTTTACTTTATCTCCAGGGCAAGTATTCTCGATGAATATAACTTTTCCGTTGTATTTTGCAATCCCGGCTCCGAGGTTAGAAAGTTCTTCTATTTCTACAATTAGTTCTTGTTCCATAACCTAAATTTTAACACAGTTAAATGAAGTCGTGAATCGGGGAAAATAATATTACGTCATTACGAACAAAGTGAAGTAATCTTTTTGACGAGTGACTAGTGAATTGTGACGAGTGAGTAGACATTTTCTTAGGAGTGAAACGACGAAGTAATCTGTTGAAATAATGGATTGTGTTATCTCTCACAATGACAAAACCTCTCTTCACTATCATACTTTTTAACAAAATAAAAAGTATGATTAAATAATCATACTTGGTTTAAAAAGATAGTGATAGTTGGATTTTTATATTGTATTGTGTATATACTGATTATACAATTTTTAATTAAGATATACCAGTAAATTACATAAATTGTTACAAAAATTAATAATGTAACAAATTGTTAATTTATTCTAAAGAAATAAAGAAAAATGCCGTTAACTGTCATATAAGGAACTAGAAAAAGGAGTAAAAATGGGTTTAGCTGCTACACAGGTACGTTTGCTGCAATTAACATCCAGACAGCACCGCATAGAGTATCAAGCTCAAAGAATTCAAGCTCAAAAGCTCCAATTGTCTAATGAGTCAGACAGGGTTTATAACGAGTATATGACAGCATTAGATGCTAAAAAAGTTCAATACAAGTACGTCGAAACTGATGGTACGGTATCGTATAAAGATGCAACATTTAACACAATGTTCGGGGGGTATAATAAAGGGGTTCAAATTCCTTATGCTCTTGAAATCTTAAACGGTGAAGATGCCGGCAAGTTTTATGTTGCAAATGCGACAATGGAAAAAGCTTATAATGATAATAAAAATTGGGCAGCTGTTGATAAAACGGTATTAGAAACTGAATATAACGTTACAATTGATGACAATAATATAGAAGAATATCAAAAGAAATACATGGGTGAAAAATTTGCAGAACAATATCTTGGTAAAGCTGAGGCGGATTGTGATGTTGAAGAATTTTCATACTATGTAAATTTGTATGCAGCATTAACCGAAAGCGGTGCAAACGGTGTAAAAGTATTTGATACTGCCAACTATGGTGATGACTACGAATGGTTAACCAATATGCTGGCAAACGGTGAAGTTCTTTTACACAAATACGATGCCGAAGCGGGTGATGACGGGAAAGGTGCCTGGATGGAAGTCGCTGTTTCTACCGATAGTATGCTGCAAGAAGTTGCCGATGAAAAAGAACTTAAAAAAGCCGAAGCTGTTTATGAGGCTGAAACCTCAAGAATAAACAGAAAAGATACACAATACGATACACTTCTTTCTCAAACTGAAACCGAAAGAAACGCTATCAAAACAGAAATGGATTCTCTAAAACAAGTCAGAAACGATAATATCGAAAAAACATTCAAATTATTCTCATAGAGAATAAAAAATAAGGTTTTCTATATAATTTTTCCCTATAATTACAAATTTGATGACTACTTCGGTAGTCTTTTTCTTTGGGAAATAAGCAGTACTACTCCTAAAGTCGAATGAAAAAATATATAAACAAATTATGATAATAAAAAAGCGAGGTTATCATGATTGTTGAAATTGATGAAAAGAATTTTAAAGAAACAATATCACAGGGGTTAAAGCTTATTGTGTTTTCTGCCAAATGGTGCAGTTACTGTCAGAAACAGAACGAAGTATTTAAAGAGCTTCCTGATATATGGATAGGAAAAATTGACGGTGATAAGAATCCGTCTCTTGTCAGCCAATTCGGCGTAATGGGATTTCCGACATTTATATTATTCAAAAACGGAGAAGTTTTAACAAAATTTTCAGGACTCAAAAACAAATTTGAATTAATGAATATTCTTGGAAAATTTGTTTAATACAATAATGGCGGGTAATTTTACCCGCCATTTCATAAATCCAACTATTCAATTGTCTAAACTATTCTACTACTGCCTCCTCAAAATAATCTACTACTGTTGACATTACGCTGTCGAAAAAGTTTCCGAGTTCTGCGGAAACCTCATTTTTCAGTTCGTGTTCTGCGATTGAATCTGATACGCTAACAAACTGAAAATCTTGATTTAAGTCCATAATCAATTCCTCACTTAATTCTAGTAGACGATACTTATTACATAATTAAATTACGGACAGTTTTCCATTTTCTTTAATGATTTTATTTATATTGTTACAATAAAAAACTAAAAAAGGGTAAAACCTAGTAATAGTAAGATATTTTAATTGTTACAAAACAGGCATGGTCTGTCAGAATACAGCACAAATCGTTTCCATGAATTTTGGAACCAGTATATTTAAGTACTCCACAATCGGGCGTACAAACATAATTGATAATAATAATCCCAAGTATATTTTTAAAGGAATTGAAACCATAAATATGTTCATTTGCGGCATAAGTTTGGAGGTAAAACCTAAAAGTACATCAGTAATAAATAAAACCCCAAAAATCGGGAGCGAAATTTTTAAAGAAATTACAAATATCTGGCTTACAATAAATATTATTTGATGTACAACCTCCGGTGAAAACCCGAACCCGTATCCTATAGGCATAACATTGAAGCTGTTATAAAACGCCGAAAATAACAAATGATGTGCATTTATAGATATGAATACCATTGTCAGCATCCAGGTATACATCTGTGTAATAACAGGAGATGAGCCTCCGGACATAGGGTTTAATGCCATATCCGCAGATAAGCCCATTTGTATTGAAAACATGTTTGCACCAAGTTCCATAGCAATAAACAAAACGTTTGCGCAATAACCTATTGCAAACCCGATTAAAAACTCTCTGAATAGAATAACAGTCAATTCAGGTACTGATGTCGGCGCCATAAAACTGATTTTTGATTGAATCAAAGGAAATATTAAAAAAGATATGACAGCACATAACCATATTTTGACCTGCTGAGGAATCGGAAATGTTGAAAACATCGGAGCAGATGCAAACATTCCGCTTAATCTTGTAACTATTGCCATAAACAAGATTATATTTGCAGGAGAAAATATGTCGAACAAATCAATCATTCATCAACCGCCTATCAATCGTGGAATTGTGTCCATAAACTCGTTAAATGTTCCGATAAATAAATTAAACATCCATGGCAGCAGTATTACCAAAACAATTACGCTGCCGATAATTTTAGGAACAAATGTTAAAGTGGATTCCTGAATCTGAGTAACAGTCTGGAATACACTGACAATAAGACCTAATATCATGCCGGCAAGAAGGATTGGGACAGATACTTCAAGTACCAGTACAAATGCTTTTTGAAGAAGTGTAATAATAATATCCTGATTCATACTCTATTACCTCACAAATCCTTCAACAAGAGATTTAACTACCAGATACCATCCGTCTACAAGAACAAACATTATCAGTTTAAAAGGTAGTGCAATCATTGTAGGCGGCAAGAACATCATACCCATTGATACAAGAACCGATGATACAACAATATCAATAATCAGAAACGGTAAGAAGATAACAAACCCGATTGTAAACGCTGTTTTAAGTTCGCTTAAGATAAATGCCGGTAAAAGACAATATGTCGGAACATCATCTTTATTCTTCGGTTTTTCAAGTTTTCCCATCCTGACGAATAGTGCCAATTCTTTTTCGTTAGTCTGTTTAAACATAAAATCACGAACAGGAACGATTGCCCTATCCAGTGCAGCCTGCTGCGTTATCTGGTTATGCATATAAGGCTGCAAGGCTTTATCGTTAATTTGGTTTAAAGTCGGCGACATAACAAAAAATGTTAAAATCAATGCCAGACTTGTAATTACCTGGTTTGGCGGTAAAGTATTTACACCCAGAGCCTGACGGGTTAAAGACAAAACAATAACTATTCTTATAAACGATGTTGTCATGATAAAAATACTTGGTGCTAATGTTAAAATGGTTAACCATATAACAATTTGTACACCGTTTGTAAAGTCCTGTGGTGTGTTGGCAGGCTGCATTCCGATATTAATATTAGGAAATGATACCGGTGCTGCAAATGATGGCAGCGCACAAATAAGTGATATAAAAAATCCTAACAACACATATTTGAGTGTTTTTCTATTCATATTTCTATTACTATCCCTATAAAGTATACTCTCTTATTAATAATATACGAGCTTTTTTAGAAAATCAAAAACTTAACAAAAGTAAATAGCAAAAATTTTTTTTACCGGATTTATAACAGTATGAATCTCTCGTTAAATAATATTACCCCGATAAAACGTTTTTCGACCGAAATAGGCAAAACTGCCCGCCGGTTGAATCAGATTGCAATAAGAGAGATAAAATCGGAACAAATTGAATATACATTTCCTAAAGCAACGGCGGAAGATTTAAAAAGATTAACTTCCAATAAAATGGAAGATACTTATAAACGAGTTAAATGGACAAATCCAAAAGACGGAAAAGTATATCACATATTGGAAGACAGTAGAACCAAAGAAGGGGTAAATGTAAGGATTTTATCTTCTGAAGGAGAGTTTATCAAAAACGCTACATTAAAACCTAAAACGATTGTAGTATTTGACCAATTCAAAAATATTTCGGGTTTAAGAAGTATGTTAAAACTTCAATTTAGAAAATACGCAGCGCACGGTGAAATTGTAGAAACATTTTTACGTCGTGCAAATCCGTTTGCTAATATTGAACGTTTAAACCACAAAAAAAACTTATACGAACTGATAAAATACAGAGGAAATCTGCCTCAATCATTGGTTGATAAACGTTTTGAAGAATTAAATAAATCAATGGAAAAAGGACATAAAGTTGATTATATTTCAATGACGGAATCTCGCTCATGTACTATCGGCGAACTTTCAGACAAATCCGGTTATCTGCAGAAAAAAGCTATTCAGGAAGAATTACTTGACAAGGAATTTAGTCCTATTACAAAGACGATTAAATCTATACTCCAAAAAGGGTGCAGATTTTTTGCAACTGCAAGCAACGAAACCAATCCGAAACAATCCGTTAATGTTTTTCTTGCTATTGACGGAGTAGAAGGAGTTGGAGCACTTGCTCATAACGGCAAAATCGCAAAATCCTCAGCCTCTAGAAATTCGATATTCACACAACATTACGAACGGCACTCTTTTAAAGGACATTTAGTTGAAGAAAACGGAAAAATTCTAGGTATAAATATAACAGGTCAGCCTGGAGTTGAATTACCTTATAAAAAGAAATATGAATATCTTTTAAGAGGGATAGGCGGAACTTCATACTCAACTCCTGCAAGAGTCGGCAAGGTTTCTTTGAATGACATGATGGAAGGTGTTTTACCATAAACTTATTTTTATGCTAAACTTATAAAGTAACGATTTAAAGTTAGGGAGAAGTTTAGTATGGGTTACAAAATTTTATCAAAAAAAGAACTTTGTCCGAATCAATATGAAATAACTATTGATGCTCCTTACGTTGTAAGAAACGCAAAAGCAGGACAGTTTATTATATTCAGAGCAGAAGAAAACGGTGAAAGAGTTCCTCTGACAATTGCAGATGTTAATAAAGAAACGGGAGCATTGACTCTTGTATTTATGGCAGTCGGGTATTCAACCAAAAAGCTTGCACAATTAGAAGTGGGCGATGAACTTGTTGATATCGTAGGTCCTTTAGGACAGCCAACCCATATTAAAAAATACGGTACCGTTGTTTGCTTAGCAGGCGGGTACGGGGCTGCACCTTGCTATTTGATTGCAAAAGCGTTTAAAGAAGCCGGCAACAAAGTTTATATGATTATGGGTGCAAGAACAAAAGATTTAATCTTCTGGCAAGATAAAATGAAAGATGCCTGTACTGAGTTATTTATCACAACAGATGATGGTACACTCGGCGAAAAAGGTTTCGTAACAGGTGTACTTGAAAGAATTATGAATTCAGAAAAAGTTGATTATGCAATTGCTGTTGGTCCTATGCCAATGATGAGAGCGGTTGCAAATATGACCAGAGATAAAGGTATTTATACAGAAGCAAGTATGAATCCGATAATGGTTGACGGTACAGGCATGTGCGGTGCCTGTCGTGTTACGGTCGGCGGAGAAACAAAATTTGCCTGTGTTGACGGACCTGACTTTGACGCTCACAAAATCGACTTTGATGAGGTTATTAACAGAACCAAAATCTACAAAGACGAGGAGAGAAGAAGATCAGAAAATTGTAACCTGTTAAAAATGGCAGAAAAAGTTTAAGTATACAAAAGAGGTTGAGCCAAAAGTTCAACCTCTATTTAGTTTGAGAGGATTTACTATGAAAAATACGGTTGTTGTCGGTGCTCAATGGGGTGATGAAGGAAAAGCAAAAATTACAGATTTGCTTGCTCAAAATGCGGATATGATTATCCGTTATCAAGGCGGATGCAATGCAGGTCATACTGTTGTAGCGGATAATAAAACCTTCAAGTTTCACTTGATACCTTCAGGAATCTTATATAAAAGCAAGATATGTATGATCGGTCCGGGAACGGTTATTCATCCTGAATCTTTTGCAAAAGAGGTTAACGACTTGATTGATGAAGGGATTGACGTATCAAACCTGAAAATAAGCCCTCTGGCATCAATTACAATGCCTTACCATATAGAAATTGACGGGTATTCAGAATCCCACAGTACCAAAGGTAAAATCGGTACAACCAAAAAAGGAATCGGGCCAACGTATACCGATAAATATGCAAGAATCGGTTTAAAAATACAGGATTTGTATTCTCCCGAAACACTTTCCGAGAAACTGGATATAATACTTCCTCTTAAAAATAAACAGTTAGAAAAAGTATATGGTTTAGAACCGTTCACTAAAGAATGTATAACTTCTCTTTGTGAAAAATATGCGGAAATATTTAAACCTTACGTATGTTTTGAATGGCAGGATTTGTTGAGAGAGCATAAGAATGATTCTATTCTCTTTGAGGGGGCTCAAGGCGTTATGCTTGATGTCGATTACGGAACATATCCTTTCGTAACCAGTTCCAGTCCTATAGGCGGCGGTGCTTCAACCGGTTCCGGCTTTGGTCCTAAAATGATTGATGAAGTAATTGGTGTTGCAAAAGCTTACGTGACAAGAGTCGGTGAAGGTCCGTTTGTAACTGAATTAAAAGATGAAACAGGCGACAAAATAAGAGAAATAGGACACGAATTCGGCGTTACAACAGGACGTCCGCGCCGCTGCGGGTGGTTTGATGCTGTTATTATGAAATATGCAGTACTTGTTGGCGGTCTTACATCTATTGCTCTTACCAAAATTGATGTATTTGATTCTTTTGATGAAATAAAAATTTGTAAAGCTTATAAAGATACCAGAAACGGTAAAATTTATACTTCATACCCGACAGACGTATTTATTCATAAATATTTGGAACCGGTTTATGAAACACATGCCGGCTGGGGGAAAGATATAACAGGTATAAAAGAGTATGATAAATTACCTGAAAATGCTAAAAAATATCTGAAAAGACTTGAAGAACTTCTAGAATGCCCGATATCAATTATCAGTGTCGGACCGGATAGAGAGCAGACTATTTTTATCAAGTGACTAAGTGATTGGGTGATTAAGTGATTAAGCTGGTGAGAAGTGATTAGTGAAGAGTGAGTAGACATTTTGTCATTCTGAGGCTTTAGTCGAAGAATCTCGTTAAGTTAAAAGATAAAACAATTAAGAGGTATTTAAATCTAATGAAGAAAAAAGTTATCGGTTTTGTACATACACACTGGGACAGAGAATGGTATAGAGAATTTGAAGTATTCAGAATGCGCCTATTACGTGTTTTTGATAACGTTCTTGAACTTCTGGAAACCGATAAACTTCCGTCTTTTTATTTTGACGGTCAAACGGCAGCTTTAGAAGATTATCTTGAGATGCGGCCGGAAAAAACTGAGATTGTAAAAAAGTTTATCACCGAAAAAAAACTTTTTATAGGTCCTTTTTATTGTTTGACCGATGAGTTTTTGACTGATGAAAAACTTATCAGGAAAAATTTGGAAATCGGTTTAAAATACGCAAGAGAAATGGGATGTGAAGATTTTCTCGGGTATTTTGCAGATACATTCGGACATACTCCGAATACAATCCCTCTTTTGAAGGAATACGGTATTAATACCGCAATTGTCTGGAGAGGATGCGGCGATATTCCGTCGGAATTTCTCTGGGGAAGGGTAAATGTTGATACGGAACTAAGTGAGCACAACCAAAATAACGACTCTATAAATTGTATTAATCTTGTCCGCGGGTATTTTAACGACTATATTTTATCAAAAATGGATATTGATAAAAAAGCGGAATGTATAAAAAAAGAGCTTGATAAAATTGCTGTGCATTCCGGAGATGTTTTATTAATGCCGATAGGCGGCGACCATTTGGGGGTACATTCTGATATCCTTACAATTGTTGATGATGTTAATAAAAGACTTGATGAATATGAAATACACCTTGGCTCAATCTTTGACTATATCGAACTTGTAAAAGATAATTTTTCAAAATATGAATATAAGGGAGAATTAAGAGATAACTCAAAAACTTTTACTCTTCAGGGAAGTTACTCATCAAGACTTGATTTGAAACGCCTTAATATTGAAACATCCCACCTTTTAGATAAGGCTGACAGATTGAGAGAATATTTTAAACATGAATCAAATAAATATGACAGAATAATTAATTATGCGTACAAGTTTTTGCTTCAGAATCAGGCACATGACTCAATCTACGGTTGTTCTTTAGATGATGTCCATAGAGAAGATATTGTGCGTTATAAAAAAATACAACAGATTGCAAATACTGTTATTGATGAAATAAAGTTTAAAAACAAAATTTCTGATACTGAAATTATAAATCTCGGTGGGAAATATAAAGGAACGGTTGAGTTTTCGACATCTCAAAAATTAGACGGATTTCAGCTGCTTGATACTCAAATGGGGTTTGAAAAAGAACTTTTGACGGACACTTTAAGAGTTCCTGTAACAGAAGATTATTGCGAGATTTATACATATTTAGCAAATGTTGTTATTGATAAAGACAAAACTATGTCACTAATTCCTGAATGTGAAACGACAGATGTATTTGTCTCCGATAAATGTATCGGGAACTCAAAAATATTTTTATCAATCGAAGATAATAAAATTAAAATAGGAAACTATGAATTGAAATTCATAGACTATATTGATAATGGCGACAGCTACAATGAAGGACCGGATGAAAATGATAAGGGCAAATACGGAAAACTTCTTGGCTCTAAAGTCCTGTATGAAGGTTCGATTCGTTCTGCAATTCAATTCCAGATTGATATCGGAGATATTCTGAATGTAATTGCGGAACTTGATACTCAGTCTGATATGATAAAATTCAAGATTGACTGGGTTAATACTTATACAAATCATAATCTGCAAGTTGTATTTAATACTAATGAAAAGATTTATAAAACATATTCAGAAGATACAAATCAAATAATTGAACGAGAATTTAATCCGGATTATGATATCAGAAAAAATCTGCCTAAAACAAAGGGGCTGGAAGCGTTTAACAATACAGCACCGATGCAGAGAGGCGTTTGGGCAAACGGTGTTGGAATTGTGACTAAAGGGCTTACTCAGTATGAAGTAAAAGGAGAGGATTTAGGTATATGTATACTTCGTTCAACAGATATTTTGTCGAATCCTAAAAACCCCGCCAGAACAACTCCTGCAGGGCCTCCGCTTGCATTGAATGATTTGAAACAGCTTGGTGAAAACAGTGCTGAGTTTGCAGTGTTTTTAGGTGGTTCAGACTTGCTGGAGCAAAATATTCAACAGATCTACAACTATATAATATAAATTTCACACTTAAGTATAATTCATCTATAACCAAAGTATAATTTTTGTAAAAATTATCAAAGTTTTTAAAATTTGTGCCGTAATATAAAATAACAAGTCAATATATTATAAGAAGGTAAGAAAATATGGCAGAAGAAAACTTAGGTGCATCCCTATTCGGGCGTTCCGTTGATTTAGTCGACGGCGATCCGTTAGAAGAAATTTTTGCACTTAACCTCGGTGATTTTATTTCAGAAAACCTTATTTCCGAAGATTTGGCAAAAAAAATAGGAAAGAGTGAAAAAAATAAAGCTGCAAAACTGAAAAATCAGTTGAGTGAACTTATCTCTGTTTATTCGATTAACAAGACTCTCAGCGTAATCGGATTCAATTCAAAAGATGACTATATTATTTATAACTCTATTGCAAAAACAATGGCACAAATTCTTGAAGTTGATATATGTCATGTTTATCTTAAAAAAGAATTTGCATGCGGGTTAGATAATGCAAATAAGGATTTAGTATTTGCAGGCTCGTCACTTGAAATAGAAGACAGTATTTATTCTAAAAATATCGGATACAATTTTGATGAGGACAACCCTGTAACAGAATGTTATAAAAATATCAAAACAGTCAGCATTACAAACCCTGATGACGGGTTCCCGGAACTAAAAGAGAAGAATATAAAACTTTTTGCTGCTGTTCCGATGCATAACAACGCAAATGTTGTTGGTGTTTTCGTTATTGAATCTTATAAAGAAAAATCTGTAAGGCAAGAGTTTATTGATTTAATAGAAAAAATGTCAAGATTATTCGGGACATCAATTTCACTTCAAAAAACAATAAATGATACAAATGAACTTATTGCGAATCCGGAGGCTGATATAACAGACCTTCGCCATATGAGAGCGGAATTAACGGCTCTTATTGGTGATTTAGGCGATAATCAGGAAGCTTTCGTGAAATCGCTTGCAACTGCTGTTGATATCAAAGGTCAGTACAGCGTTTCTCATTCAAGAAATACCGCAGAAATGGCAAAACGTATATCTGCGGAAATGGGCTTGAACGAAAAAACAAAAGACCTTATTTATTATGCAGGTTTGTTACAAAATATCGGTAAGATTACACTTCCGGAAGAACTTTTTGCAACAAAAGGCAAGTTGAGCAAAGAAGACTGGGACAAACTCAAAAACTATGCCAACGTGGGTGTTAACTTACTGATGAATATCAATTTTATGTCAGAAGTTGTACCATATATTTGTTATCAAAAAGAACGTTATGACGGTTCCGGCGAGCCTGAAGGATTAAAGAGAATGTCAATTCCGTTAGGTTCTAGAATTATCGCTGTTGCGGATGCGTATTGTGCAATGACTTCTGATAGAGCGTATAGAAAAGCAATGTCAAAAGAAGAAGCTCTTGCAATTATGCGGCAAGAAGCGGGAACAAAGTGGGATCCTATAATAGTGGATGCACTCTATGATGTTGTAAACAATTAAAAATTTCGGGCTGACAAATAAATTTGTCAGCCCTGTTGTATTTATAAAATATTAAACTGGGGGTGTACAAGTTTTTTGATTGATATAAAATAGTTTTATGAAAAAAAGGCGAATTATTTTAGGTTGTATATTATCTTTAATCCTTGCAGCTCCTTCATTTGCAGATTTTAGAGAACATTATGATTTAGGTCAGCAGTACCTTTATCAATCACAATACTCAAGTTCAATTGATGAATTTAAAAAAGCCCTGAGAATAAATCCATTGGATAATTCTGCAAGAATTGGGATTGTTAATGCCTATCTCGCAAGAGCTACATATTATGCAAACAAAGCCGGAAATTATTCAGACGCTTGTGATGATTTCAGAAGTGCTTTATTTTATGTTAAGTATTACCCAAAACAAGATGATATCCAAAACGGATATGCAACAGCAGTATCTGCCGCAAACAGTCTGCAGTACTGCTTAAAAAAACTCGGCTACGATTTTTCGCCGGAATCAAGATACAGTACAGCCGATCAGTTAAGAATGTCGGGGAAACTTCCTGCTGCAATATACGAACTTGAACAAATCCGCTCAAATCCTAAGTATCAAAAAACTGCAACTGCACAAATTGCTGATATGATAAAAATTCTCGGGAATAATGATAGAGCAGCAGACTATTATAAAGAAGCGGTAAAGCTAGATCCGCATAACGGACCTTTGCTTTTGAGATATGCAAGACTCTTAGACAAACTCGGTCGTCAGGATGAAGCCGTACAACAGTATAATATTGCAATGTCAGAAGGCGACAGTGACCCGGAAATTCTCTATGCAATGGAGAGAATTTACCAGAAAAAACTGGAACAAAATCCGCGGGATCCGGAACTTAATGCCAATATCGGCGCAATTAAACAAAAACAAGGAGATTACGTTAACGCTCTTGTTTTTTATAAAAAGGCGGAAGAATACAGTGCATCATCTACCGATATCAATTCAAGAATAAATACAAGACTTAATATCGGAACTCTGTTCCAGGCACAAAAAAATTATCCGAAAGCTCTTGAAGTTTATAAATCAATTCTTACCGAGTATCCGGATAATCTTAATGCAAACTTATATACAGCACAATGTTTAGAGGCATCAGGAGAAAATGCGAAAGCAATTGATGCTTATGAAAAAGTACTTTCACTTGATCCTACAAACAGTGTTATAAGGCAGCAGATTGTTACTTTAAAACGTAATTCAATGACTCCGGAAGAACTACTTGCAAATATGGAATCTTCTTCACAAGTTGATAAATCAATGGTTTCAATGATTTATGATTATGCACTTGAATATCACAAAAAGAATGATGTTGATAACGCAATTAAATTCTATAGAAGTGTTTTAAAGTATGATAAGAGTAAACCTGATATTTATACGAATATAGCACTTTGTTATGCTGAGAAAAAAGATTATCAAGCGGCAAAAGAAATTTTAACCACTGCAAAACAAAGGTTCCCGAATAATGCAACCATTAAAAATACTCTTGATGATTTAAATGAAACAATGCTTGCACAGTCTGCCAGCAGCGCATACAATGCTTACGCTAAAAAAGACTATCAAAAAGCAATCGAAATGTATTCTGCAATAAATCCTCCGACCAGAGATTCACTACTTGGGATAGCGGCATCTTATGAAGGTTTGAATAATACGGATAAAGCGATTGAATACTATAAAAAGGTTCAAAATATGGAGCCGAACAATGCGGACATTGTTTATACAATAGGTGCTTTATATGCAAATAAAGAAGATTGGTACAATGCAAAGTCATATCTAAAAAAAGCTGTTTCTTTAAATCCTAAAAATACAAATGCATCATCTGCTCTCAGTGATATAAATAAAGTTACAAGTCAGATACAAGTTCAAAAAGGGGCAGAACTATTCAATGCCGCAAAATATGATGAGGCTCTAAAAGCATTTAATCAGGCAATAATAGATGATAATACAAATTCTGATGCTTACTATTATAGAGGAATGATTTATGATGCCAAGAAACAAAGAAATTTGGCAATAAGCGATTACAAAAAAGCTCTTCAATACAATCCTCAGCAGTATTTGGCAAATTATTTGATAGCGGTTGATTATGATACACTCGCACAGTATAAATACGCATTAGAATTTTATAAGAAATTTGCTCAATCTTATACAACAGATGATGAGTACTTACAGTATGCAAAAGCAAGAGCTCAAGAATTAGCGAAATATGGAAATTAAAGATATTCTCAAACAAACAAGAGTTTCACTGGCTCCAATGGCAGGGATTACTGATTACGTGTTAAGAAGTTTGGTACGTGAGCAGTCGAAAACCTGTATATTAACAACTGAAATGATAAGTTCGGAAGCTCTTCATAACGTCAAAGAAACAGATATGACAAAACGGGATGAGAACCATTCTCCGATTATTTATCAATTGAGCGGTCACAAACCTGCTTTGATGGCAGAAGGGGCAAAATACCTTGAATCTATGGCTGATGTTATAGATATTAATATGGGCTGTCCGGCTAATAAAGTTGTAAAAGGACAGGATGGCAGTGCCCTGATGCGGAATCCGTCTTTGGCTTATGATATAGTTCAAGCTGTAAAAGAAAGTGTTAGTATTCCTGTTAGTGTAAAATTCAGACTCGGTTATACGCAGCAGGAAATGAATTATGTTCCGTTCGGTCAGTATATGCAGGAAGCAGGGGCAGATTTTATCACTATCCATGGAAGAACCAGAAACCAGATGTATTCCGGCAAGGCTGATTGGAAAAGAATAAGAGAATTAAAAGAAAATGTTGATGTTCCGGTTTTTGCAAACGGAGATGTGGTGTCAATAGATTCGGCAATACAGTGTCTTGAAGAATCTCATGCTGACGGGGTTGCAATTGGTCGAGGTGCATTAGGTGATGTTACCTTAATTTCAAGGATAGAGCATTATCTTAATACTGGTGAAAAACTTCCGCCGCCAACATTAAAAGAAAAAATTGATACGATGAAAAAACATCTGGATATGGAAATTGCACTCAGAGGAGAAAAAGGCGGATTAAAGTTCGTTAGAAAATTTTATCCATTCTACATTGCAGGTGTTCCAAACGCCGCAAAATACAGAAGTAAGCTTGTTGTAATGGAGGATTATAACGAAATTATTGAAGCTTTGGACTTTATCTTAAAAAATAATACTAATAATCTTTTAATTTAATAACCCTCTTGATTTACCCCCTTGATATGTGACAATATTATTGAGGTATTTAAGTATATGTCTGATAACAATTTAGTATACATATTAGATGATAAAATTTATATTAATTTAACCAACATGTGTACTAATGATTGTATTTTTTGTTTAAGACGTGATAAAGACGATGTTTGCGGTCAGGATATGTGGCTAAAATCGGAAAAGACAACCTCTGCTGATGTTATTGAACAACTTAATAAATATACTGATAAAATCAATAAAGGTGTAACCTTCTGCGGTTACGGCGAATCTACAATGAAGTTTGAACAGTTGAAAGAAGTGGCACAGTATATTAAAAAGAATTATCCGGAAACATATATCAAAGTAAATACCAACGGGCATGGCAACGCTATCAATAAGAAAAATATTCTGCCGGAATTAAAAGGGCTGGTAGATGAGTTTTCAATCAGTTTGAATGCCCAGAATGAAGAATTATACAAAGAACTTTCGCAGCCTAAAATTGATAATGCTTATCAGGCAATGAAAGATTTTGCGATAGAAGCACACAATCAAGGGTTCAAAACAACATTATCGGTTGTTTCCGGATACAAAGATTTTGATGTGGATTTAACTCTCTGCGAAAATATTGCTAAAGAATTAAAGGCAAATTTTAGAAACAGAGAGTGGATAGAAAACGGATATTAGGAGTAATGGGAAAATAAGAAACTCTTACCAAAATTTTAGATAACAAGATTAAAACAAAATATAATACAAGTTATTGGAACTTACAAAATAAAGAAAGGCGAAAACATGCAAAATTTAGACAAAATTATGAGACCGAAATCGATTGCGGTTATTGGTGCATCAACCAAAGAACACACAATCGGCTCAGATATCATGAAAAGATTACAAGAATACAAATTTAACGGTAATATCTACCCTGTAAACCCTAAAGGCGGTATTATTGAAGGTTTACAAGCATATACTTCAGTTCTTGAAGTCCCTGGCGAAGTTGATTTAGCAATCATTGTTGTTAACGCAAAATTTGTTTTATCAACAATTGACCAATGCCATGAAAAAGGAATCAAGGGTTTATGTATCATTACTGCAGGTTTCAAAGAAACTGGTAAAGAAGGTGCAGAACTTGAAAAACAATTATTGGAAAAAGTCAGAGAATACGGTATGAGATGTGTAGGGCCTAACTGTTTAGGTGTTGTAAATACTCACCCTGACATCAGAATGGACGGATGTTTTGCAGAAAGCTTACCTGAACGTGGAAACATCGGTTTCGTATCTCAATCAGGTGCTTTAGGCGGCGGTATCTTAAACATCTTAAAAGACTTAAACTTAGGTTTTGCACAATTCATTTCAATCGGTAACCAGGCAGACGTTAACGCTGAAACAGCTATGGAATACTGGGAAAATGAAGATGACGTTGAACAAATTCTTCTTTATATGGAATCAATCCAAAATCCTGCAAACTTCAGAAAATTAGCATCTAGAATTTCTAAGAAAAAACCAATCTTAGCATTAAAAGCAGGACGTTCTGCAGCAGGTGCTTCAGCAGCATCTTCTCACACCGGTTCACTGGCAGGTGCGGATAAGGCTGCAAACGCATTGTTACAACAATCAGGCGTTATAAGAGAATACTCTTTGAAAAACTTATTTGCAACAGCAAAAGTTTTTGCTAACTGCCCTATTCCGAAAGGCGACAGAGTTGCTATTATCACAAACTCAGGCGGCCCTGGTATTATGGCAACAGATGCTGTTTGTGAATACGGTATGCAAATGGCTAAAATAACAGATGCTACAAAAGAAAAATTAAGAAGTTTCTTACCTTCTGCAGCATCAGTTAAAAACCCTATTGATATGATTGCATCTGCACCAATCGAACACTACAAACAAACATTGGAAACAGTTATTGCTGATGAAAACGTAGATATGATTATTACAATCTATCTTCCGTTCTTAGGCTTGAAAGATATTGATGTTGCAAAAGCATTAATGGAAATCAAAGCTGAACACCCTGAAAAACCTGTTATAGGTGTATTCATGACTAAGAGTGAATTCTTCTCAGCTCTATCTGATATGAACGTTAATATGCCGTTCTTTATGTATGCAGAAGAAGCTGCTGACGGCTTAAACAGATTGAATCAACAAAGATTATGGATGGAAAGACCTGAAGGTCAAATCAAAACATTTGATGTTGATAAAGCAAGAGCTGCAGAAATCATCAAAGGTTCATTAAAAGAAGGCAGAGCACAATTAACAACACGTGAATCTATTGATGTATTGGATGCGTACGGTATCAGAGTTTGTAAATCAGGTTTTGCAACAACAGAAGATGAAGCTGTTGCAATCGGTAACTCTATCGGATACCCTGTTGTTATGAAAATGACTTCAAAAACAACATCTCACAAAACAGATGTTGGCGGTGTAAGAGTTAACATTCAATCAGAAGAACAACTTAGAGCTGAGTACAAAGACTTAATCTCTAAACTTGAAGAAAGAGGATTGTTAGACGGTCTTGAAGGTGTAATCATTCAAGAAATGGTTAAAGGCAACCGTGAAATGGTTTGCGGTATTGCAACAGACCCTCAATACGGTCCTATGATGATGTTCGGTTTAGGCGGTGTATTCATTGAAGTTATGAAAGACGTAACATTCAGAATTGCTCCTTTAACAGATATGGATGCTAAAGAAATGATTAAATCAGTTAAAGCATACAAATTGTTAGAAGGTGCAAGAGGTACTAAACCTGCACAAATGGATCAAATTGAAGAAACATTATTGAGATTGTCTCAACTTGTTAACGATTTCAAATTCATCGATGAATTAGATATTAACCCGTTGTTAATTTCTGAAAAAACAGGTGAAGGTATTGCAGTAGACGGACGTATCAAAGTTCGTTTGGAAGAAGCAAAAGAAACTCTTGCTGAATGCTGCGGTTCATGCTCTTGCTGCGGCTAGATTGCATGATGGGCGCGCTAACGCTTTGCCCAGCCTACTAAATAATAAATACCGAAAAGGTGATAACAGTTTTGTTATCACCTTTTTTAAAACTTCACTGACTTAATTTTCAGATCCTTACATCATCATATCAAACTTATCGCCGGCACGCCCTTTTGTTACCGGTGAACGATACATATCGTATTGTGCATAATTCGGTTCAGTTCCTCCGTCATATTTTGCATAGTTAGGTCCTTGTGAAACTTCTTGTGTCTTTTCACCGCCTACTTTTCTTACAAATTGTTCAGGAGCTCCTACAGTAATTTGCGGGGCTTTTCTGAATCCTATATTTTCTGCACCTGTTACCATAAATCTTTATCCCTATAAATTTATACCTAATTCTATATTTATATAAAGTATTTCTTTTTAGAAAAATTGCTTTTTGTGTAAAGAAATATTACAAAAAAACGAAAGTATGAAATTTGGACTTGAGTATATACTTTATATATATGTAAGAGTTAAGTATTAAGTTTTAAAGTAAGTTAAGTTTAAAAAGAAGAGGTATTTATGTCTTTCAATTTATCAGGGTCTTTGTACAATCAAGCTTTACAGGTACAAAAAGCAGTAAAACTCGGCGGTCATAAGGTTGATAGAGAAAAGACAAATTATACCCAGGCCTATACGGAAGCTTATAAGGCCGGTGAAATTGATCCTCGTCCTAAATTTCCTGAACCGCACAAACTTAATGTAGTGGGCTAAGAGTTGGATTCTATAGATATTTATACTAAAATATCTGTATGGATTTAAATGAATTAAAAGAACGAGTTAAGAAAAACAAGGAGTGTCTTTGACTTAGACAAGTTAAAGACTGATTTGACTGCAATTGAAACTAAATTACAGAGTCCGGAGGTTTGGGCTGACCAGAAACTGGCATCTGATTTAGGACAGCAGTCTAAAGAAATTAAACAAACTCTTGACATGGTTAATAATTGGAATCAAACTATTGAAGATGCAGAGATTGCTTTTGAAATAGGTGATGAAGAGTTATTATCTGAAACTAATTTAAAATTAGAAGAACTTGAAAAATCTCTGGATAAATTTGATTTCCAGAAAATGTTAAGCGGTGAGTATGATTCTGCAGATGCGATTCTGACTGTCAATGCAGGTGCCGGCGGAACCGATGCACAGGATTGGGCAAGCATGCTGTTGAGAATGTATACCCGCTGGGCTGAAAGTAAGGGCTGGAAAGTTGAGCTTTTAGATAAATCTGACGGCGAAGAAGCCGGCATAAAATCTGCAACTATAAAAATACAAGGGAAATATGCTTATGGCTATGCCAAGGCAGAAAAGGGAG
Organism: Candidatus Gastranaerophilales bacterium; assembly: GCA_944324855.1. Classification (GTDB taxonomy): domain Bacteria; phylum Cyanobacteriota; class Vampirovibrionia; order Gastranaerophilales; family Gastranaerophilaceae; genus UMGS1585. Next base: position 78,140 of record CALUXY010000001.1, on the reverse strand, counting down.
TGCATCGACTGGTAAGGATTTCGCCATTTAATGCAAACGGGAAACGTCAGACGAGTTTTGCTTCATGCGAAGTTTCACCTATTATTAAAGATGTTGAAAAAACTATTGTAATACCACCTGAGGACTTAGAAGTTGAAACAATGCGTTCCGGCGGAGCAGGCGGGCAAAATGTTAACAAAGTTGAAACTGCCGTCAGAATTTTACATAAACCTACAGGTATTGTTGTAAAATCGCAGCAGGAACGTTCGCAATTGCAAAATAAAGAGATTGCAATGGAAATATTGATATCAAAACTTCTGGAAATTAAACAGCAGGAGCATGAGAAAAAATTAGCGGAATTAAAAGGAGAAGCATTTGATATAAATTTTGGTTCTCAAATTCGTTCATACGTATTTCATCCGTATAAGATGGTAAAGGATCATAGAACCGGCTATGAAGTAGGGAATGTTGATGCTGTTATGGACGGAGATTTGGATGGGTTTATTGAATCGTATTTAAAGCAATAATTACTCTGTTTTGAAGATTAATTATCTTCAAAATAGGGGCAGGCGAGTCATAACAGAGTTATGCGAGCCGTATAGAAATATATAATTTTTCCCAAATAAAAAACCTCTTTGAAAGAGGTCTGTGTGTGAAAAATTATAGGGAAAAATTATATTCTTGAGTCTTACTTTTATCAATCGGATTATCCAACCCAATCGACAGATAAAAAAGAACCTTTCTTCATATTCATAGTCCAATACAAACTGCCGGATAAATAAAACCCCAAATCGTCCGGCAAAATTAATAAAATACTAAGTCACCAATTGCATTAGTTAGTTACCTTATCCTTATCTAATTCCCATTTCCGATACTTTTATATACGGTAAGATTTGGATAAATCTTTAAACAAAAAACTAATATTTTAACAAAAGTTTACACAACTGATACAATAAACAAATCAAAAGCTGCTTTACCGAACAGTAAACATCCGATAATACTGCTTATAACGGTTGCAAACATAACAGCGCCGGCGGAGATATCTTTAGCCATTCCGACCATTTTGCTGTATTTGTTGTGATATATAGAATCAAGTGCAAATTCGACAGCGGTATTAAGCATTTCTGCAACAATAACATTTGCAATTGCCATTAATAATATACAAAATTCAATTGCTGTAAATTGCAACAAGAATCCGGCCGCAATTACAAGCGATGCTGCAATTAAATGTATTCTAAGATTTTTTTCGCTTTTAACTACCAGTCTGAAACCTTTTCTGGCATTTTTAAACGTATTTCCAAATCCCTGGGATTTAAACTTTGTCATTCTTTTTCACCTAATGCGTATTCCAATGCTTTCTTTTGTGTTTGTATAACAAAATTATAATCTTCTTCTGTCTGGTGGTCAAATCCTAATAAATGCATGATACCGTGCGATATCAGAAAATATAGTTCGTATTCGTCTGTAACATTTTGTTTTTGTGCTTCTTCTTTGACTTTATCCAGAGCAATAATAATTTCTCCAAGATTAATATCTCCGTCAAATACAAATTTTGCATCATCATCCGCAAAAATTGCAAATGTAATAATATCAGCCGGATAATCCTTATCTCTGTATTCTTTATTTATCTGGTGAGTTTTTTCACTGCTGCAAAACAGAATATCAAAAGTTATTGTTTCATACTCAAAACCTTCAAGACATGAATCTTTAACGATGGTTTTAAGATAATAGTCAAAAATTTTTCTGCCGGTTTCAATGACTTTAACTTCATCTATTTCCCAATCAGGATAAATATTTTCGGTAAAAATGTTAATTATCTTGTTGCTCATTTTTATTTTGTTCCAGCTGTTTAATTTTTTCGTCTAAATCTTTATCGAATGCAGGAGATATTGGTGTTTTATTACTATTATCCAATTCGTTTATATCCTGATGATATTTAATTCTTTGATGCTGCATACCTCTAAGGATTCGGTTAAACGTTGCAGATATTATTTTTAAATCTTTCAATGTAATCGGAGCATCAGATAGCTGTCCGTCATTTAATCTTTCTTTAATGATTTTTGCAATAATTTCTTCGATTTCTTCGTTTGTAGGATTTTTTAGCGAACGTACTGCCGATTCAACCGCATCTGCAATCATAAGAATAGCAGTTTCTTTCATATTTGGTTTAGGACCTGTGTATCGGAATTGTTCTTCTTTGACGTTTTCAATCCCTTCTTCGGCTATAGCCTGATTATAAAAATAGCTTGCCAGTCCTTCACCATGGTGCTGCAGAATAAAATTAGATATTACGGCAGGCAGATGATATTCTTTTGCAAGTTCAACACCGTCTTTAGGGTGTGATGTGATAACCATTTTACTTAATCTCGGATTAAGTTTTGTATGCGGATTTTCGATTCCGAAATATGATTGGTTTTCAACAAAGAACAACGGACGTTTTAATTTCCCTATATCATGATAGAATGCCCCAACTCTTGCAAGTATCGGATTTGCTCCGATTGCTTCCGCTGCGGCTTCGGCCAAATTGGAAACCATCAAACTGTGGTGATATGTTCCCGGAGCTTCAAACTGTAAACGTTTTAATAACGGCTGGTTATGGTCCGCTAGTTCTGCCAGTCCGTACGGAGTAATAATTCCAAAAGTGCTTTCCAGTATAGGAAGTGTTCCCAAAGCGATAATTCCGCTTAAGATACCGTTTAGGAATATTAAAAATAGTTCTCTTAATATAAATGCATTATCAATATCAATTAAGAATTTTTCTAAGAAATAAATACTTGCAACGATTAATACACCGGCAATAGAAATTTTTAACCCTGTTAAAATCAAATCAAAACGTCGAGAAAACTTTAGTTTTGAAATTGATATCATTGCAAATGTATTTAATAGCAGGAATGTTGCAACAAATTCTATAGAGTAGTGCAATCCAATCATTAGAACACTCAATAGTAGAGTTGCTGCAAAAAATGCTATTCTGGCATTTGTAAAAATAGACAGTATTATAATAAATGCCGGAATAGGCAATATGTTCGGCGAAAAACCTGTAGGCATTGCAACGGCAATAAGAGCGATAACCAATGCCAAAAATCCGGTAATTGTTAAGTGGTGAGGTTCAAAAAATACTCTTTCAAAATTCTTTTCGTACTGAATAAATATAAATGTTGAAAAAGCGACAATAACAAATACTCCAAGAATTCCGAAATAATTTATTTCCAGAACGTTATATCCTGCTTCTCGAAGGGCATCTTTTTTTAATTTTGTGACCGGTTCACCTTCAAATACTATTTTATCACCTTTATGAAACACTACTTCATAAGGTTTAACTGCATTTTGTGCATTTTTTCTTGAGATTTCGGTTGCGAGTTCATCAACAACCAGATTTGGAGTGATAATTTCTTTTAAAAGTGCTGTTACAACTGTAGCTTGATTTCTCGGGGTTGTAGCAGGAATACTTCTTAAAATTATTCTGTCTACATCACTGTTTTCGTATTCGCTTTCGGTAATCCCGCGGTTAAGAACTGAGGTCAGGGTTATTTTAGCTTTATCAAAAATCTTTTGGAGATTTGAGTCCGAAACATTTAAAAGGTAATTAGACAGATAGTCTTTTTTGTACTGGGCTGATATATCAAATAATAAACCGAGTTCTGTTCTTTTTATACTATTATCAACATTTTTTCTTCTTATTTGGACAATTGAATTTTCTAATGTTTCAAGGTTAACTTTTATAAATTCATCTTCTGCCGGAATTAAAACCGGTTCAACATTCATTGCTACATCTTTTTTATGCTGTTCCGTTCTTTTTGTATCAATTACGGTAATAGTTTTATCCGCAATAATATCTCTTTTGCTGATACCGTTTTCTATAATTCTCTGAAAAAAGAAATTCTGAGAAGAAATCAGTAAAGTCATTAACAAACAAAACAGAAGAAACATCAAAATATCAGTAACGGATGCTTGTTTTATTTGTTCATAAAAATCATTGATTATTTGAGTCATAATTATAGTTAACCTCGTTTATATTATTTCGTTGTACTATAAAACCGCACTTAATACAAGCTAAAGTTTCACCGGTGCTGTCTACCGGCATGAATTCGTGTTCGCAGCGTTCATATTCCACAGGTTCTTCCGGATGGTTAAGCGGGTCATAGTTAAATTCTTCAGGCTCTTCCGTCTCTTTGTGAAACAGTTTCCAAATACATTCAAAAATATACATCTAGAGTGAAAAACTTTCCGGCAGAAGATATGAAAGTTTTGTAATCTTCAATTTGCCATTTTCTTCTGTAATTACGTCAATATCACCGTTTTTGAATTCGCTCAAAACTTGTCTGCAAGCTCCGCAAGGATAGCAATTGTCAGTATTTGGGGAATATATTGCGATGGCATTAATTTTGGTTTCGCCGTTAACAATAGCAGCACCTACTGCACATCTTTCGGCGCATATTGCAAGCCCGTAGCTTGAATTCTCAAAATTACATCCTTTGAAAGTTTTACCCGAATCCGTTAAGACACAGGCTCCGACTTTAAAGTTTGAATATTTACAGTATGCATTTTTAGATGCATCTTTTGCCATTTGCATTAATTCGTTGTAATCAAACATAAATCCACCTTAATTTATCTATTTGACAGGGTAACAGAAAGACCGTCCATGATGTTTCTGAAATCGGCTTCCGGGAGTGTAGACATAGCTTTCATTGCAAAACCTAAACTATCAGGTTTATCATACCAGCGTCTGCCGTTCGATGATTGATAAAGTCCTATTACTCTATCAATTCCCAAACTCAGAGGCGGTTCTTTGGTTTCATCCTCGTAATCATCACGATGAAAATCTTTTATTTCTTTAATAATTGAAATTAAAGATTCTGAAAGTACTTCTTTTTCTTCATCTGACAGCTTTTCAAGAAGAGCAAGAGTCTTTGTTGTTTCAAAATGTGAATCATACCAGCGTCTGTCTTTTGTTTCCATATATAACCCCTCCGATTGGAGAACACTACACTCTTTTAACATAATTATATAGTTTTTTATACTTTTGGTCAATCTTTTCTATTTTCTGATATAATAAAAATGTAGGGGGAGTTATAAACTTTCAATGAAAAAAGTTTTAGTACTAATTTTTTTGTTTATAATAATGCTGGTTCAAACGGCATTTGCGGATGAGACCTTTAAGATAAGAGGGCTCAGTATTGATACCTCTACGGCTGTAGTTTTTGTTAATACAATAGGAAACTATCAATCAAGTATAACTAACGGGATTAAGCTTATCAAACTCCCAGAGGAACATAAGATATATTTTGATATTAATTCATCTGTTTTAATCTCTAAAAAACAGGATTTATTTTTCTCATCCGGGGTAATAAAAGAAATTAAAATAAGTCAGTTTACAACAAACCCTAATGTTGTACGTATTGTTGTTAATTTTGATGAAAAATTCAATCTTGATGACGTAAAAATAGGGAATATAAATAATAATCTTGTAATAATGACAAGAGAGTTAAGTGAAGTAAATGCCCAGTTTTATCAGAACACCTATAGAGATAAAGAAAAAGCATCAGAAGATTATTACAATTCTATGGTTATACAAACGCAGGCTGTTAGTCCTAAACCTGCAGTTTTAAATTCTAATGTTAAACATTCGTCAAAAGAATTAACTCAAATACAGCAGGCATTCGATAATTCTACAGCTGAGAATTATAAAGAACTTGTAACAAGCAGTTTATCAAATAATATAAAATTAAGAAGCAAATATTATATCAATTCTGTGACCCCTCAAAATAACGGTTTTTTAATAAGCGGTTACGGATCTCCGACAATTCAAAAGCCGTTTGTTTTGACTAACCCGACCAGAATGGTATTTGATATTGCAAACAGCAATTTCAATCAGTCATTTAATAATAAAGAAATTCCTCTGAATCCTAATAATCTTTCAGGAGACAGAATTAAAATCGGACGATTTGATAAAAATGTTACAAGAATAGTTGTGACATCAGAAAACGCAAAACAGTATCTGCCTGTATTTTCATCTGATAATCAGTCTATTTTGCTTATAAATCCCGCGCAGTTATCCTCAGGTGCAATTGTAAATAATAAATGCAATATAGTTAAATATAAACATCAAAAGAATATTTCAACGAATGATTTGACGTTAACCTTTGATGCACCTGTAGTATGGGGGATTAAACGTAATACTGATAACTTGTATGTATACTTTTTTAACGCGGTTCAATACAATCAAGCGGTGTTTAATAAAACAATCGAGACAACTCCGTTTTATGAAACAGAGCTTGCTCTGTTGAAAAATATCGGTATAAGATTGACTCTTCCGATTGATAATACTAACGACATTAATACTTATTTTAGTGCCGACGGGAAAAATTTCAGAATTAGGGCAACTAATCTTAAAGCTCCTAAACCAAAGAAAGAAGTCGCAGCTCCTCATGCCAATAAGGTTGTTGTAATTGACCCGGGACACGGCGGAACAGATTATGGAGCCATCAGAAACGGTATTAATGAAAAAGAAATCAACCTTGATGTTGCCAAAAGACTCCAAAGTATTCTTGAAAGAAAAGGATATAAAGTTTACATGACAAGAACCAATGATACTTATGTATCACTAGAGGACAGGTGTAAATTTACAGAATCTGTTCATCCGGGGCTTTTTGTAAGTATTCACGTAAATTCTTGTATGGGAACAGAGCCGAAAGGTATTGAAACACATTACTACCACGATAATAGTATAGAATTGGCAAATACTATCCATTCAAAAATGACCCATGCCATTAAAACTACAAACCGCGGGTTGTTTAAGTCTAAATTTTATGTTATAAATCATACGACTGCACCGGCAGTGCTTTTGGAAATAGGATTTATATCAAACGACGGAGAAAGAGCCGAACTTGTAACCTCAAGACGTCAACAGGCAACTGCTCAGGCAATAGCGGAGGGTATCATTGAATACTTCAATAACCATAAATAATAACCCTATCGGATTTTTTGATTCCGGTGTCGGCGGATTAACTGTTTATTCTAAATTCAGAAATAAACTGCCTAACGAAAACTGCCTCTATTTTGGGGACACAAAGCACTTGCCGTACGGAAACAAGACTAAAGAAGAATTGATATCTTATGCAAGATTTATACTTGATTTTTTTGAAAAACAGCAAGTAAAAGCAGTTATTATCGCCTGTAATACTTCTTCATCCGCAGCTTATGATAGTATCAAAGATTCTTACGGATTTAAAATTTATCCTATAATTCAATCCTGTGCCAAAATCTTATCGGAGCTTCCTATCAAGCGGCTTGGAATTTTTGCAACACCTGCAACAATAAAATCCGGAGTATATGAATCTGAAATCAAAAAATACAATCCGGATATGCTTATATACCCTCAAAGCTGTCATAATTGGGTTGATATCGTTGAATCCAACGGACAAAATAACCCTGAGAATATTAAAATAGTTCAATCTGATTTAGGGATGATGCTGAAAAATAATCCTGAGAAAATAGTTCTCGGATGTACTCATTATCCGTATCTTTTAGATATATTAAGCAAATTCACTTCTCGGGACAGGTTTATCGACCCTGCTGAATACTTTGTTAATTATATTGCAGAGGATTTAAAAGAAAACAAGCTTTTAAATAATAATACTCAAGCGGGTTATGAAAAAATGTATGTGAGTGCAAACCCCGAACAATTTAAAATTGCAGCCAAAATGTTCTATGAAGTAAAAGAGCTGCCGGAATTAGTTTAAATCAATCATTAAATATCAAAAGATTCTGTACGTCAGTCCCAATATAATCTGCCAATTCAAGAATTTTGCCTAATGACATATTAGAACGACCGTTTTCTATTCCTGAAATATAATTATTTGATACATCCATTTTCTCAGCTAACTGCTCTTGAGTTAAATCCTTTTTGATTCGCTCAAGTTTAACATTTTTACCAAATTTCTTTAAAAACATTTCCTTATTCATTAGTTATAAGTATATAAACATTAACTTATAAATAACACCAATCTATAATACAAATAATTGTATATTATAAGTTATATTAAAATAATAATTATGGATATATATAAACAACTGGGTAAGACAATTAGAGCGTTAAGAAGGGTAAATAATATACCCGAGGAAATATTTGCAGAAAAAATAAATGTCTCATTGAAACGTCTCAAAAGGATTGAAGAGGGAGAAAGTCTTATATCAATTATGCTGTTAGATAAGATAGCAGAAGTTTTAGATATTGACACGTATATGATTGTTAAATTAGCAAAACAGTTATATAAAACTAACATTTAACAATTAATAATCTCTTATCGATTCTACGCTATTATTTAAAAAATTATCCCCTTGAAGAGTGCTTTATCAGGGAATTTGCTTGAAATTTTCTTTGTTAATAATATAATAAAAATAAGAATGTACATTTGTATTAGGGAAAGAAAGGTTGATTAATGCTCGAACTTAATTACAAAAATGTTGATGCACAAGTAATTGGTGAAGATAATGGTCTAAATATTGAAGAGGAGTTCAATAATTATCAAGAACAGATTAAACATATTATAGCCGATTTAAATAAGCGAAAAGACAAACCGGGACAGTGGTTAAGATGGATGAACTTAGGTTACAGCGAAGAAACTATCTGGTATGTTAAAGAATTCGCATCAATGGTAGAAGGAAGGTTTGAAAATATTCTGGTTCTTGGTATTGGCGGCTCGGCACTTGGAGGTATTGCAGTAACAGAAGCATTATTAAAACCTTATTGGAACCTTTTAACCCCGGAACAACGCAACAATCAACCTAGAATTTTCTTTTTAGATAACATTGACCCTGACACTATAAGCAGTTTGTTAAGTATTTTAGATTTAAAAAATACACTGGTAAATGTTATAACCAAATCAGGTTCAACAGCAGAAACAATGTCTCAGTATATGATTGTAAAAGACCTGCTGGAAAAAGAATTGGGAGATGATTACAGAAAAAATATCGTTGTTACAACAGATAAAAATATTGGTATTTTAAAACAGCTCGCAGATCAGGAAGGGTATAAAACTTTTATTATTCCTGATGATGTAGGCGGCAGATTTTCTGTATTCTCAGCAGTCGGACTTTTGCCGTTGGCTCTTGTAGGTATTGATATTGACGAAATTACAAACGGTATCAAGGATATGGATTTAGCTTTGAAAAATCTTGATATCCATGAAAATATTGCGGCACAAAATGCACTTATTCATTATCTGATGGATACTAAAAAAGGTAAGAATTTATCTGTTATGATGCCTTATTCTTCAAGATTGAAATATATTTCGGACTGGTATGTTCAGCTCTGGGCAGAATCTTTAGGAAAAGAATACGATAAAAACGGCAATAAAGTAAATATCGGACCAACGCCTATTAAGGCGCTCGGTGTAACAGACCAGCACTCTCAAATCCAACTTTATAATGAAGGTCCGAACAATAAAGTTATTAACTTTATCAGAGTAAAAGAATTTGATACAACACTTGAAATTCCAAAAATCTTTGAATATACAGGTATTGGGTATTTAGGCGGCAAAACGATTAATGACTTAATGAATGCGGAAGCTGATTCTACAAGAGTTGCTCTTGCTGATTATCAACGTCCGACTGTGACAATTACTATTCCGAAAATCAACGGCTACTATATTGCACAATTACTTTATATGTTAGAAATCCAAACTGCAATTGCAGGTGAATTGTATAATATTGATACGTTTAATCAACCCGGAGTTGAGCAGGCTAAAAATTATACGTATGCACTTATGGGACGTTCCGGATACGAAGATTCTGCAATACAATTACAAACAAAAATGGCATCTGTATAAATGAAGAAAATTTTAACGTTATTAGTTGTATTATGTTTAAGTGTTATGACAGTTTTTGCATACACTATTCAGGCGGGTGTTTCGGTTGATAAAATACCCAAAACATTGTTTGGAAGCTGGCAGGTTGAGGCACATTTAGTCGAAACAAACAGTCCGCGAACGTTTAAGCCGACAAGTATGGATTTATGGAACTTATCAAGAGTCGGTAACGTCTTAAAACTTGAGAACCCTTTTACGGGAGCGAAGGCAGAAGTAGGGTTGCAGGCAACGGAAGGAAACCTTGTTGTATTTACCAAAACTGCCGACTGGGATAATAAAGTCCTAAAAGATGTAGTATCTATAAGAATAGAGCAAAATACATTTTCAGGAATAAATGAAGTTGTGCTGGAAACACATTCACTTTATGATGGACATGTACTTACGACAGAAAAAGCAAGATACGAAATTAAAGGTAGAAAACTTGCTGGAAACAGTTTAAAATAATAAATTACCGGAGGTTAGAGTTATGGGGAATTATGAATTTGATATAATAATACTTGGCGGCGGGCCTGCTGGGTTATCAGCAGGGATATATGCGGCAAGAAGTTCTGCATCAACCGCAATTCTAGATATCAGCATGATGGGCGGACAGCCGTCCAATTATCTCGAATTGGAAAATTATCCGGGATTCCCTATTATCGGCGGGTATGACCTTATGGAAAAATTTGAAGAACACGCTGATAAATTTAATGTTCAAAAGTTTCCGATGCAAGAAATCAAAAGTATTGATTTAAAATCAAATCCAAAAATAATAGAAACTCTGGATGGCGTATTTACAGCCAAATCAGTCATCATTGCCTGCGGTGCACAAGCCAAAAAACTTGGCGTAAAAGGCGAGCAGGAATTTATAGGTAGAGGCGTAAGCTATTGTGCAGTGTGTGACGGAGCTTTTTATAAAGAAAAAACCGTAACGGTTGTAGGCGGAGGAAATGCTGCTGTCGAAGAAGCAATGTATCTCACAAAATTCGCAGACAAAGTGTATATAGTTCATAGACGTGATACTCTAAGAGCAGATAAAATTGTTCAGGAAAGAGCATTCAAAAACCCTAAACTTGAATTTATATGGGATAGCCGTGTAGTAGAAATTCAAGGTGATAACGTTGTTACTACGGCTGTTATTGAAAATGTTAAAACAGGTGAAATTACAAATCTCAAAACGGACGGTGTTTTCCCTTATATAGGCTTTACTCCGAACGTTGAGGGGATTTCAGGACAAGTCGAACAAGATGCCAACGGTTTTATTATCACCGATAATACAATGCAAACATCTATAGAAGGTGTCTTTGCTGCCGGTGATGTAAGAAATACTCCTCTAAGACAGGTTATTACCGCTGCATCTGACGGGGCAGTATCTGCCGTTTTTGCTTCTAAATATCTGGAAGGGGTAAATCAAGGGGTAAATGCAGGGGTAAATGCTTAATTCCTGTTTGAATTATTACTTTTTGTAAACAATATTAGTTAACCAGGCAATTATATCATGCTTATATACTTTATATATATGTAAGCAATCAACCTAACACTACTTACATATAGAGTATAAACATCCAAAGCATGGAGTGTATTTGTCGTGAAAAAATTTACCCTAATTTTAGTATGCAGTTTTTTATTAAGTATCGCATCACCTGCATTTGCGTATAATATGAATCATTTTACCGATGATTTTAAAGTATCAGATGCCCTGTTATTGCTTGAAAAAATCGGAGCAACAGAAATATTTGACAATCTTCAAGAAAACTCGGTTAAGATTGTTTTCTATGATTTAGCATTACTGTCATATAGTTATAGAAATGATTATGCGATAAGCGGTGAAAATAATTTTGGCGAACGATATATTTTGATTAATACGAAATATCGTAAGTGTTCAGATGAAGAAATTGCCTGTCTAATTGCACACGAAAGCTGCCACAAGGCTAAAGTTGCAACGCTTGCAGAAGAAACCCTTGCAACGCAAACAGAAGCAAAGTATTGGATTAGGCTGAAACAGGCTAATAAAACATATCAGCCTACCGATTTAAACAAGAGATTGGATAATCTTGCCTACCTTTATAAACATTCAGATAAAAATAATAATCAAATTCAAACAAGAATTGCGAACAGTCCATTCTACAGACAACAGCTGGCATTAGAATAATCTACTTAGCCTTTTGAATGAATTTGAAAACACGGAGAATATATTTATCCGTCATACCTGATATAAAATCAACTACCGCCTGATTGTACTCCTTTGGATTTTTAAGATGATACAGTATCTTATTATCACAATTCTTGGGTCTTTCAGGCGTATTCGTATATTTTACCGCCCAGTTTTTAAAGGTTGTAAGAATCGGATTTTTTCTGGTATTTTTAACAAAAGCTCTCTCATCATAATTCATTTCATAATAATCAAAAACAGGGTTTATGAGTTCATCAACAGTTTTGGTATTAATCTTTTTAACCTCCGGTTTTAGATATATATTTTTATAATTGAATTCTTTTATATCATCCATCAGATTTGCAACCGGTTCAGAAAAACCGATACCCTTATCTGGTGAAGAATTTTGAACAATATCATTAATAAAAAGATTGACTATATTTGTGTTATTTGCTTCCAGATTTGGAATACCAAGATGTTTCGACATCATTTTGTTTAATTCTTTTAGTTGTTTTCCCTTTAATATACCCATCTTTTTTGCATCTTCTATATCACGACCCAGGTATGCAATTTTATCTGATATTTTTACAACAACTCCTTCCCAGGTATAAGGTTCAACCTGTGCAGGTCGATGTATTGTTTTTAAATCAATAAACTCCTCTCTCGGCATTATAAAATTCTGGTTAACTTCTCCGCAATGATTTATAATTCCGTCTCTTACAGCGTAGGTCAAATCCAGATTTTTGAATTCTCCCTTGCTGTTTTCAAGCAATAGAATATCATCAACCATTCTCAGACTGTTTTTTTCGTGCCAGAATTTGGGTAAACCTTTTGAACGTGAAATTGAATCCAGAACTTTTTCTCCATCGTGTCCGAATGGTGTATGCCCTATATCATGACCTTGTGCGATTGCTTCCGCTAAATCCTCATTCAAGCCAAGATGTTTTGAAATACTCCTTGCAATATCAGAAACAAGTGCAACATGGGTGCTTCTTGTTGAAACCATATCATTTTGCGGGTTGAAAAATACCTGTGTTTTGTATCTTAAACGGTCGTAACCTTCTGAATACATGATTCGATTTTTATCCCGTTCAAATGGTGTTCTTAAATCAAACGGTTTTGTATCAAGTGGAGATTCACGTTTAGTCGCGTTTCCCCATCTTTGATTCTTTTCATTCATTGCTTCATTTTGAAACTTTGAATTACTTGATTTAAATGAATAAGAAGTCACACCACACAATACACGCATAATTTAGTTATAACACCTTTTAAAAATAGTTCATCCTTTTTGTATCAAAGTTGTAATGTTTCTTAAACAAACTTTATATAAAGCTTGTCAGATATAAAAACACAAATTATAATGTGGAAGTTACGAGCGTTGGATATTTGTGTGTATGAAAACGAATTTGTCTATTGTACCAATTACGTTTAGCGTTCCTAAAAGTATAGCTTTCGGGAGTGAAAATAAGAACGATAGTTATCAAAAACGGATTCCCAAACCAATAGTAAGAACCCCTAAAAAAGACCATCCTGTAGCGTTAGACGATGTGTCTTTTTTTGTCGCAAATAAAATTGCGATGGATGCAAATAAAATGGGAATATCCAGAACTGAATATTTGATGCAGAAGATTAAATCTCTCTCATATATCCCGCAGGTTCCGCCGGTTCCGAGCAGGTCTGCTATAGTCGGAAATACAAGAGCAACAACACTTATTGACGGCGAACAAATATTTGATAAGACAGTTGAATATGTAAAGAGTGCAAAAGATTCTATCCAGATTGAAATGTTCGAGTTTCAAAATCCAAAGATAGACGGTCATAAATGGCCTGCAAACGGTTCGGAAGTAGTCGGAGGATACGATCAGCATGTCAGCCTGCTGCCGATAATTATAAACAAGAAAAAAGAAAATCCTAATCTTAAAGTTCAGATTATTTTGGATGCTCACAAATGGTACATAAACGGTAACAATGAACGTGACAGACATTATAACAACATGGATATGATTAAGTATTTGAAAGAAAACGATATTGATGTTGTTCCGTATCCGAGAGCCGCTCAAGGCGGGGCTGCATTGCAGCACGTAAAACTGGTGGCTGTAGACGGTAAAAAGCTTATAATCGGCGGTATGAACTGGGGAAACCATTCAAACGCAAACCATGATGCCTGTATTGCTCTTGAAACATTACCGGATAAAAAGAATTCTGAAGTCGATAATATTCTGGAAGATATTTTTAATAAAGACTGGAAATTCTCCTGGCAAAGACTCGGACGTACCAAAATGGTTCCGGGGCCGCTATCGGAAGATGAACAAGAACTTTACAAGGGGCTTAATAAAGAAATCAAGCAGGAAAATATAGACTATATGAATACTGTAGGTGTTCTTTATGATAACGAAGAAGATAAACAACGGTATGATGAAAATGATTTGAGTAAACTTGATATAATTAAACGAAATCCGGTTGAGAATCCTGCAATCAAAATTCTTGCCACAAAACCGCGTGAACTTGCGTATGTCGGAGAAGAAGGAGAAGAAAGCACCAGAGATTATCTTTTAAACAAAGTAAAAACAGCCCAAAAACTCAGGGCGGAATTATTTGTTATATCCGATAAAGAAATCATCCAAAATATCATACGGAGAACAAAAAACGGAGAACTTGATGCAAAAATAATTGTAGATCCGTCTATTATACGAGAGTTCCCGTATTGTAATACCGCTTATCAGGAACTTGTTGAAAACGGAGTTAATATAAGAGAATACAGAACCGATGAAAGAATAAACCAGCGTTTGCATTCCAAATGGGCAGTATTTGATGACAGAGAAGTTATGATAGGTTCTACAAACTGGTCTGCAATGGGTTTGAATCAAAATCTCAAAAAAGGAGAAAGAGAGGATTACGAGCTTTATACTGATAAAATTAATGAAGAAATTAAAGAGTACTTAAAAACAGTCGCACCAATTGAAAAAGAAGTAGGACTTCCTCCTGTTAACCGTAAAAGGCTGGATTATAAAGAACTTTATGTAAGACGGGCAAAACTAAAGAAAGCAATCAAAGATATTAACCAAACCGGCGAAGCAACAATCTCTCTTCAAAAGAAAGAATATCATTTTACGGAAAAAGATCGTCCAAAACTTTCTACAATCAAAGGATATTACAAAATCATGATTGATAGAAATAATGCCAAAGAAAAATACAAACGCGGGAACAATGAAGTTGCAATTGCCTTTGAAAAACCGATACTTGCAAACGTTTTTAATCAGCAGTTTGAGAGGGATTGGAAACATTCAGAATCAGAGTATGAAAAAATTAAAAACCGTTATTATGAATCACAGGAATCCGCCGTTGATACAGGCAGCAAACTGGACTTGGTAGGTTAGGAGGTGAGAAGATGAATACAATTCAAACTAAAATAATCTCGGTTTACTATTCACCTGTTAACTACAAATCAGAAACGAGAAATGTAACAAACCCTTCTCTGCCTTCTGTTGTTTCAAAACGGCAGTCATCTTCTATTTCCTCGCATTATTATCCGCCGGTAAGTATGACTTTTAAGGGGCAATGGTTTGAGGATAATTACATAAAAAAAGTTACGGATAAAGAATATCAGGGAACAGGGCTTTACAAAGACGGTATATGGGTTGATTTTAATAAGGTTGGCTGGAAAAACCTTTCCAAAGAACCGCTTGACTGGAGTACGGCAGATGAAACAGAGTTTTATGTATTCCAGCATGCGAATGCGCTTGCAGAAACAAATGATACAACCTGGGTTAAAAGGTTTAATAAATATAATGTCAAAAAACCGCTTGCGACATCACATTCGATTGATTCCAGAGAAGTAAAAGAGCCGCCGGCAAAGAATCTTTATGAAAAACCTACCGATGATATTTCTTTTGCAACAAATCTGAAAGAGTTAATGAATTTGTCCCGACACAAATCTCTTGATGTTCCGATTACTGATAAGAACGGCAAATTGTGTATAGATTGCGTTGTATTTGATACGGAAACGACAGGTACAAATACCGATGATACCACGAAACCTTTGGATAAAATTATTCAAATTGGTGCAATACAGGTTAAGAATGGAAAAGTCTTGCCAGAAACAGGTTACAGTCAATTAATCAATCCTAAGATGCATATTCCGGAAGGCTCATCAGCAGTGCATGGTTTGTATGATAATGATGTCAAAGATGCACCTGTTATGGAAGAAGTTTTGAAACCTTTTGTAAACAATTATTTGAATAAGAAAAACGGAATAATTGTTGCATATAATTCAAAATTTGATATAAAAATGTTGAATAATGCCATAAATGAACATAACGAATTTTCAAATGAACAATTAAAACCAAAACGGGCATATAAGGTTATTGACCCGTTTATTTTGCAGCAAAGAATTCATCCGTATTTAGGAGCAAGAAAAAAACTCTCGGAACAGTATAAGTTCCTGTTCTGCAAGAATTTGGATGATGCACACGATGCTTTTGCCGATGTTAAAGGTACTGTTGATGTTTTGAAATATGATTTATACTACTTGAGTGAAAAACGTAAAGATAAATCAAAACCTTTAACAATCAGAGATGTGCTTTTGTTCCAGAATGGGGTTGTCCCGCCAAACCTTGATATAAAACTTGACCATCAAGGGTGTAATGCGGATGTTAATTTTAGAACATCATACAGACTTGAATCGGTGAATGTAGATAATTATTTTACGGGATATAAAATTACTAAAGAAGGGTTAAATAAAATAAAAGATGAAATCGGTGAACGAAATGTTAATAAATTAATTGACGGTGATTTAATTGATGAAAAAATTGATTTAAAAAATAATTCCGGTTATTCACAAAATCCTGCCGAAACAAGAATTACAAATAAAACCGGCGGAGTCGAAAATGCATTTTATGTTATGAAGAATAATTTTATGAAAGTTCTTGATTTTGCGGGTATTGAAGGATATAAAGATAAACCCAAAGATGTAGTAAAATATATAATTGCCGAGAATTCGAAACAGTATATAAATGAGGACTCTGTTGATTTGTGGGTGAAAAATCCAAATCCAAAAGATATAAAAGACGGCAACGACTTACCGGTTTTTGAGATATCTAAACGGGTAATGAACGAACACAATAATGATTAAAATAATCTTGCCTTATAATATAAATGAATGTATACTGACAGTATGAAAAAAATAGTTATAACATTATTCATTTGTATTTTGGCAATTGGTTCGGTGTTTGCCAAAACAAACAGTTCAAAAACAATCAAATTTGATAACCAGATATTTACATTAAAATTCAGTGATTATTCAAAAGCAACTAAATCATATATCAATGAATACTATAAAGGAAATGAAAACGGTGATAAATGGACTGATTTGATTGGTATTTATCATATAAAAAATTACAGCAAACCTTTTAATTATGCAAAAGATTTAGCTGCTGGCGCCAGCAAACAATCACCTTTAGATGCTCAGGTTATGTATAATGAAAAAGAAAATACCGCAATAGTGAATTTTATACTTGTAGGCGATACAGGTAAATATAAATACCTTGAACAAAATATATTTAAGATAGAAAAGGTAAAAGGTCAGTCAGGCGTAATTGCAATACAATTTGCGCATAAATACCCGCTTAATAACAAAGAAGAAGCCGACAAATTTAAAGAACAACTTCCTGATAAACAGGCAAAATGGCTTATGGAAATTGATAAACTTTCAATCCCTAATATAGTTGAAAGAAATATTAAATCCTGGTAATAGTAAAAAAAAATACCGGTAATTAATACCGGTATTTTTTATAACTTATTCAGTATTTCTTTTTAACCCTCTAAAGATTGGTAGCCTGATTTGTGGGTTTTAAGAGTAACTCCGCGTTTTGATGATTGGATAAATTCAATCATTTCATTTACAATTTGATTTTCAGGCAGTTCTTTTCTTATTTTTTCAATTGCTTGAGAGGTGTTTAAGTCTTCTGCAATAAGCAGTTTGAATGCTTCATTTGCAATAGTTCTTTCTTCTTGAGAGATACCTCTTCTTTTCATTGCAACAACGTTAAGACCTCTTGGAACCGGCGGTCTGCCTTCTCCTTTGGAATACGGAAGGATATCTTGACGTGCAGCAGAAAATCCGCTGATGATTGCCATTTTCCCGATTCTGATATTTTGGTGGAATACACTCATACCGCCGACAAATGCCCCGAATCCAACGTGTACATGCCCGCCCAGAGTAACCAGATTTGCTAAAATAACTTCATCTTCTAATACGCAGTTATGAGCAACGTGAGAGCCGACCATTAGTAAACATTTTTTGCCGACCCTTGTTGTAAAATCTCCGCAGGCTGCACCGCGGTGCACTGTAACATTTTCTTTTATGATAGTACCGTCACCTATAACAACTTTTGTTTCTTCACCTTTGTATCCCAAATCTTGCGGTTCGGATCCGATTGTTGCAAAAGGAGAGATTGTACATCCTTCTCCGATTTCGGCGTATTCAATATACGCATTTGCAATAACTCTGGTTTTAGAACCGATTTTAACATTTTTCCCTATAACGACATTAGGACCGATGATTGCATCTTCTGCAATTTGTGCGGAAGGATCAATTATTGCGGTTTTATCTATCATAAATCTCTCTCCATATTTGTATTCTAAACATTATAAGTATAATACAAATACCAAGAAATCCAGATTTATTTACATTATTTTAATATGAACTAGTCTTTTATCAACATTTCTTCATCTGTCAAATCTTCACCTGTTAATTTAAAATGAAAATTTCGAATTTTTTGTTTGTATTCTTCAACCGGCAGATTTAATTTTTCGGCAAAATATTTCAGCATTATATTATATCTGATACCTAATGCATAATCGGATATATCTTCACGCTGTTGTTTTTCAAAAGTATCATTTATTTGTTTTACAGTATTATACTGACGTTGGTATAATGCCTTAGGTACAGGAATTTTATTATCTCTAAACTGATTTATTTGTTTTTGTATCATACTATATTCTTCATATAAATTCATTATTATTTCTCCTAATTACATTATTTGAGCAATTTGAATATTTCTGAATTGTTTTAAAAATTCGTCCATCGGTACTTTTATTTCAACACCGCTATGCCAAGGATTGGATATTAATACAGAATCTGTTACTTTATCATATCCTTTTATAGAATAAGCATGTGTTTGTGCCAAATCATAATCACGATTTAAATATTCATCATGACCTTTTCCGTCTATATCCCGGGTGCTGCCATATATAAATACATCATCTCTGCCTGCTAGTGATGTAATTTTTTCTTTCATTTTATCTTTATCCACAATTCTAATTGCTTTATCACCGGTTAACCCATCTAATGCTTTAACTCCGGAACCTCCGTCGTTAGCTAGCATTATTTGAGTTACCTCTGGTTTCCATTCTCTGGCAATTTTTCCGCTGTTTTTGCAATAGCCTTGTTCTATAATAGCAAGGCCGTTTCTATCAAGCAGATGGTTCCCATGTCTTGTAAATCGTTCGAAATATGTCTTTTGCCCGTTACTGTTATGAGTTGTTGTATAATAAACTTTTTTACCGTTTTGGTATTCTTCACCTATCATTTGATAGATTTTGGCTCTTCCTTTTTTAGAATTTGCAAGGATATTTATAGATGTATCTAAATAGCACGTTCCAACTCCACCTTGATGCATTGAGAACCTTTGTACAGGAGGGAAAAGTTCTCGGAAACTATCTTCTTTAAGAGCTAATTGAACCATTTTTTCTCCGTCATTTACAAACATAGTTCCATTTATGCTTGCAACGTCACCTGTTTGAGTTGATTGAAACATTTTGTCGAGTGAAGTATTTTTATCAAATTTTTGTATATAATCTTTTCCGTGAATTAAGTTTTCAACATCATCTAAAACATTATCTACGGCTGAAACTTTTACATTTGTCCCTTTAAAATCTGTATAACCAAATTCTATTGCATCAGCTATTTCTTTATTACTGATATCCCAGGAATAGCCTGTTTCGATTATGTAATTTTTACCATAAACTTCTCTTAGTTTTGAAAGCTCTTCTTTTGTTTTATCAAGGAATTTATCAATATTTTTCGGGTTTGATATTAAATCAATAACATTTGTATTGTTTCTGTTAAATGTCATTAATAGTGATAAATCTTTAGATGTTATATCTTTAGTTCCAAAAGTTGAACTTTTTTTGATTCCTGTTTCAACATATTGTTCTAAAATTTGTTTATTATTAGTAGTTGTATATTTCATTATATTATGGAACTCATGTGATGATGTGTCTAATTTTGACATTAATTTATTCAAAGTAACATAATCATAATCCGTATTTTGCAGGAATTGTTTTTCAAGTGCAGCATATTCAGATGTATTTAGATTCCTATTCCGAAGTTTCATATTTTGGATAGATTTATATGCTTCCAGTCCTTCTTTATCCATTATAAGAGTACCGTTTGTTGACGTATCCTTAATGATTAATTGACCGTTTTCTTTTCTAATTGTTAAATGTTCTCGGCTAATCATACCATTGCTTGGATTTATATCATCACGCCCTATTTTTATTGTTTGTCCGTTTTGTAAATTATCTATTTTATTTTTAATATTCGGAGGTAAATTTTCCATATCCAAAACTTCACCACCAATTACAAGTTTTGCATCAGAAGGCAGTTTAATTTCTTTTGATTTATGAATAGCAATAGTATGGTTATCATGGAGTTCTGGTTTCGGTTCCGGAGTTGGTTTAGGTTCCGGTGCCGGTTGTGGTTCCGGAGTTGGTTTTGGTTCCGGAGTTGGATCACCATTTAATTCATTTATTGCTTGGCTTAATTTGTTATCTGATGATTCTTTCAGTTTTAGAAATTCATCCCTGCTGATATCTGTCTTTTTACCGTCAGAATCGTATTCATAATATTTTTTAGTTTCTTTGTCAATTTTCACACGACAAGTAGTTAGTTTGCCATTTTCATAATATAATGTATATTCAGTTCCATCTTTTGAAAATGAAATATGACCATTACCATTAATAATGTTACTATTAGATTCAATATTATTATCGTTCAAGAACTTCTTAATGTCAGTGGCACTTTGTTGTTCTGCAGTTGAAATTACTACTTCATCCAGTTTTTTAAGCTGTTCTTCTGTAAGTCCGCCGTCAATCAATTCTTGTTTAATGCGATTGAATTCCGCTTTATCACATTTTTTCATATAATCTGTTATTTGCTTAAATTCCGTATCTGAAAGCTTAGTACTTATATCTTGAATTTCAGATACTATACCTGATTCTTTATCAAAAGTAAGTTCATGCAATCCTTGCTTATCTGAATAAACCAGTTTGTTATCTTTTATTTCAACTTTATAACCTCTATCATCCAGATAGTTTTGAGCTTCATCAATTTTTAATTTTTTCAGACTGTTAATATTACTTTCACTTAATGGAGCAGGAAGATTTTTGTTTTTATTATGAAGCTTTAATAGATCATCAATATTTTTTGCACTTATTCCATTCATCTTAACAGATGTTCTGACACCTAAAATATAACCAACGCTTGTTATTATGGCATTTTCTCCAAAACCGTTACTCCAATCTCCGCCGTTAAACCCTGCTGTTATTGCTGTTGCAGAACCTAAATCAGCAGAGTATCCGGTTGCTTGAGTTAATATTTTTCCGGTAGTTGATGAAACTCTTGCTGCAACTTGTTCTGTTGTTCCCCCGATACCAACGCCGACTGTCGCTGATAAACCGGATTCCATTGATTTATCTTCTGCAGCAGCTCTTCTTTCCATTGTGTCACCAATAACACTTGTTTGCATATCAGCACTATCTATCATATATTGAGTTGTTCCTACCGCAACACCGGAACCAACAGCGTTGACAACCGTATTCAGTGTTTTAACAGTTTTAACTGCTTTACCAACAGTTCCTAAACTGCCTACCAATTTTACAGCTCCGGCACCACCAAGCGGCAAAGTTACAAGTGAAGTAAATACATCAAAGCCGGCTTCACCCAATGCCTGATGGGTCAAATACTCATTATTCAATTCTTGTAAATTCATGCCTGTAAACATTTCAACGGCTTTATCAAAAGCGATAGGCTGTCCGTTTGCATCAACCAGTTTTCCTTCGGCGGCCATTGATAATTTATTTAGGTTTGAATTTGCTATTGCATATACATTATCTACATCATCTCTTGTTGTACCCATAAACATCATCTGACGCATACCGTTTATGAAATCCATTTTGAAACCTTCACTATCAACAGAATCACGGTATGATTTTTCCAGTAATGAAATATTATTTTTAATTAACTGAACAGTTTGTTTATTTTTAGCAATATCATCCTGAGATAAAGTAGATTCTGCATTAGTTGATTCAAGCATTAATTTTGAAAAATCTATATCCCCCTCTGTTTCATGCTTAATTTTTGCGGTTATAGTTTCATATTCTTCTGGTGCTTTTTCTTTTATTAATCTTAAAATTTCATCATTTTTAATTAATTGGAATGCTTTTGTTGCATAATCTTCTGCATTTTGATGATAGATACTTGCGGCACCTGTACCTGCACCATTAACAGCTGCAGCACCAGATAATTGTTCTTCTGTATCTTTATATGCCTTGGCTGCTTTTTTTAAATATGAAATAGCTTCATCTGCTATTTGTTCATTTGTAAAATCGCCGTAGCCGGCTATCATTCTATCCGCTTGTGAGGCTGTATCTGCTACTTTTTTACCTTCAGGAAGTAGTTCATCCATTTTTGCATAAATATCACTGTTAAATGATGAATAAGCCTTTTCAGTATTACCTTCTTCTACATAATATGTTCCGACTTCAGCTTTAATTCTGATTTTTTCTTCTTCTGTCAATATAGCTTTTCCGTCAGTCAGATTTCTGTTTGCTGCATCCATTTCAGCTGCATCACCTTCTGTTTGATGATATAGTAGTGCCTGCAGGGCATCTTGATCTTCAAAATGTCCTTTTATACCGTGTTCTTCATTATATTTTTGAGATGCGTTTTGTAAGTTATCATAATCTGTTCTCGTTGTAATAGCCTTCATACCTGCATTAATATTTTCCGTATGACTGCCGTAGGTTGTTAAGTTAGTAAATATAACCTCATCACGTCTTGATTGATCAAGAATCGCCCCATTTGCAACCAGATCAGCATTAAGTGTATAAATTTCTCTATCTTTTATTTCACTAGCTAAAAACGCTTCATAAGCAGATTTATATTTCCCGCTTTTAACATCATCCGCATACTTATCTGCATAGTGTTCATTGATATATGCTAAAACTGCAGGATCAGTAATTGCTCTATTGGCTTTAATCATTTGTTCTTCATCGGTTCCAAGTCCGGTTCCAAGATTATACCAATTACCATCTGCCGCATCATCCAATTCTTTTATTATTGCTTCAGCTTCCATTTTTGCAGCTTGTTTTTGGTCTAAAACTTTTCCGTCTGATGAGAAATAATAAACCTTTCCATTAACTTTAGCGTATTTGATACCTTTGTTAAAGGTACTCGTTGACAGATTATCTTTGGCAATATCATATACATTACTGGCTTCTACATACTCATTTTTCAATAAGGTACCGTCATGTGCCATTATCCATTGTTTACCGTTTTTATCAACAACGATACTTCTGCCGTGTTTGTCTTTTTCTCCTATTCGTACATATTCACCGTTATCAACAATTTGTCCATTTTGTCCTCGGGCTTTGCCTGTAACTTTTTCTCCATGGTCAAACGCATTTGTCGCTTTAACATACGAATCTTTTAATATTTTATTATCATGAGAGGCAACCGTTATATTTCCTTTTGAATCTCTGACAAGGAGTCTGGCCCTATCTTTCATTGTTCCGATAACAGTATAAGTTTTACCGCCGTATTCAAATTTTTCTCCGCTGCGTTGATAATTTTTTAACCCCATACTTCTATATTGGGCATCAATTTGTTTTGCTCGTTCTATTGCTTCTGCAGATTTACGATTTTTCAGGTATTTATTATCTGCATCCACTTCTGTCGGGATAATAATCGTTTCGCCTGCTTTAAAATCTTGTCCCGGTTGTTTACCGTTTGCTTTTAATAAAGCTTCTTTGCTGCAACCAAATTTATTTGCTATTTTAGCCGCGTTTTCACCAAATTGAACAACCATGCCGGTAGTATTACCTTGACCGTCATAAGTTACTGTTTGTGATTTACCGGTATCCGCATCGGTATAAGTTTGAGTCAAACGTTTTCCTGAATCGTTTTTCAATGTTACGGTTTTATTGTTATCTGAATCTAAAAGAGTTTCTTGTGTGTTTTCGCCTTTGGACTCAAGTATTTGAGTAGTTTCTTTTCCGTCAACGGAGGTTTTTATTAATGTTTTACCGTCTTGTACTTCTGTTGTTTTAACGGTTGTCTTGCCGGATGTATCAACAGTTGTTTCGGTAGTTTTATTTCCGTCGATAATTTTTTCATAAGAAGAGCCGTCGTTATTATTGACTTTTTCTTTTATAATCTGACCGTCTTTTTTTATTATTTCTTTTGTTCCCGTTGAGTCTTCTGATTTTTCCGTTATTGTTCCATCAGAATTTTTTGTAAAAGTTGTTATCTTTTCTTTATCTGTTCCGATATTTTCTTTTTTAGTTGTTAGAAAAGACATTCCATTTTCATAGGTATAAGTTTCTTCGGTTTTGCCGCCATCTTTTGTCACAACTTTTGATTGTTCTTTTTCGGATTCATCATAGGCTATTTCTTCAATATTACCGTTCGGGTATGCTTTTTTACTATTTACTTTTTTACCATTTTCATAAGTAGTTGTTGTTTCGCTGCCATCTTTAGGATCAACAAAAACTTTTTCTTGGATTTCGTATTCTCCATTCTCATTTAATTTATATGTTGTTTTAGTAGTACCCTTTTTAACAATTTTGGTTCCGTCTTTTTGTACTGTTTCTATAGTACCGTCCTCGTATTCTGTTACGGAATCTCCATTTTCATTTACTGTTGATGATTTAACTCTTGATGATTCGGATGATAATTTGTTTAAAAATGAAAATAGCGCGGTATTTTCAACATTAAGACCTAAACCTTCCAGATATTTTCCTGCTTCTCTTTTTGAGAGTTTTGAATCTCGTCCGTGTTCTGCTTCTTTAGCGACCTGCTGTTGGAAAATAGTTATTTCATTCTTATCTAAGACATGGTTTTTATCGGTATCGACTTTGTCAAAAATATTCAATAAAGTAGTATCGGTGATAGATTCACGTTTAATACCGCCTTTTAAGGTATTAAAATTTTCATCCTTGCCTTTAAATTTTATGTCGTTAAATTCAGCCATTGATACCTTATCCTATTCCATAACACAATACATATTGTGTTATGGAAGCTAATAAATAGAGAATTTATAACATTAGTGGGGCTTATGCCGCCCCACACCCGGCACCGGTATTTCTTTGGCAGTCAGTGGTAAATGATAAAGGTTGAAATTAACCGACAAATATTGAATATTATTCACTAAATAATATAATTACTCAATACAAATCAAGCAAACTCGCTCTTTAAATAATTAATTTGCACTATTTTATTTTCACATCACCGCTCAGACAATGCTTGCTTTTTCTTACATTTACCCCCGCAGATATTATTTGCTCATTCCGTAAAGGTTGTAACATCAAAGGGGTAAAAGTATTACTAAGTAAATTAATTAATAATTTATATTATTTTATTACCTTTCCCCCGACTTTTATAAAGTGAGCAATCAGTACTTATTGAAACAACAACAGGGGCAGTCGGTTGGGCATACTTGCCCAACAATAATAAATGGTAGACTAAAGTCTACCCTACTTAATCTCATTTGATTAAAAATTCAGGTTGACAAAACATTTTGCCCTGTGTACTCTTCACGAAGTAAGCCATCAATGTTAGCGAAACAACGACAAGGCGGGTATTGTCTGAGGTTCGTAGAACCGAGTTTACCCGCTTGGGTTGAGCGTTACAATTGATGTGCGAACGTAGTGCAGAGTACCGGTTTACGTCGCTTTGGCGGCAAAGCGACCCCGTCTGGAAGACCCGCCAGAGGCAGAAAGTAAAATTATTTATTTGAAATACAAGTGCGAGGACAGGTGTGCATACCACACAGTTTGTTTGAGGTAATAAAATATTACAGTTTGTAAAGAATTATCTTTTATCTCTAAAGTTTTGAAATCTTTATACCGTCTTCTTCCATAACACAATATGTATTGTGTTGTGAAAACTGTAAAGACAACAAAAATCCCTTATGAATTTCATAAGGGATTTTTTGTATGTTATTAATTCTATGATTTGCGTTTACGAGCCGCTTCAGATTTGCGTTTTCTTTTAACGCTCGGCTTTTCGTATCTTTCGCGTTTTTTTACTTCAGAAAGAGTTCCGGCTTTTTGAACTTTTTTCTTGAAACGTCTTAAAGCGCTTTCAATACTTTCGTTTTCGCCTACTTTAACTTCTGGCATCTATTTTTCACCACCTTTATTACTTGAGTATCAATTAGTAAAGGAATTATAACCCAAAGGATATTAAAAATCAAGTAAATACTAATAGTTGGTTAGCTCATTACAATATTAAAGAATTTTTTCATTTGAGCCCCAAAACCATACGCTTCTGTTTCAAGCGGATTATTGCGGTAGTTTTCACCCGGTATTGCCATAAATCCTAAACCTTCATAGTTCCTTGTTGCATCAAGATATCTTTCGGCATCTTGATATTCTTGACTTCCCGGTTTAAATTGCGGCATTGCAAGTGATGTTTGATGGCTTTTCTTCATATTATCTAAAATTTGGTTTTTGGTATTTTGTGTTACCTTTTCTAGAAATTCTTTTTCTGTACCATTTGCTTTTGCTTGTGTATATGCCATACCAAACGGGATGTTTAACGGGTTATTTTTTGTATTGTTAACATTAAATTCTGCCCAGGCTTGCGCATATTCATCAAGCTTTCCGGAACGGATTATTTTTGATGTTTGCTCTGCATGTTTTAGTTCATGAGCCAACATTTCAAATTGTGTTGCTCTATCTAGTTTTGTAAAAAATCCATCTGTATATTTGATTGTATTCAAAGAAGGATCAAATCCTCCTTGAACCGCATTAATACCCTGGTCGGCACCGGCTCGTCCGATTTTCTCAGGTGCAACACCTTCAAGTTTCATATATTTTTTTAGTTTATCGTATGCCTTATTTACGAAATTATCTCCGGTTTCATTTTTTAATTCTTTAAATATTGTTTTAAATTCTTCCGGAACTTTTTTTAGCTGTTGTGCTTTAATATGTTTATTTACAAGTACTCCTATAATAACCGCTGCTGTTGCGATACCAGCGGCAATAATTCCTTTCTTCTTGTTAGAGATTCCGCTTTTTTCAAATTTATCTTCCGATTGCTGGTCCGCAGGCGACAAATTAAAATTCTGTTTGAATTTTACATTATTATTTGTATAAACTGGTATTTGAGTATTATTACCTACTTGTATTCCCATACTTATAAACCTTCTTTATGTTTATAATAAAACATTTTTTTTAGGTTTTTTGCTAATATTTATCAATATGTTAAGTTTTATCAATACCAACTTGTTCAATTTTGTACAAACAAAACGCACCGCCGGATTTTGTTTTAGGATTTGTCGGACAGCCTCCGCGGCAGATGTATTTGTGTTTACATTCCTGACAGTAACCTTTTAGAGTTTCAATATCAGGACAACGATTGTATTTAAAAGAATTATGATCCGCCCAGATTTCTTTAAACGGTCTTGTTTTAATATTCCCTTCAGAATTGTTCATATTAGGGCAGCCTTTTACATTTCCGTCACTTTCAATACTTACGGAATATATTCCGCATTCGCATCCGCGCCAATTTTGAATATAAAGCTTATCTTGAAGTTTTGAATAATACCCGATACAATCAGATTCCATTATATTAATTTTGTCGGAATATTTTTCTCTCCAATCTGCAATATTTTCTGCAAGTTTGTAGTACTGTTCTTCCGTTAACAATTCAGATTCCGGAAGCCGTTCACTCGGTTTTACAATTTGCAGCTGCCAGGCATCAACACCCAAATTTATTAACAAATCTCTTATAGCTTCCAATTTGTCATAATTGGATTGCATAACGGTGGTTGGAACTGCAATATAAATCCCGGCCGCTTTTAGTTTCGGAACAATTTCACAGAAATGGTCAAAAATCCCTGGAATACCTCTAACATAATCGTGAGTTTCTTTATCTGCCCCGTCAAGGCTAATTCCCATTCCGATATTTGGATAAAGCTTTAAAATATTTATGACATCATCATTAATCAGCATTGCGTTTGTCATAAATATTGTCTGCATATCAAGGCTTGATATCTTTTGCAAAAATAACGGCCATTCTTTCCTTAAAAAAGGTTCTCCGCCTGTCAGAGCAATATTTTGACATCCTAAATCACTCATGTCTTCAATAAGTGTTAAGATTTCATTGGTTGTTAATTCTTCCGGTTTAGCTTGCCCCGCACCAATAATGCAATGTACGCATTTCGCATTACATCTCCTTGTTATTTCTATTGTTGCAGTATAAAGTTTGTACATTAATTATTTTTTCTCGTCTTCTTTAATTTTTTCCGGTTCCGGAGCAGGAATCAAGCCAGCCAAAGGCGGTACAACATCCGGAGTTGTTTCAGGTTTCTTTGGCATTGGCGGTGTTATTACACCAGCCAAAGGTGGTACAACTGTAGGTGTTGGAGCTTTAGGAACTTTTGGCGGAGCTATCAGTCCGGCAATCGGAGGATAAGCGTAACCCGGTAATTTTTCAGCAGGTTTTTTCGGTTCCGGCTGAACAATTTTCCCGGCTAAAGGTTGAGGTTGTTGTTTGTTTTCATCTTTTTTGAAATTTACTGCTCTAAAATTTGTATTTCCTAATCCTACCTTCAGCATATCTTACCTCCTAACTTATTATATTAGTTATAAAACATTTTTTACGAGTTTTTTGTTAGGATGTAAATTAATTGTTACATTAGGATTCTTTTAGGTGTTTAAAGTGTTTATAAACGTATAAAATTCCTAAAATAAGACACGCTATTATAATAACAGCATCAAATTTATGCCAGATATGTTTTAGAGCTTCCATATTTTCCCCCATTTTTACACCGACATAAACAAGCAAGTAACACCAAATCAAAGAACCTAAAAATGTCAGAGTGAAAAATGTTCTTTTTCTTGCTCTTAGGATTCCTGCCGGTAAAGAGATAAATGTTCTTACAACAGGCAGCATCCGGCAAAGAAAGAATGCCCAATCTCCGTATTTATCAACCCATGCATCAGCTTCTTCAAGGTCTTTATGCGATATAAGAAAATATTTCCCGTATTTTTCAACAAACGGTCTGCCGCCGAAATATCCAAGATAGTATGAAGGGATAGAACCTAAAACACAGCCGATTGCTCCGAATATTGCTGCAACATGGAAATTCATAACCCCTTTATTTACAAGTATTCCAGCAAAAGGTAACACAGCCTCACTCGGTAATGGAATGTTGCAGGATTCAATTGCCATTAATAAACTTACCCCCCAGGGACCTAAAACAGTTATTATATGTTCCATTGTTGAACTAAGCCATATTAGTAAATTATCAATCATATTATTTTTCCTTTTATACTTTATTTTAAGTGGGTAAACAACCTTATTTTAAACGAGTAATCGATATTTCAACCAATACATTTTTATGAGTAAACCGGTTTTAAACCGTATCATTTACCCCTCCTCATTCAAACTAAGAACAGCCATGAATGCTTCTTGAGGTACTTCAACTTTACCTACAGCTTTCATACGCTTTTTACCTTTTTTCTGTTTCTCAAGCAGTTTTCTTTTTCTGGTTATATCGCCGCCGTAACATTTATCAAGTACGCTTTTTCTTAATGCTTTGATATTTGTTCTTGCAATAACCCGTCCGCCGATTGCTGCTTGTATCGGAACTTCAAATAACTGCCGCGGAATAATATCTTTGAGTTTTGCGGTTAATTTTTGACCGATATGGAATGCACTGTCTTCGTGACAGATTACAGACAGAGCATCAACAACTTCACCGGCTAACAATACATCAAGCTTAACGAGTTTTGAGCGTTTGTAGTCAACAAATTCATAATCTAAACTTGCATACCCTTTTGTTCTGGACTTTAATTGATCATAGAAATCTGTAATAACTTCGCTCAGTGGAATATGATAAACAAGTTCCTGTCTGACTTTATCTATATAGTGCATGTTTATGAATATTCCACGTTTTGACTGGCATAAATCCATAAGTGTTCCGACAAAATCGTTTGGAGTGATTATAGATGCTTTTACATACGGTTCTTCAATATAATCTCTGACCTGAGCCGGCGGCAGGTTTGCCGGATTATCAATTTCTACAACTTCGCCGTCAGTTTTGTGAACTTTGTATACAACAGACGGTGCGGTTGTGACAATTGCCAAGTCATATTCTCTTTCAAGCCGTTCCTGCGCTATTTCCATGTGAAGCATTCCTAAGAATCCGCACCTGAATCCAAATCCGAGAGCAGATGATGTTTCAGGTTCAAATGTAATACTGCTGTCGCTTAATTTTAGTTTTTCTAATGCTTCTTTGAGTTCATGGTAATCTTCGTTATCTACAGGATAAAGTCCTGAAAATACCATCGGAAGTGCTTCTTTATACCCCGGAAGCGGGTCTTTCGCAGGATTTTCTGCGTTTGTAACGGTATCACCGACAAATCGTGTAATTTCTTTAATTGAGCCTGCAAAATAACCAACATCACCGCAAATAAGTTTTTTCACGGGTACTCTGTTAGGAGTTGAATATCCCAGTTCAACAATTTCATATTCTTTTCCTGATGCAAGGAATTTTACCCTGTCACCAAGATTCATTTCTCCGTCAATTATTTTGAAATAACAAAGAGTTCCTAAATAAGGATCATACGCACTGTCAAATACCAGTGCTCTTAAAGGTTTATCAATGTTATCCTCAGGCGGCGGCATGTAATTTACGATAGCCTCTAATACTTCGTGAATGTTTTCACCTGTTTTTGCACTGACAGGAATAGCCATAGATGCATCAATACCGAGTGTTTCTTCAATTTCTTCTTTTACTCTTTCAACATCAGCAGACGGCAGGTCTATTTTATTTATAACAGGAATAATTTCAAGATTTTGTTCTGCTGCAAGATATACATTTGCTAACGTTTGTGCCTCTACACCTTGAGTCGCATCAACAATTAATAATGCACCTTCACAAGCAGCGAGCGAACGTGAAACCTCATACGAAAAATCTACGTGTCCCGGAGTGTCAATAAGGTTTAAAATGTAGTCTTTTCCATCATCAGCCTTATAATGCATTCTTGCAGAATTAAGTTTGATAGTAATCCCGCGTTCACGTTCAATATCCATTGTATCCATCAACTGGTTTTGCATATCTCTCGGAGCAATTGTTTCTGTTGCTTCCAAAAGTCTGTCTGCAAGCGTTGATTTTCCGTGGTCAATATGTGCTATTATACAAAAATTTCTTACATTTTCTCTGTACTTCATAAGAACATTATATAGTAAACAGAAATCATGTATGTAATATTTTGTAATGCTTTGTGTATTTAAAGTCAATTTTTAACCATAAATATTCTTTATATTTATATGGGAAATATGATTGATGATTATATAAGATTGCATGGTGGGAATCCTGTTCAACCGGGTAGCGATACAGCTCCTACAAATTTCAACGGCGATAACAAGGTTGATTTATCACAAAAGCCGGATTCCGCATCGTTTCTAGAAATGTATTCTCTTTTGAAGACAAACAAAGATCTTTCAGGTGAAGGGCTTTGTGTTGATGAAGGCAAAATAAATAATCAGGATGCTTGTATAAAAACAATCTATGACCATAAAAATAAAAAAATATACAGAGAAGGAGTTATCGGCGGTAAAAAATTTGAATTAGAATCTTCACATAAACTTGAACCGGAATTTATTTTAATAAATTACAAAGGTAAATACAATAACAAAGATATTGATTTAACTCTTTCTTATCCGCGAGAAGCAAAATCTAAAGAAATTTATAACAAGATTATAAGGAATAGATTATATATACCGGATGATTTGTATATTTCTGGAAGCATAGATAACAAACCTTATTCTATCAAAGTTCCAGATTCACCTGTTCCAAGAGATTCAGATACAAAAGATATCGTAACACTTATGTTGGATTGTAACAGTTTTTGTCCGGGAGTTATAAACGGAAACATTGTTGCAATAGAACCGGGTAAATCTATCATTCGCAACTGGGAGCGCAAAATAGATAAACGTCAGGAATTCTTTAATGAAAATGTAAAACCGTTAATTTCTCAAACATTGTCAATCGTACTTGGTATTGTTATTGGTAAACTTACGGGCGGTAAAGGCGGCAAGCCATAGTAGTTAATTATGTATTAATACTCAAAAGAATTAAGCTACATTTAATTTAAACCCTAACTGTTTAAGAATTTTTCCGACAGTATCAAGCCTTGGTACACGTTCTCCTTTAAACATTTCGTAAAGGGCGGCACGTGTAACGCCAGCCTTTTTAGCAAATTCAGATACAGATTCTCTGGCTTTAATTACAAGTTCAAGAGATTGGAAGAATAAATCGTAATCACCGTCTTCTAAAAATTCTTCAATTGTAGCATTGAGAAATTCTTTCTGATACTCTGTATCTTGCAATTCTTTGATTAAATATTCTTCATGAGAAATTGTATTTTCTTTTAACTTATTAATATCTATATTATTCATATGTTCCTCTTTCAAATAAATCATTTATATATTCTTTGGCATTCTGTATATCTTTGGCTTGCGTAGATTTATCTCCAACACATAATAAAACGATAATAATATTTTCAACTTCAGTAAAATATATTCTTACCCCATTACCAAAAGTACATTTTAATTCATATAAATTATTTGATAATTGCTTCACATTGCCATAATTTCCATGTTTAACACGTGCCAGCCGCATTTCTATTCTTGTTCTTACAGACTTATCAAATTTCTTTATAGACTCTGCGTATGGAGATTTTCCATTTTGTTTTACATATTGTCTGATTTCCTTCATACTATTATTGTATCGTATTCGATACAATAAGTCAATTGTGTCTCTCTGTGGTATGATTTTAGTATGGATTTGATGGAACAAACTAGAAAATCATTGGAATATGAGAAAGTTTTGGAACTTTTGGCCGGCTGTTCTAAGATAAAGCAGTCGAAAGAATTGTGCTTGAATCTTTTGCCCTCGGATAACAGAAAACAAATAGAAGAATCTCTTCAATTTACGGATGAGGCAAGACGTATTCTTGATTATGCAATGGATATTCCGCTTGATTTTGTGATTGATATAAAAAATGTACGTTTAAATGTAGAATATTTCTCGGAAACAGAACTGATTGATTTTGCAAAAACATTAAGAACTTCACGGCTTGTTAAAAGTTTTTTGAGAGAAAATGCAGGAAATGAATCTCTATTAAACGGTCTTGCATATAACCTTTTTGTTGATAAAGATTTGGAAGACAGGGTTTCAGATACGTTTGATGAAAATTATGAAGTCCGGCCAAATGCTACACCGACTCTAAGCGGCTTGTATTCGTCATTGAAAGATACACAGACTCAGTTAAAAGATACCGTTACAAAATTATTAAATACGCCTGATTTTAATAAACATTTGCAGGAAAATATTTATACAATAAGGGATGACAGAGTTGTATTTCAGGTTAAAGCACCTTCCAAAAACAAAATTGACGGAATTGTGCATGATGTTTCTGCAACAAGCAAGACATTTTATATAGAACCGTCTCAGATTGTACCTTTGAATAACAAAATCAGAGAGGTTAACGCCAAAATAAGGGGCGAAATTATTCATATTCTGATTGAATTAACATCTGCTATAAAAAGTAATCTTGATGAAATAAGAAAATCGGTTGATATTTTAGCGGAAATAGATTTCCATTTCACAAAAGCGAGATATTCGGTAAAAACTCAGTCGGTTAAACCTGAATTGGCAGAAGACAAAATCATAAAAATTGAAGAAATGCGTCATCCATTATTAATTGGCAGAGTAGAAAAAATTGTAGAGAATGATTTTTCAATAGGCGGAGATTACAAGTCAATTATAATTACAGGTTCAAATACCGGCGGGAAAACGGTTGCACTAAAGACTGTCGGGCTATTTCTTTTGATGACAAAATCCGGAATGTTTTTGCCGTGCGGAGCCTGCAAAATTTACCCGTTCAGGAAAGTTTTCGCAGATATCGGTGACGAACAAAATATATTACAGAACCTGTCGACATTTTCATCTCATATGAAAATTATTATAGATATCATAAACAATTCAGATTTTGAAACGGTTGTATTGATAGATGAGCTCTGTGCCGGAACCGACCCGCAGGAAGGGGCAATACTAGCGGAAGTTATCCTAAAAAAACTGAAAGATTTACATTCTGTTTGTGTGACAACAACACATTACGGAGAGTTAAAATCACTTGAATATACTGACAGATATTTTAAGAATGCAAGCGTTGAATTTGATACATCAACGTTATCTCCAACTTATAAACTCATAATCGGTATTCCGGGATTGAGCAACGCAATTGCTGTATCTTCTATGCTGGGGCTTGATAATACTCTGGTTGATGAGGCAAAGGATTTGTTGAATAATCATCGGGATTTGTCATCAACCGTTGTAGAAAAATTACAGGATACACATCACCGCTTGAGTGCTAATTTGCAGGAAACAGAAGATACAAAATCAGAAGTTGAGGAGTTAAAAAAAGAATACGAAAAGAAACTTACAGAACTTAAAAAAGATAAAAATAAAACAATCAAACAGATAAAAGCCAGATTTGAAGGCGAAATGGATAGAGTTAAGTCTGAAATCAAAGACATACTTTATAATTTAAGAAAAGAAAAATCTGAAAAGATTGCAAGACGTTCTTATTCAAGACTTGCGAATTTAGAATCAAAATTCCATAAAGGCGTAAACGAATTAATTGAGGCAGAAAAGTATGAGGAAATAGATTGGAGTATCGCAAAACCTCATGATGTATTTATGGTCAAGGATTTGAACCAGGAAGTAGAACTTTTGGAACTTCCGGATAAGAATGATAATGTTCTTGTGTTGATGGGGAATATCAAAACCAAAATGAAAAAGAATAAACTTGCCGTATTGAATAAATCATTGATGAGAAAACCGAATGCACCGAAAAAACTGATTGAACCGGTTGAAATTAAACGGTATTCAATGTCTAATACTCTGGATTTGAGAGGGTTTAGAGTAGAAGAAGCATTGGATGAATTGGAAGCATATCTTGATAAAGCGAGCTTGTATAATCTGACTCCTGTATTTATAATTCACGGTCACGGAACCGGAGCATTGAAACAGAGTGTCAGAGATTTCCTTTCAACGTCACCTTACGTATGTAAATACCGCCCGGGTGAAAATACCGAAGGCGGCGATGGTGTTAGTGTTGTTGATATAAATTAACTGCAAATGCCCCTTATTTAAGAGATATTTTAATATCTTTTACACTTTCATTTCTTTTTCAAATCCAAACAATGAACTTATTGATTCATCGTCGTGGATTCTTGAAATTGCTTGACCTAATAATGGCGCAACAGACAATTGTTTAACCTTAGCCGGAAGTTTATCGGCATCCCAAGGTATAGTATTTGTTACGATACATTCTTCAATCGGAGCATTTTCAATTCTTTCCAATGCAGGTCCTGAAAATACAGCGTGTGCAGCCCCAATATAAATTTTCTTAGCACCTTTTGTTTTTAAAAGTTTTGCAGCTTCGGTAATCGTACCTGCTGTATCAATAATATCATCAAACATTACACAAATCTTGCCTTCAACATCACCGATTACGTGTGCCGCAATAGCTTCATTGTGTTTATCACGTCTTTTATCAATAATAGCAAGCGGGCATTCCAATTGTTTTGCGAAATGTCTTGAACGTTGAACTCCTCCTGTATCAGGAGATACAACAACCATTTCTTCATGCGGAATGTTTAATTCTTTTATATAATCAACAAGTATAGGAGTTGCAAATATATGGTCAACCAATATATTAAAGAAACCTTGAATTTGTCCCGTGTGTAAATCCATTGCAAGAACTCTGTTTGCACCGGCTGTTGTTAATAAATCCGCAACCAGTTTTGCTGTAATAGCTTCACGACCGGAAGTTTTTCTGTCTTGTCTTGCGTATCCGTAATAAGGAATAACAGCTGTTATTGTTTTGGCACTTGCTCTTTTGAAAGCATCAATTATAATCAAAAGTTCCATTAAATTTTCGTTGACAGGATTACATAGAGGCTGAACAATAAATACATCATCACCTCTAACACTTTCTTTTACCTGAACATAAATTTCACCGTCCGCAAAATTTTTAACAACCATAGGTCCGACAGTAGTACCTAAATAATCTGCAATTTCTTGTGCAAGTTTGGTATTCGATCGGCCGGCAAAAAGTTTGATATCGTGAGTCGGATTAACTGCTCTGGCAAGTTCAGGGTAAGTCATTTCAAGTACCATTTATAATATTCCCTTTCATTACATTCCACTGGCATATTATAGTATAAAACCGCTATTTTTAACAGATTTATTTACAAAAGTTTAAAGAATGTGAACTTTTGTAACGAAATAAGTAAGTTGTGAAATTAGGAATTTTTGAAATACTTTATATGTTTGTAAGAGATAGAGCAAATAACATATATTATGTAAAAATGTGAGAATTGGTCGAGTTTCGCATTAATCTATCTAAAATAAATTTCGGAGAGCAAAATGGTTACACCGTCAAAATTTGGAGATATTAATCTAATTGGTCTGAATACCTATCCAACCTCTTCAACAAGTTCTACTAAGAATGAAATGCTGAGTGCTGGGATTAATTTAGCAACGTCAATCGGTGGACTGCTTCTTGCCGGAATGGTCAGCAGAAGAAGTGCAGAAGGTGCAGATGGTGGGGGAGATGCGGCTGCAGCACCACAACAAACAGCAGAACAACAGGCTAAAGCTGCTCTTAATAATATTGATATTCAACTGGCTGAAGTTAATGGGCAAATAAGTTACTTAGAAGGTGAATGTACATCACAAGAAGATATTGATGCTAAAGAACAATCAATAAAAAATTTGGAAGCTGAGGTTAAAAATGCAATAACAACAAGTGATGGAAGCACTATTACTAAAGAACAAGTAAGCAAATATATTGAAGCTAACAATAACTATAATAGTGCTAAAACAGGTTTAGATACAGCTAATACTAATGTTACTAACGCAACAACTCAACGAAATGCTTTAAAACAAGAGTTAGAATCTATTGATGAGTCTTGTGGAACAGAAGAAGAAGTTAAGACTGCAAAAAAAACAAAACAAAAAGAATTAGATGCTGCACAAAACAAATTAGATACAGCAATAGCTGAACAACAGAAAGCCGATCAACTTTTTAAAGAAGCTCAAAAAGTTTTAAAAGAAGTAGGTGTTACGGTAAATCAAGATAATACAATAGTTAAAACAGATTGGCAAAAATCAATTGATGCAAAATTAGATAAAATTGAGACTGAAAAAGCAGAATTATCAGAGATGAAAGCAACTATGAAGTCTAATAAAAAATCTCTTGATACTCTTTATGCAAAACGAGCACAATTAGAACAAGAACGTGCCGGCGCTCAAGCTGTATATGATAAAATGGTAACAGAAAGTGTTGTTGCAAATGTTAAGAAAAATCAACAAATAAATGCTGCCGGAGCAGACTATACTGCAGCCGATCAAAAAGACGGCAAAAACTGGTGGAAGCGTAATATGCCATCCTGGCTTGGAGGATCCAGCAAGGCTGAGAGAAAAGAAATGAAAGAACAGCACAAACTTAAAGATGCTGCAGCAGAACGTTTTGAAGCTCTTGGCGGTTCTAAAGATCAATTGAAAGAAATGCAACAAGCCAATATATCATCACAAGTTGAAAATTATTTAAGTGGAAGACAATCTAACGAAAAAATTACCAAAGCAGTAACAGATGCTATTAAAAATGGTAAAAGTGTTGATAATGCGTATCAACATGCATTTATGGAGACTGTAGAAAAACAAGCTGAAGCCGTAACTAATTCGCTATCAAAGAATATTTATGACAGCAAAATTATACCTGATGATAAAAAATCAGATGCTCTTAAGCAGCTAAAACAAAAATTAAAGATAGATTTTGCAAAAGATATTAATCTTGTAGTATCTGTTAAAGAGACAATTGAAGCAATTGAAGCTCAATATAAGTAATTTTAATGTCTACTACTGCTACCGTTTAATCGTAGATTAAATCTATGACTCTAAACGAGTAGACCGAAACCCAACCCCTTATATTTACCCCTTCCTCTTAACAATTTGACATGCCTGTTGATTTAGTGTGTAATTAGTATGTAGTTGATAGATTGGGAGTTTAAATTTCTCAACAGGGAATTATATGTACATAAAACAACTGGAGATAGACAATTTTAAGTCGTTTGCCAATAAAGTTGATATTCCGTTATTAAAAGGGTTTACAACGATATCCGGTCCGAATGGCTCAGGAAAAAGTAATATTATTGACAGTATCCTTTTTGCACTGGGACTGTCAACTTCTCGTGCTTTGCGTGCAGAAAAACTTTTCCACCTTATATCAACTTATACAAAACGTAACGAAGCGTTTGTTAAAGTTACATTCTCAGAAACAAACGACGGTAAAGATTTCACAGTTGCACGTCGTATCAAAAAATCATCTCAAGGGTACAACAGTATTTACTATATGGATGACAAAGTTGTAACTCTAGCCGATATTCATGCAAAACTTGAGAACCATAACATAACTCCAAACAGCTACAATGTTATGATGCAAAACGATGTTTTATCAATTACAAACTGCACTCCGATGGACAGACGTAAAATCATTGATGAAATTGCAGGTGTAGCAGATTTTGACAGAAGAATCGAGCAGGCAACAGGGGAACTTGATACCGTAAATAACCGTGTCCAGCATTCATCTTTGATATTGGGTGAAGTTGAACACCGTCTTGAACAGTTGAAAGAAGAAAGAGAAGTCGCTCTAAAGTACAAAAAGTTAAAAGATGAAAAATCACAGCTTGAAAGCCAGGTTACAACCGTAAAATTCTTTGATATAAGAGGGAACTTAGAAAAAGCACACGAAAATATTCTGACGTTTACCAAAAAGAAAAAAGAAGAAGAAGTTAATGCAAAAGATTTGGATGAACAACTGAATCTTATTAACCAAAAATACGAAGAAATCTGTGCTGTTGTAAAAGAAAAGGGAGAAACGCATCAGCTAGAAGTCCAAAAACAGGCTGAAGAATGCAAAGGTGAAATTTCAAGAAAAGAATCGGCAATATCATACAATGACAAACAAATTCAAGACCGTTTGAAATCAATTGAAGGGTTCAAAAACGGCATAGAACTTCAAAAGAATAAAATCAAAGATGAAGAATTAACTATTCAGGCACGAGAAGAAACCATAAAAAAACTTGAATCTGATATTGAAGAACAAAAAGCTCAACTTCGTAAAATAAACGAAGATATGACAGGTTTAAGCGAGAATGCGGAACAGCAGCTTAATAAAAGAAACGAGTTAAGAAAAACTCTTGAAGAATTAAAAGACAAAGAAACCGCGCTTATCCAGCAGCAGGCACCTAAAGAGGCTGAATTATCTAACCTTAAAAGAACCCTGGAGGATGCAAAATCTCAACTTGCAAAGTTTGATGCCCTAAAATCTAATTATACGGCTAATAAAGAGTCAATAGCTCTGCAGGTTGAAACACTGACTCAAGAGCTTTCTGACTGCAAAATGATTCAACAGAGTGCAATGCGTGATTTGGATATTGTTAAAAACGAACTTGAAGATATTGAGTATGATATTCAGGCTGCAAACAAAAAAATCTATATGATGGAGGCGAATAAACAGGCATCAGAAGAGGCAAACCTTGGACATACTGTTCAAACTGTTATGGATGCTCATTTGGATGGGGTTCATGCTCCTTTAGTAAAACTGGGGAACGTTGCTAAAGAGTATTCTCTGGCTCTTGAAATTGCTGTTGGCGGAAGGATGTCACATATTGTTGTAGATGATGAAGATGTTGCTTCCCGTGCAATTGAAATCTTAAAATCATCGAACGCAGGACGTGCAACATTTATTCCGTTGAATCGGGTTATTAAAGCACCTTCCAGATTAAATCTGCCAAAAGAAAAAGGTGTTATTGATTTTGCAATAAATCTTATAGATTTTGATGATGAGTATTTGAATGCGTTTTATTATGCGGTCGGTGAAACTCTGGTTGTCGAAGACCGTCATGTTGCAAAAAAACTTATCGGGAAATACCGAATGGTAACGCTTGATGGTTCACTCTTTGAAAAATCCGGATCAATATCCGGCGGTTCTCAAAGACGTACAGGGCTGAAATTTACGGTTAATGACGATGATGAACTTGAAAAATACAAGTCAAAACTTGCAGAACTTGAAACAAAGCGTAAAGAACTTGTTTCCAGGAAAAAAGAGCTTGAAGAAAAACTTGAAAAAGTCAGAACGGATTATTCAAATGCAATGAACGAATGCTCAAAAGCGAAAGTTGAACTTGCATCTTTGACAACCAATTACGAGTCTTCTCAATCTCAATATCAGGAAAAAGAACAACTGATAAAAGATTCAGAACCATTAATAGCTAAACTTTCTGCAGAATTAGATAAAATGGAATCGGAACATGTAAAATTCCTTGAAAAAGAAGCTGAATACCAATCTCAAATAGACGAGATTGAAAAATTGATGAATGAAGGGGATTTGAAAAAACTCAAAGAACAAACAGAAGGTGTTGAACACGAAATTAAACGTCTTGAGACAATGAAACTGAATGCAAATAACGATATTACTGTTGCTAAACAACGTATTTCATTTAACGAAACAACAATTGCAACACACAAAGAAAATATCGAGCGTGCTATCAAAAATAACGAAGACAGTGAAAAAGATAAAGTTCAATTGTTGGAAGATATAAAAGGTTTAAAGGTAAAACTTGAAGAATACGAAATTCAAATTAATGAGATTAAAGAAAAATTAGGAACTCTGTTAAAAGAAAGAGATGAAATAAATAACAAACTTATTGATTTGAGGACTAAAAAGAATTTAAAAATTTCGGAGATAGAGAATATATCTGAACAAATAGAGTCATTTAAGGCAAGAAGGCGTGAACTTGAACCGCAGCTGGATGAAGTCAGACAAGAATTAGAAACTGCGGGGATTGAGGTTTCCAATTTGACACCGCCTGAGATGAGCGAGGAAGAAATTAATGCCAAGATTCAGCGTTTATCAAAACGTATGGATGATTTGGGTAATGTCAATATGCGTGCCTTAGAGGAATATGAAGAAGTTTTATCAAGAGAAACTGTTTTGAAAGAACAGATTGAAACATTAACGAAAGAACGTTTGCAATTGTTAGAAAAAATGGGCGGGTATGAACAAGATAAAAAAGAAGCGTTCATGAAAACATATAACAATATCAATGATAATTTCAAAGATATTTTCCATAAGTTGTCAGATGGTGAAGGAACACTTATTTTGCAGGAACCTGAGGCACCATTTACCGGCGGGTTAACTATCGAGGCGCAGCCGAGAGATAAGAAAAAACAACGTCTGGAAGGTATGTCAGGCGGTGAAAAATCATTGACAGCACTGGCATTTGTATTTGCAATTCAAAGGTACATGCCGGCTCCGTTCTATGCTTTTGACGAGGTTGACGCGAATTTGGACGGTATTAATGTGGAAAAATTAGCACATATTGTTCAAACTCAATCAAAAGATACGCAATTTATAGTAGTTAGTCACAGGAAACCTATGATAGAATCAGCTAATAGGACAATAGGTGTAACACAAAAAGAAAAAGGCATTTCTAAAGTTACAGGTGTGAAGT
Organism: Candidatus Gastranaerophilales bacterium; assembly: GCA_944324855.1. Taxonomy (GTDB): domain Bacteria; phylum Cyanobacteriota; class Vampirovibrionia; order Gastranaerophilales; family Gastranaerophilaceae; genus UMGS1585. The sequence goes on along the minus strand of CALUXY010000001.1, from coordinate 36,217 downwards.
TAAGAGAGGAGGAGGAATAAGTAATTATTAGCAAGTATGTGGTGATCTGCTCACGATTCACTAATCACTGCTCACTATAAAATCACTTATTCACTTGTTTACAATGACAGAGGCATTTGAATTAGACTTTCATAATATAAATACTCCGAATCAAGAAGTTGACGGTATTGAAATCCTTGTACAGATGGCAAAACAAGGAAAGATTGATCCGTGGAATATTGATATTATTGATGTTACGGATAAATACCTGACTCATTTGTTTCAAAGCAAAGCCCAAAATTTACGTTTGACGGGGCGTACATTGTTATTTGCATCAATACTTCTCAAGTTGAAATCAAATATTCTGGAAGGAGTTGAGTTATCAGATTTCGAACCGCAGCCTGAAGAACCGGATTTTGGTTTTGATGATGACACGTTAGATTATGGAGAAGAGTATATTCCGACAAATAATGTTGTATCAATAGACGAAGTTCTGCAAAGAAGAACAAGTGTAAGATTAAATCATAATAGGGTTGTGACATTACGGGATTTAATCAGACAGTTGGAATTTTATGAAATGCTTGATAAGAAGCAATCATTAAAAAATGCACATGAGAGAGCCAAACGCCGGGTTAAAAATTATTCAAATTTGTCACCTGAGGATATTATTAATCTTGCACACGATGAATATATTGAACAAGGTGTTGAACGTTTACGTGCAAACCTTGATGAAATTCTCAACCGTCAGGATAAAATAGAATTGAATGAATTAACACTTCTTGGAATGGATAAAATTTCTGCATATATTTCACTTTTGTTTTTGACCGCAGAAAGTGATTATGATTTAGTACAAGATGAGTTTTATTCTGATTTGTATGTAGTAAAACGTGAGCACGTATCCGATACGGATAAAATAATTGCTGCAAGTGCTCTGCAGGATTCGGTTGATTCTGTTGTCGGTATGGTTGACAATATTGTAGAGGGACAGAATGGAACAGTTGAAATCAAGAATTGAAGCGGTTTTATTTGTAACTAATAAAGTCCTTCAAATAAAAGATATTTCAGAAATATTAGAAGAATCTCCGGAGAAAGTTGAAGAGGCTCTTCTTGATTTGATTATGGATTATGCTTCCCGTGACGGAGCTTTAGAAATTGATGATGAGGACGGGTATATCCTGCAGGTAAAAGAAGAACATCTTGATATTGTTGAAAAATTGTGCCCGGTTGAATTAAAGCCTCCGGTATTAAAAACTTTAACGGTTATAGCTTTAAAGGAACCGATAAGACAATCTTACTTAAAGGAATTACGTTCAAATGCGTATGAGCATGTGCAAGAACTCCTTGAAAAAGGTTTGATATCAAGAACCAAGGATAAAAACGGCCGTTCGTTTAACATAAAAACAACCCCGAAATTTGCCGAGTATTTTAAACTTAAAGGTGACTTGAGAAGCCTTATGAAATCTGATATTAACAAACTTTTGGCTGCATCAACTACTGATGATTAGTTAACATAGCTTAACATTTCCGCAATAATTCAGAAAAAAATGTTTTTATATAATTAAGTTAAGTTAATCTAATCAGGGAATATTATGTCTGGGAATTTAATTAATGATTATGTAAAAACACATCAACAGTCGCAAGCTGTACCTCAAACAGGATATCAGCCTTATATAGGGAGTCCCGTAACATCTACCGGGAAACAAACTGTTGATACTACTCCTCAGACAGATACTTATGGAGAAAATCCGCCTAAAAAAGATAACATAAAGACTTTATTTATCTTAGGATCCTGGTTTGGTTTGAATAAACTAATGGATTTATTCAACAAAGTATGTACGAACGATAATTATGATAAAACTATCGTAGGCAGATGCGGAAATTTGGGTGATAAAATCTCAACTAAATTTAATAACAAATATGGATCCAGTAAGTTTGTCGTTTCTTTAAGATCCAATTTTGCAGCAATGAAAGCAGGTTTTAAAAACTTTATAAATAAAAAACCTATTTTGAGTGCAATGTTCAATACACCGACAAAACCAGAAGACAAGCTAGTTTTAAGTAATATGGAAACACAGCAGCATGCTGATTTGAAAGAAGCTGCGCATACTATCGAAGGATATCTCGGTAAGGGGGCACCAAGAACTTTAAAAGAAGCAGGAGCAACAAAAGCAGAAATTCAAGCTTTAAAAGCTAAATACGGAACAGATATGTTCGGCAGGGTTAAAAACCTTAAAACAGCCTTACAGGAACTTCAATTTAATAGAATAGGGGCGCCTGCAAACTTTATTGATACATTGGCTCCTGATAAGATTGCAGAAACTCTTAAAGAAATGAAAATCAAACACTTAGGACTCGACCCTAAGACTTATGAAGAAGTTCTAAGCAATCCGGTAAAAAATGAAAAAGCAATTATAGAAGCTTGCCGTCGAGGCGGAAAAAACATAAAAGCAACATTTGGGCGTTATTCAGGTATTCCATTCTTGAAATACTTTACTAAACGTTCAACAAATCTTTCAATGAGTTATAATAAATTAATTTCTGACACAAAACATACAACAAAACTCGGGAAATTATTTGCTAAAGCTCCAAAAGTAATAATGCGCGGTTTAACATTCAACAGTGGTAAACTCGGTACCGGCATGGTTGCATTAGGTTTAGGCACTGCTCTTTATAACGCAGTGAAAGCCCCAAAAGAACAAAAAATCGGAACTGCTGTTGCGGGTGGAGTTGATGCTGTATCCTGGATTCTTTCAATGCCTCTTGCAATTAAATTGATGCACGGAATAAACGGTATTCAGTATACCGGCATGAGTAAAATGCAAGTCGGAAGATACAGAGTTGCATTAAGAAACTTTGAACGTATGGCAAAAGCGGGAGCATTCGGAGATAAAGCAGCCTACGATACCGCCTGGAAAGCTGTACAACAAATGAAAAATGTACCGAATCAGTCAAAATTCGTAAAAGGATTGAGAAAGCTTGGTTCATTCCTCGGCATTGCTCTTGAAACAAAACCTGCGTTTAAAGAAGTAACCAAAGGCTTAAAAGGTTCTGCTAAAACTGGAGCAATAATGAGAAATCTTACAAGAAAGCTTCCTATTTTAGGCAAAAATGCTATCGGCTATCCTTTAAGATTCGCAATCTACATGTTAGCAGTTTCTCCTCTTGTCGATAAACTCATTTCAAGCTGTACAAGTGCAATATTCGGTCATCCTTATGAACCCGAAGAAGAAGGTGAAGGGGGGAATAAAGAGGGGGTAAATAAAGAAGGAGTAAATCCTCAAACCGTACAAAATATTCCAAATTCTCAGCCGCAGCCTTCACAGCCTGTACCTCAATCAAAACCGGTTGATATTAATACTCTTCCAGATGACAATTTAATCAAAAGAGAAGTAAATGGTGATCATGTTATCAACCCTCCGGAAGAAAGATATATACCGTCAGAGGACTGTGAAATTGAAGGTATGGTAAGTCCTTATGACAAAGAGCACAGAGAATATATTCCGTCAGAGGCTCCTGTTACAAATTCTATTCAATCAACAAATCGTGCAATGATTGATGAAGCTTTAGCAAGGGCAGATAAAGCAGAAGCACAAGCTCTTAACACATTAAACGGTATTTATTAATATTTCGTAACAAAAAAGTCAATTATTCCTCCAAAAAATACTTTATATAAATACGGGGGATTAAGGATTATGAGTGAAAAACATATAAGCTTTTCTACTTTATCGGGAATTCACAAAACAATTGCAGCCATGTGCGACAAAAAGGAATTTGGCGGTAATGAGGATCAATTTGTAAATAGCGGTAGAGAACAACGTTTGTATAATCAAGCTTGTTCAACAATAGAAAATAATACGTTTAAGTTTTACGGCGAAACATATAATGAAGATGGTTCAGTATTTAATTGTGTTGATGAATTAAAACCAGAACAAGATAAATATGTATGGGGATCTGACTTTATGTATAAACCCGCTTGGCCTGTTGATGGAACCCCAAAAGATCCATTAAAATTATCTACAAAAGAAGGATATTCGGATAAATATGATTCATTAATTTTAAAATATGCAGGAATGTACGATATTGAGCCTAATTTAGTAAAGGCAATAATATTTAGAGAATCTTCATTTAATCCAAATGCAAAATCATATGTTGGTTGTATAGGTTTAATGCAAGTTAATCCACGTTTTAATAAAGGGAATTTATATGATCCCGAAACTAATATTGCAACAGGTTGTAAAATATACAGAGAATGCTTAGATGAGTTTGATGGAAATCATACAAAAGCATTAATGGCATATAATCAAGGTATTACAGGGGCTAAAAGAAGTCTGAGAAAAGGGGTAAGTTCTACAAGTTACTCCAGGAATGTTTTAGAAAGCTTTAACGAATTAAATAATGCTAAAAATAATATCAATAATATTGCTTAGTTTGTGATATAATTACCTCAAAAGAGGGGTAATTATAACTATGGATAAGTTTTATATAACAACGGCAATTGATTATGTTAACGGTGCTCCGCATATCGGACACGCTTACGAAAAAATATTAACAGATGTAATATTTAGACATTTTACACAAAGATGTGATAATGCTTTCTTTTTAACAGGGACAGATGAACACGGTATTAAAATTCAAAAAACAGCAGCAGAAAGAGGTATTACACCAAAACAGCTCTGTGATGAAAATTCTCAAAAGTTTAAGGATTCCTGGAAAGCGCTTGATATTGTATACAATCACTTTGTAAGAACAACAGATGAGTCTCATGAAAAAGTTGTTCAAAAAATCTTCAAAAAACTTGTAGAAAAAGGTGATATTTATAAGCATTCTTATACCGGTTTATACTGCAGCGGCTGCGAAGCGTTTCTTAATGAAAAAGATTTAACAGAAGACGGACTTTGTCCGGACCACCTTAAAAAGCCTGAGGTTGTATCCGAAGAAAATTATTTCTTTAAATTATCAAAATACAAAGATGCAATAATAAAGCACATAAAACAAAATCCTGATTTTATAGTTCCGGCATTTCGTGCAAATGAGGTTTTGAACCAGTTAGAAAATATAGAAGATATATCTGTTTCCCGTGCAAAATCTAATGTTTCGTGGGGGGTAGATGTACTGGATGACACTGAACAGGTTATTTATGTTTGGATAGATGCTTTGTCGAACTATATTACTGCTATCGGTTATGATACAGAAAATCCGTCAGTGCAGTATAAAAATTTATGGCCTGCAGATGTTCAAGTTATTGGAAAAGATATTCTTAAATTCCATAGTATCTATTGGATAGCAATATTGATGGCATTAGAATTACCATTACCTAAACACATTCTGGCTCACGGCTGGATAACGATTGATGAAACTAAGATGTCAAAATCGTTGGGAAATGTTATTTCTCCGACATCTGTTCTGGAATCGTTTGGATTAACTAATCCGGATGCGTTCAGATATTATATGTCAACAGCTGCACCTTGCGGTAAGGATGGCAACTATTCGGATGAAGATTTTAAAGAAAAAGTTAATGCACATCTCGCAAATTCTATGGGTAATCTTTTGAATAGAACTTTGTCAATGCTTGTTAAATACTTTGATGGAGATGTAAAACCTGAGTTTAAGGTTGAATCTGATTTATCAAAACTTGCGGAACAAACAGTAAAAGAAGTTATGCATCATTTTGATTACTTTGAAATACAAGAAGCGGGGCAAAAAATTATGCAGCTTGTAGATGCAGCCAATAAATATATTACAGATTCTGAACCATGGACGTTAGCAAAAAACGGAGAAATGGAAAAATGCGGACAAGTCTTAACATCTGTTCTTGATACAATGTGTATTGTGTCAAGTTTGATTTATCCATATTGCCCGAATATTGCAAAAGATATGGCAAATCAGTTGTCTTATGATATTGGAACAAAATTGACTGATTTAAAATTTGATAATGTAAAAGTCGGTCATTTAATAGATAAGACTGATATTCATCCGGTATTTTTAAGGCTTGATAGCGAACTTGCTGATAAATCGCAAAAGAAATAAAAGCGGAACTTTGGTTCCGTTTTTTATTGAATTAATAAGTGTATAAAAGTCTCTATTTCATTTTGTATCAAAATTAATTAAAAATGTTATAAAATATTCAAAATGTGGAATATAGAATATGTAAGGATTGAAAAACAGAGGTGTACTCAATGGTAGATTTATTACTTTTCGCATTTGTATTCTACATTTCAATAATTATGCTTCCAAGCATAATCGAAGGACACAAAACCTTACATAATATGTAGTGTTTATTTGTGCATAAAGTTTAATATTCTAAGGTTATTACGTGGTTTGTCGCCATTCTTATCAGGCAGCTCGTAGCACTTGACGCATCGTGCTTCATAAGTTTCGTCTCCGCCTATCATAATAAGTGGTGAGCTTTTGTCGGCAGGTTCTCCGTTAATTAAACGCTGTGTTCTTGTTGCATGTTCGCAACCGCATTTCATACATACGGCTTGTAATTTGTCGATTTTTGTCGCAATACACATTAGTTGCGGCATTGCTCCGAACGGTTCGGATTTGAAATCAAGTTCGAGTCCTGTTCCGATAACTTTTTTCCCTTCTTTCATCAAAGTTGAAATAACTTTAACGATGTTTGAATCAAAGAACTGTAGCTCATCGATTGCAATAACTTCATCTTCCGGTTTTACATTGGACATAATTTGAATTGAATGTTCTATTTTGATAGCATCTGTCCATAGTCCGTTTCTAGATTCAATATAATCCCCGTTTGAACGGGTATCAATCTTTGGCGAAAAGACTTTGACTCTCTTTTTGGCAATGACACATCTGCGGATTCTTCTTAATAACTCCTCTGTTTTACCACAGCTCATCGGACCTGTGATTAACTCAAAACTATATCCATTCATTTTTTTATCTCCCAAGAATACTTTTTTATTTTTATTGTAAGTAGTGTAATAATCCGGGTCAAATTTGTAATATTTTTAAACACAAATTTTGGAATACTGGCAATTTTTACATTTTTCTGTGTGAATAATATTCGGTTCAGACATTTTTTGTATTCCGTTTATAATCTCCTTAACCTGTAGTTCGTATTTTGTTTTTAAATTATTTGAAAACTCTATAACTTTTTCCTCTCCTGTTTTTACACTAATATATACAAAATTAAGTGATTTGTATTCCTTGATTAGTTTGTCGCAGCATAAAAGATAAACTATTGTTTGGAAGTTATATTTTGCATTTTGGGGTATCTCACCTGTCTTGTAATCAAGTATAAAATACTCTTGATTATTGTTTTTTACAAGTGCATCCAATCTTCCGCCAATCCAAAAATTATCAAGTTTGGCTGCGATATTCTGTTCTACTTTTTCCGGTTTTAGATTGAAATAACAAGAGGTTTTCAATCTCTCCCACATAATGTTTTCTTTTTCGGTAAGAGAAAATAAAGAAACATCTTCTCCTCTTAAGTAATAAGCAGCCATGGCATGAATATTTTTTCCCGTAATAAATGAATTATCCAATTGTGGAACAGGTGTATTTTTAACAAACCTGTAATAGTACTTTGCAGGACATTCATTATATGTATTTAACATTTGCGGAGAATAGATTTTCATTATTCTGCAACTTTAATATATGTGTAATCAGGTTTTTCTGAAAGTCGTTTTTTAATTTCGTCAAAAGCGATAAGCCCTTCTGTTGCGCCGAATTTTGAGACAACAGAACTTGATTCAACCGATGCATACATTAAAGATTCTCCAATATTAAAATCGGTTTCTTTTAATGCTGCGAAGAAGGTTGATGCGAATGCATCTCCTGCGCCAAGAGTTGAAACAACCGGAGATTGGAAAACCGGACAGTAGTAATAGTCTTTACCGTTGTATGCGTATGCTCCGTGTCCGCCGTCTGTAATGACAACAACCTGATAATCTTTAATTTTTAATTTTTGAAGCATGTGTTTTACATCCGGATGGATAAGTTCTTCTGAAAAATGTTCTGTTTTAGTATCAGGTCTGACTTTTATACCGCTGCACATAGATGCTTCTTCTTTGTTCATAACAACAACATCTGCCGTTGCAAGGATTTTACTCATATATTCAAACCCTTGTTTAATGCTTGTTGTTCCGGCGTTGAAACAAACTTTTATGTCATTTTCTTTTGCAAAATTGACAAGAGGTTCCAAAACCTTGTTTGATTGCCCGTTAAGCGGGGCAATATATAACCAGTCAGCTTCTTTTAGTTTATCGAAGTTTATATCTTCAATTTTTATAAGAGCGTTTGCTCCGCGATTAGCAAGAACTGTTCTGTCACCTTGAAAACTTACAAGAATGATGGAAAAACCGGTACTGATTGTTTTATCCTGGATAACGCAATCAGTTTTTACGGTATTTTTATGGAATTCTTCCATAATCCCGCGGGAATAAATATCATCACCGACTTTAAAAATCGCAGTTGTGTCAAAGCCGAGGTTCGCAAAATTCATTGCAGTATTAACTCCGCCGCCGCCAACTTTTGATGAAAAATTTGACATATCAAGTTTTGCACCGTATGGATAACTCATAAAACTTGAACTTCCGTCTTGCTGGCAAACTGATACAATATTTGCAGAATCACATTCTACAAATACATCCATTGTGGCACTGCCTATTGTAAAAACTTTTTCTTTCATTCCCGTACTCTCCCAATAAAGATGCCCTTATATTAAGACTAAGGGCACTTTGTTTTATAATTATAAAAGTTCTGATTTCGTGTTTATTATACTACTAAGATTCTGTAGTTGCAAACGTTGCAGCTTCCGGATAAGAAAGACCGGCTTTTGTTGCTGCATTAAACATTTTATCAGATACTTCAGCAAGTTTTGGGTTACTTAATAAACGCTGCATATCTGCATCATGATTATCAACTCTTACCATAGATTTTCCAAGAGCTTCTGAAACAGGAGCTGATGCATCTGTTTGCTGTTTTTCTGCAGGACTAATACCTTGAGTATTAGATACGTTATTTACAGATGTAGGTTGCGGCATCTTTATTTCTTTATTCGGGTTAAATCCGTTGTTATTAATTTCACTCATGTTGAACCTATCTTTCTTTTTGACATTTTATACTTCTTTTTTACGTCCTTTTATATAAAGCAGTAAATTAAAATTTTTTGCTAGTTCGTAAACAAATTGTTACAATTGTAAAACAATAATTAATATTATTAGTTCGTTTTCATAATTTTGTCAATTAGTTAATTAAATGAAAATAATCGTTTACATCTATTCTTATTATTTACAAACATAATTTACAGTGAAAAACTTAATTATATTTGTGATATTATAATCATGCAGATTAGGAGCTTTTTATGGATAATATTAACTTTTATATAGAACATACATTGTTAAAACCGGATGCGAAGAAAGAGGAATTAATTCAAATTTTTAACGAGGCAAAAGAACACCATTTCCTTGGCGTTTGCGTAAATCCATGTTTTGTTTCTCTGGCAAAAGAACAGCTTAAAGGTTCCGATGTTAAAATTGTAACAGTTATAGGTTTTCCTCTCGGGGCAAACCGTTCTGATGTAAAAGCTTATGAGGCGAAAAGAGCTATTGAAGACGGCGCTGACGAAATTGACATGGTTATTAATGTATCAAAATTAAAAGACGGTTTTTATAATGAAGTAAAACAAGATATTGAAGAAGTTCGTCGGGCATGTGAAGGACATGTTTTAAAAGTTATATTAGAAACAGATTTGTTAACTCCGGATGAAATCCGTAAAGCATGCGAACTTTGTATTGAAGCAAAAGCAGATTTTGTTAAAACTTCTACAGGGTTTGTCAAAAACGGTGTCGGTGCAAAGGTAGAAGATGTTAAACTTATGCATGATATAGTTGCACCGTACGGATTGAAGGTTAAAGCCTCAGGCGGAATTCGGGATTATGAAAAAGCATATGCTCTTTTAAAAGCCGGAGCTGAGCGCTTGGGGACAAGTTCAGGAGTAGTTATAGCAGAAGGAATGAGGGATATATAAAAATGTTAAGAGCCGGAATTGTAGGATTGCCGAATGTTGGAAAGTCAACTTTGTTTAATGCGCTTACTGCATCTAAAAACGCACAGAGTGCAAATTATCCGTTTTGTACAATCGAACCAAATGTTGGTGTTGTAACCGTTCCGGATGAACGCTTAGAAATCCTTGCAAAACTATGTAAAACACAAGAGATTATTCCGACCGCTATTGAATTTGTTGATATTGCAGGTCTTGTTAAGGGGGCAAGCAAAGGAGAAGGACTTGGAAACCAATTCTTGCACAATATCAGAGAAGTTGATGCAATTATTCAAGTTGTAAGATGCTTTGATGATGAAAATACAATCCATGTTGACGGGAAAGTTGACCCGATATCAGATATTGAAGTTATTAATACCGAATTGATTCTTGCTGATTTGGCATCAATTGAAAAACGTCAGGCAAGAATACTAAAAACGGTTAAATCCGGTGATAAAGAAGCAGTACTGGAAGATAAAGCTTTGAAAAAAATTACGGATTTATTATCAGAAGGTTCATTTATAAAATTAGAAGACCATTTCAGTGAAGATGAAATAAAGGTGCTTAAAAATCTGAATCTGATGTCTGTAAAACCTGTTATATACTGCGCAAACGTATCTGAAGGCGATATGAAAGACGGCAACAGCTATACTCAAAAAGTCGGAGAGTATGCGAAATCTCATGGTGCAGAAATGGTTATTATTTCCGCAAAAATTGAAGAAGAGCTTGTTGAATTAGGACCTGACGAAGCCAAAGAATATCTTGCGGATTTAGGCGTTGAAGACAGCGGAATCAACAAAATGATAAAATCGGTTTATTCTCTTTTAAACCTTATAACATTTATAACAGCCGGAGAAAAAGAGGTCAGAGCATGGACCGTCACAAACGGTACAAAAGCTCCTCAGGCGGCAGGTGTTATTCATACCGATTTTGAAAAAGGGTTTATCAGAGCGGAAATCACTCCTTATAAGGACTTTAAAGAGTTAGGGTCTTATACGGCATGTAAAGAAAAAGGGGTTACACGCCTTGAAGGTAAAGATTATGTTATCCAAGACGGCGATTTAGTTCATTTCAGATTCAATGTGTAAAATACTGTCAGGTAATATTTTCTAATACGTTAGAATTTCGGAAGATTATCTTTCCACTGTTTAAGTTTATATGTCAAATAATCTTCGCTGTTTGATGCCTTCATATTTGGATTATTTCTTTGTTTTAATCTTTGCGGCAGTGACATTTGGCGTAAGTTAAGTTTTTCTTGTGCAGCCTGCATACGGTTATATTTACGACTTAAGTTCATCATGTCCTTACCTACAGATGTCGTGAATGTCGCAATAGCAACCGGATTCATACTTAAATCTTTAACTTTCATATTTAACAAAGTTTCAACTAAATCTCTTCTTGAGTTTTCAGCAGATTGTCTTGCTTTATTAAAGTTTAGCTGTGTGTCACTTGGAATAATACGATATTTTTGCATAATATTAGAAGTTAATGTTAAAACTTTTTCATTAGTCATTTTGTCAAGACTAGTTTCAGTGTCAAAGAAACATTTTTCAAGCTCTTTAGTGACTTTTTGAAGAGCCTCTTCCTTGGTCATACCTTTTGGTAAAGAAGCGCCTTCCAAAACGTATTCCGCAATATCAGGAACATTTGCATTGTTTACGTATGATGTCAGATTAATGGCATTTATTGATTGCTCCATTGTCTGATTGACGGTATTACCAGTATCAATTAGCGTAAATACTTTGCCTTTTCTTGCTCTTACAGCATTTATGTCAATAAATATATTCCCCGGATGAATGTCGGCATGAAGAACTTTACCATTTTTATCTACCTTATAGAATTGTTCCGTGAGAACTTTCATATATTCATTTATTAAGTATTTTGCATCAGCATCAGTAAGTGTAATATCACCGAATTCCGGAGTTTGAGATTCAATCTTTTTAATATAATCTTGTATTGCTTGTATTTTTTCAGCATCAGTTGATTTTCCCTCTAATGCCCTATATAGCTTAGAACCATACCTTGGACTCATCATACTTGCGAACATTGAATCTTTTTCAAGCATTTCTTTATATAACTTGGCTTCATTTAAATCAACCAAAGAAGATAAACTAATTCCTTCAGCTTTTTCCATTACATACATACCATTTTTCACTTCTATAGGTTTAACAACATTAGCGACTTTAGTATGCGGAACAAGCTTTTGAGCTGCTTCCATTTCATTCTTTAAGTCAATCTCTTTAGAAATTCCGTCTGCCAAATCATCTATATTTCTTAAAAGGTAATCTTTTTCTTCAGGAGTTTTACCTTGCATATTTTTTACAAGTTCAATAAATTTTTGTTTATCTTTTTGTATTTTTTCTTCCGTTATACCCTTTTTCAGCATCTTGATACAAACATCCTTACCTTCGGAAGTCTTGGCAAGATATGTTTCCGCAACAGTACCGACACCAAGAAGTTTCTTAATGGTATAACCGTTACCGAGAGTTGAATTTACAAGTTCTTGTGTTTCTTCAATAGTTCTTGTCGGAGGACAGCTTTCACGCAAAGCTCTTGTTAATGTAGAACCATCGGAAGATATTTGTTTAAATTTGACCGCAAAGATATTTTCTTCTGTAAGTTTTGTAATTTGTTCCTCCGGCGACAATCTATGATTATGTATTATTGAGGATATTTCTTTTGAACCTAATAATGTATTTTGCAATTCTTGAAATGCAGAACATCCTGCATAATCCGGAGCTTTTAACTCTGCTTTCATTAATTTTTCGGTAGCTTTTTCTAAATTTTTATTAAATACCTTAGTATAATTTCCCTTCATTGCCAGCGGTACAGCAACTGCAGCTGCAGTAAGCCCGGTGGTTACCGCATCATTTTTTAAATTATCAGTATATCCTTTGATTGATTTTTTCTTATCTGTTTTATTTGCAACAAAGTATCTGTTTAAACTATTTCCAATAACATAAAGCGGAGCCCCTATAAAGCCGCCTAGTGACATAAGCGGAAGCATTGCTCCATTTATCATACCGGATATAAAGTTTTTGAAATTTGTTTTTCTTCTTTCTTTTTTAAGGACCTTTTTAGCCGCTTTTGCCTCGAGTTTTTGCTGTGGTGTTCTATCCTTCTTCTTACCGTATACATCTTTATCAAGTTTGTATTCTTCGGAGCCTATTCTGTTGAGTTTTAATGTCCAGTATTTCGCAAATCCGGCACTTAACGCGGATAAACCAACAACTAAAGCGCCTGTTTTCGCCTTAGACTTAAGAATTGATTCTATTGGTTGTGCAAATATTTTTATTTGTTTAGGGAGTTCTTTTAATAATTTTTCTGTATCATTGATTTTAATAATAGAATTAATCATTTTAATTTTTTTACCAAGACCAAAGAATACTCCTGCTCCGGCAGCAACAGATGCCCCGTCACCTAAAAGTTGTGCAGCGGTTTCTTGAGAAGAAGAATAATCGTGGATTAGTTTTTCTGCATTTTCTTGTGTTGCTTTTCCGTTTTGTACATCACTAATGGCTTTTTCAACTTTTTTAGTTCCGATTCCGAATCCTGTCAGGTTTTTGATTTTATTGTAAAAACGTTCAATAAGTCCTGAATTTTTACGCTTTTCTTTTTGAAATGAATCAGAAAGAGAATTTGTATTTACTGAAACATATGGTGTTGATGTCTTGTTGAAATTACTTCTTTCATTATTATGTTTTAGTTTGTCAAAAGTAGAAAAATCCCCGTTAATATTCACCATTACGAACTTACTCCTTAACTTATTCCCATATATATAATTAAAAATTTTTAATCCCTAAAAATTGCTTATTATATTAAATTATGTAACAAAGTACTATTTATGAAAATCTGATACTTTTAATTATTAATTTCATTCGTTTAAAGTAGGAACGATTCTTTAAAATACCTTATAATTGTTATGTTGATTTTGTATGGAGAATCATTAATACATAAATATGAAACGGGTTTTGCTAACATTAATAATAGTATCTTTATTGTCATCTTCGGGATTTGCTTTAACACAAACAGAAGAAAAAATTTCTGATGCAATTTCGCTTTATAAGTCAGGCGAGTACGGGGAATGTATAAAAAATCTTAACACAATTATTTCTCAAGACCCTTCATACCCTGTTGCCTACTATTATCTAGGACTTTCATATGCAAAAACAAATAAAAAAGATTTGGCGATAAAAAATTATGATAAAGTAATTTCAATGAACGCGGATAAATCCTTAAAATCTATGGCTCGTGCTGCAAAAGATTGTTTAGGAACATCCGGTTTTACAGGGTTGGATGCGCAGTTATCAATCAGTAATACTTCGCAGGCTGAAAGATTCTTAAACCCTGAAATAAAAAAAGAAGAGCCAAAACAGGAAAAAGTTGTTCAAACTCCTAAAAAGCAGCTTTTACCTAAAAAACAAGATAAAGCACCATCAAATGAAGATATAGGGGCTGCGATAATGACATTAAAAAAAGCAGGTCTTTGGAATGGAAATAATTTAACTTCCCCGCAAAATGCTCAAGGGTCACAGGATGAAACTAAAAAGCAACAGGAAATGATGGCAAAAATGTATATGCAGCAGATGACACAGCAGATGAATAATCCGGCATACCTTATGATGGGAATGAACGGAAATAATAATGGCGGTATGGGCGGAATGAATATGATGAATATGCTTCCGTTTATGATGTCATCGCAAGACGGTAAATCTAATCCTGCGATGAATCAACAATTTATTCAAACAATGATGATGTCACAGATGATGCCAAATCTAGATTTTTCATCATCAGATGATAAATAAAAATTTAAAAATCAAAAATCAAATATAAAGGAATAAAAAAGGAAAACACATGAAGATTAGTACAACACGATTTGGAGAAATTGAGGTTAAAGATGATGCAATTTTTACCTTCGTATTGCCTATGATAGGGTATGAGGAGGAAGATAAATTTGTCATAATAGACCACGGTGAAAATTCTCCGTTTAAATGGATGCAATCGGTAAAAACTCCGGAATTAGCTTTTGTTATGACTTCAGCTATATATTTCGAATTTGATTACATAATTGACATTCCTGATTCAGCCGTAGAAAAACTCAAAATAGAATCTACTGATGATATTTTGGTTTTAAATGTTGCAGCTATTCCTAATAGCAACCCTAGAGGTACAAGAGTTAATCTTTTGGCTCCGGTTATTTTGAATACCGCTCAGAAAACAGGCGGACAAATAATTTTGTCAGGCTCAGGATACGATGTAAACTTCCCATTATTTAAAGATTAAGGATTTTCAAATGTTAATAATTACAAGAAAAAACGGTCAAAAAATCATGATAAATGATGATATAGAAATAACCATTGTTGAATCCAGAAACGGATCTTGCAAGGTTGCTATTCAGGCTCCAAAGAGTTTTAAAATTTATCGTGAAGAAATATATGTACAAATAAAACTTGCAAATCTTATGGGGCAAGAATCTTCACCTGCATTACTGGATCAGGCATCAGAATTATTCGCTAAAAAGGATGTTAAGCTTAATACTCAATTGAAATCCGGTGATAGTGATGAAGAAATTGTTGTAAAAGATTCTCCTAAGAAAGAACATAAGACAAGAGTTTTTGTAAAGAAACATAATAATGATAACTTATGATTTAGCAAAAAAGAGACTAGAAGCCGCCCAAACAAAGGATTGTGAGGAATATTTTAAACAGAACGGCTATAATTTAGAGTATGGATACTGCTTATTGCTGGATGGAAAATTATCAGAAGCTGAATTGGTTTTACGAAAGATTGATTCAATCAGAGCTGATTGGGCTGTAAAACTAATACCTTTCATGCAAGGGTATGTAGAAGTTTTACCGTCATACTTCCAAATAAGAAATTTTTTGGAAATAGATATTAATCTTTTGTTGATGGCGAAACAGGCGGATTCTGTTGCTTATATTTTAGGCGGTGCAGACTTATTTTATTCTGTCAATTGTGAAGCTTATAAGTATATTGCAAGAGTTATGATGAATAACGGATACTTTGAAACAGCAAAAACGTATCTTGATAAAGCTCGAAATAATACTTATAATGACCCTGAATTACATTTTATGTTTTGTCAGTATTATATTCATATACAGGATTTTCAGAAGGCTCTTTCTTCAATAAATGATTGTTTAAAAATACTTCCGGAATACTATCCGGCAAGAAAAATTAAAGAGACTTTGCTCTTAAACTAATTTATGCTAAAATAAATTTGACCGTGCTCCACGGGGACATAGCGGACCTCTCGACCCGAACGCTTAGCGGGGTGCAGGGCCTACTGTGAGGCTTGTAGGAGTGCTATCTAAGGGATTTGTTATTGATGATAACTTAATATATGATGGCGTAAAATGTCGAACCGTGTCAGGGTGGAAACACAGCAGCACTAAGGCAACCTTTGCGGGTGTTATATTATTAAGAAGGAGATGACAAGTTTTGAAGAAGTATTGTTATTTGCCGATAGGTAGTGGCACGGTTTTTATTTAAAGGGGCTTATTTATGAGAAAAATTATTGCATTAATTCTTGGGTGTTTGATTTCTGTTTATATCTGCAAATATTGGAGTTCCATCGCTCTGATACTTGGTCATAAGCTCTCTTACATACTAATGGTTTATGTTGTTGCAATGGGAGTAATTCATTTAGGCGGAATTTCTTTAAAAATACTTGCAGCACTTTGCGTTTTGGTTGAACCTATTTTTGATAAGTACTGTTACTGGTATGAAAACACAAGGTTCTATGCCTGGTTACACCGTAATGATGAACATAAATATTAAGTAATGTAACATATCCTCAAAAGCATGAAATTGGTTTTTATTAAAAAACTTTATTTATATGTAAAGAGTGAGAGGATGTAATATATGGCACTTGGATTTACTTCGCATTACAAACCGGGAGAGCAGACATTTGGAGCATTGACTCAAATGGCATACTCTGGAGAAACGGAATCTTCAGGTACGGTTGCTAATGTTCCGAGTATTATAATTGGACAAGATTCATCATTATTTAGCAGAAATATAAGTTATGACAGCTGTGAATTTTCATCTCCTGTTATAATTGATTATTCCCAATATGCAACAATCGCTGACGGAAGCGGTTCGTCTGTAGAAACGGCAGGTTCTATAGCCTATGCCGGCGGCGGAGAGTTTTCGGGCGGGATATCATCTGGCGGCGCAATGTCATTTTCCGGAGGTGCAGTTTCATTCTCCGGCGGTGGCGGCGGAGGAATGAGCTGTGCATCATTTACGTGTTAGCAATTAAATTATGGATAAGAAAAAAGCGATTAACTATTTTCATAGTTAATCGCTTTTTTGGTTTAAATTATTTTATCTAATATATTAATTTCTTATGCGCCTTGTTTTTGTGCATCAAAGCAGGCTTTACACAAAACTTCTCTTCCCGGCATTGGTTTAAATGGAACTTGTGTTTGTGCCCCGCATTTAGAACAAACAGCATCATACATCCTTCTTCTGTTCTTTTGTCGTCTGGCTTTTCTACAATCCGGGCATCTTTTGGGTTTATTTGTGAGACCTTTTTCTGCGTAAAATTCTTGTTCCCCGGCACTAAATACAAATTCTTTGCCGCAGTCTTCACAAATAAGTGTTTCGTCTTGGTACATACTGTTTCTCCTAAATTTAGTATTACGGATATTTAAATATCCATATTAGCCATTATAGCTTTTTTTTAGCAAATTGCAACTTTTATTCTGTAAATTTAGGATAAGAACCTAGATGTTTAAACGTTTTTACATGCTGTAATAACTCAAACATCGCTTTTGCAATAGTTTCATCCTGTACGTGACCGTCAAAATCTACATAAAAATTATATTCTCCGAGAGATTTTCTTGATGGTCGTGATGAAATATATGTCATATTTATATTGTTTTCTTTAAGGATTGTTAGAATATCGCACAATGCTCCGGATTTATTTTCTGTTGAGAAGGTAATACTTGTTTTGTCATTATTGGTTGTATGAATTTTTTCCGGAATCCCTAAAAGAATAAATCTTGTTTGATTGAATTTTTCATCGTTTATATTTTTGTCTAAAATTGGTTTATCAAAATATTTTGCGGAATATTTATTTCCTATTGCTGCAATTTCAGGATGTGATTCATTAATTATTTGTACTGCGTTTGCGGTTGATGATTCTGATTCAAGTATGATATTATCTTGAAATTTGCTGTAAATATAATCATAGCATTGCGAAATTGCCTGCGGGTGTGAAATTATTTTTTTTATTTGTGAAAAATCTTGAGCATAAGTAATTAAGCAGTGCTCAATGTTTACAACTGTTTCTCCTAAAATCTTAATATTCTGGTCATTGATTTTGGATAGGTTATCAATGGTTTCTTTTACGATACCTTCTATAGAATTTTCAATAGGCAGAACTGCCAGATTTTTAGGATTCTGCCATTTATTTATCTCCGAAATAACCGCAGTAATCGTACGCATAGGAATTTCATCATATTCATTTAATTTAAAAGTTTGAATGAATTGTTCTTTTGCAAAATCCGAATATGCAGTTTTGGGTCCTAAAAAATAAATTTTATTTTTCATAAGTTTATTATAACAAATAAATTTGCAAAGAATTAATCAACACTTATAATAAAATACATAAGGAGAATAGGTATATGATAATAATTATGGAACCGGGAGCAAGTGAAGCTCAGATTAATAAAGTTGTACAACATTTAGAAGAAAATGATTTTAAGATTAATATAAATTATGGCGAGGTTTTTACAGTAATAGCCGCAATTGGTGATAAACGTTTGGTTCAGCCTCATTCTATTAACTCGTTTGATGGAGTAAGAGAGGTAAAACTTATTCAAGAACCGTTTAAACTTGCAAGCAGAGAAAGTAAAAAAGAAGATACGGTGATTGAATTTTCAAACGGAGTTAAAATCGGCGGCGATAATAAACCTGTTGTAATGGCAGGACCTTGCAGTGTTGAGGATGATTTTGATGCTCTTTTAGAAATTGCAACTGCCGTGAAAGAATCAGGTGCGGAAATCTTAAGAGGCGGAGCTTTCAAGCCGAGAACATCTCCTTATGATTTTCAGGGGTTAGAAGAAAAAGGTTTAAAATATCTAAGGGATGCCGCTGATAAAACAGGACTTCTTGTTATAACAGAAGTTATGGATACATTAGACTTACCTTTAATTTGCGATTATGCCGATATTGTTCAAGTTGGTGCAAGAAATATGCAGAACTTTAAATTATTGAAGGCTATTGGTAAAACAAATAAACCTGTTATGCTTAAACGCGGACCGGCAGCAGGTATAAAAGAATTTTTATTAGCTGCGGAACACATATTATACAACGGTAACGAAAACGTTATTTTATGTGAACGCGGGATAAAAGGCTTTGATTCAAATTACACAAGAAATGTTTTGGATTTAGCGGCAGTACCTGTAATAAAGAAATATTCACACTTGCCGGTAATCGTTGATCCAAGTCATGCAACAGGGAAACGTTATTTAATTGAACCAATGTCAAAAGCTGCCGTTGTTGCCGGTGCACATGGATTAATGGTTGAAGTTCATAACAATCCGGATAAAGCATATTCAGATGGTGCACAAAGTTTGACTATACCTCAGTTTAAAACGTTGATGGCACATTTGTCTGCATTGGTAAAAGTGCTTGATGAAAGCAAGGATTTAATAGTAGTGTAAACCAGATTTTACTTGAAATATTTAATATAATTTAGTACAATATTTGAGTAAAATTATGGTTATGTTATGAGAGGATTTATCGAATGAAATTACACATGCAGGTGCTGATAGCTCTTGGTTTAGGCTTTAAAAGAAATTGGCACATATTTTTTGGTTTAGTTGCCGGTATTGTTGTCGGTGCTTTGTTACATACTCATTCGAATCCGTTTGTAATAAATGTATTGACTTTTGTAGGTCAATTGTTTATCAGATTGATTCAAATGGTGGTTATTCCGTTAGTTATTTCGGCTATTGTAATAGGTATAACAAGTGTCGGAGATAATAAACAGCTTGGAAAATTCGGCAAAAAAATGGTTTTATATTACGGTATAATAACTATTGCTGCTGTCGTAATAGGTGCATTTCTGGCTTTAGTCTTTAAACCGGGATTAGGTGCTGCGCATTATATTAATTCTGATGTGGCTGTAAGTATTCAATCACAAGTTTCTCATACTATAGAAGTTCAAAGAGATAATTTGTTGAATATATTCCTCGGATTTATCCCTAAAAATCCTCTTGAATCAATAGCAAAAGGAGATATGGTTCCGATTATTGTATTTGCTTTGATTTTCTCTGTTGCGTTAGCAAAAGTGGGAGATGTAAACCGCTCCATTGTATCATTCTTTGAATCGGTATTTGCTGCAACAATGAAAGTTACTGATTGGATAATGTTCTTTGCTGCACCAGGTGTGTTTGCTCTGACTGCTGTATCGGTATCTTCTTTTGGGATAGATATATTCTCAAGTATATCGAAATATTTGCTGGTATTGGCAATAGGATTCGGTTTACAGTTATTTGTTGTCTATCCGTTATTCTTAAAAGTATTTTCGAAAGTACCTGTTCTTATGCTTTATGCCGCTATTGCAGAAGCTATGATGGTTGCATTCGGGACAGCAAGTTCATCTGCAACATTACCTTTAACAATTGCTTGCTGTGAAAAGAGAGGTATTTCTCATAAAGTTTCAAGTTTCGTACTGCCTTTGGGGGCAACTTTAAGTATGGATGGAACTGCATTATTGCAAACGGTTGCTGTTATATTCTTAACACAGGCTTATGGCGTTGCGTTGTCACCATTCTTGATTATTCAAATTGCTTTATTAGCAATAGTTGCATCAAGTACTTGTGCCGGAATTCCTGGTGCAGGATTGATTACAATCGCATTAATTCTGAACGGTATGGGATTATCTCCGGAACAATTGGTTGCAGGTTTTGCATTCTTATTTACAATCGAAAGATTGACAGATATGATGAGAACCTTAATCAACGTAACTTCCGATGCGGTTGTTGCTGCGGCAATTGCTGATAATGAAAATGAAATTAATTATGATTTACTGACAAATCCGTCAGCTTATAATGAAATTATTTAATAAATAAGTTTTAGTTTTCAATAAAAAACAGACTTTTTTAATTAAGAAGTCTGTTTTTTTATTTTAATTATTTTGTGATATTAATTTTAACACTGCGCTGTGTCTTGATGTTATTCCCTTTTCTTTTCGGTATGAGAAGAACAAATCATTATTACAACTGGTACAATACGGACAAACATCGATATTGTTTTTGGGAACTCCAAAGTCAATAAGTTGTTGTTTATTAATTCCTTTCAAATCAACGTATATTTTATCATATACAAATGTTTCATAGGGTTCCATATCAGAGACGGTTTGTTTTAGTTTTTCGTATACATCTTCTCCGATGTTATAGCAGCAAATTGCAATTGTTGGACCTATTACAGCGTAGATATCATCATTATTTGTAAAATATTCTTGTTTCATAATTTCAAGGGCTTTAGGTCCTATTTCTCCTGCGGTACCTCTCCAGCCTGCGTGTAAGACAGCCCCTATATTATGTTTTTTATCATATAGAATAATCGGTGTGCAGTCGGCATAATTTAAGTATACAGCCTGACTGTAATTGTCTAAAATTAACCCGTCAGTATTCGGGTATGAATCTAAAGTTTTGCTTGCAATTCTAATATTTGAAGAATGTGTTTGGGTTGGTGATACAAGCATTGCTTTGTCAATATTAAGATAATTGCAAATATCTTTTTGGTTTTCTTTTACGAGTTTTTCCATTTCAGGCTCAAATGAGCGTATTACTGTTTCTCGTGTTGTGAAAAAGTGTTCTGTCTCAGGAATAATATCTGAATAAATAACTCTTTTTTTATTTATGAATTTAATATGAAACATATCAATATTATACTCTGTAAAAAAATATAGAGTATAAGAATTATTTATCTTCTATAACCAATTTGGATATTTAGCTTTATACAGTTTTTCTACGTTAGCCATGCAATTATCAAGTTCTTTGTATAATTGAGATATTCGTTCTCGTATTATGCCGCATTTTTTGATAATATTTGGAATTTCCGCTTTACCGTCAGCAATTTGTTGGTTTAAATTTTTTATTCCTTCTTTTAGTCTGTTAATTTTTACATCGTACCTTGCTCTTACAGCCGCCTTTTCTTCTTCAATTTGCTCAAATTGAAATGGTTTTAAATCATTGCCGGCATTTTTAACTGCTTGAGATTGTTCATATTCTAATTCTTTTATTTTCTTTAATTTTTCTTTTATTTGTGTTTCTTCTGTAAATGGATTTCTATAATCCATTAATTTTTTTTGTTCATATTGTTCTTCGCTATATGATTTATGAATTTCTCCTATTTTATCATCAAGAGCTTTTAAAACTTTGAAACGTTCTTTTGCATTTTGAAGAGGTACTTTATATCCTTCCATTTGTTTATTTGACTCCGTGAATCCTTTTTCACGCTTTTGTAATCTTATGGCATACTTTTGTTTTACAGAATCATTAGTTGTAAATTCCATACGTTTTTTATAACCATCAATTAATCTTTTATGTTCTTCACTTTGTTTTTTATATTTATTTGTGTGATATTCTAAGAATTTTTGTTCATTTACTGCGTTGCTTGCAAAATTATTGTAGCCGTTTTTGTAATCTTTTTGAATTTGACTTAATCTTAAATCGTCACGAATTGTATAGTCGTGTGTTTTATAGATTTCTTCCGGAATAATTTCAAAAGGGGCTGCTTTGTATATTTTTGTATATTTATTTGGATATGCACCAGGATAATTGGGTGTAGCATTTTTAGGTACTTTGTAGCCTGAAACATATCCTCCCGGTCCGCTTGTCGAATACCCTGTTGATGTCCAGATTTCATCGGGTCCTATAGTATAGCCTTTAAAATTAATCTGATTTTTATTTTTATTTACAATATTATAGTTATTATTCATTGATTTTGTAATTTTCATTTTATCTTCCCTTATAGTGAATATGAAGGATCCTGTCCTTCCAGAGTACATTTGACAATAAATCTCCAAGTATCTTTGTAATCAGGTTCTTGAACATCATCCATCATTTTTAGTATTTTATTAAATTTTTCCGGATTTAGCGGATATAAATTACCTTGTAAGTCTTTAATATTATCGCGAAAATCAGCATTGCATAAACCTCTATCCGGATTTTTACTTTGTTTTGTTACATAATCTTGCCATTTTTTTAATGAATCAGTAACTTTAGGAGATTCATACGGAATCATATATTCAAAATACGGATTCATTTCTTTCATAACTTTTTCTCCGCGTTTACTGAGAACAGCTTTTGCAGCGTTTAATTTGTTTACAACTACAGGTGAAGAATACCCTTTTATATCCATCAGATATTCTTTCCAAATTTCAAGTGGTTCGTCATCTTTCGGTTGTGGACTAAAATTTACATCAATACGCCCACTTCTTCTTGTTGCCGGGTCTAAATTGTTCGCATCACGACAAGTGTAGAAAAGTAAAATCCCATGCCGTCTGCTGCAGCTGTCAGTATCTGGAGAGTCTTTTAATAAAGCTCCGTCCGGGTATTTTAAATATCCTTCCGGATAACCTTTCGGTTGTCCGAGTTCATCAACCCCGCGAACTACAAATACTTTAAATTTTCCTGTTTTTTTAAATTCTTCATCCGAGTGATTATTCCACATATCCCACCAGCCATCACCTACTGTATCAAATTTTGCTTTCTTACCTTTGCCAGGATCAATTATTGTTGCACCGGCTTTTTCCATTTCGCTCAGCATCCAGTTAAACCGTTCTTCTTTTGCTTTAGAGTCGGGACCTGACAGCATATAACCATTAGGCGGGAAATTTTCCAGTTTTTTTTCAATAGTACCGTCTTTCATATGGTATTCTCGGAAAGGTTGCTTTATCCGTTCTATAAAATCCTCAATGAACATTTTGCTAAAATCTTTTTCTAAATCAACACCTTCTAATCTACTGGTATCTTGCTGGAAATTCTTATCTTTAAAAATTTTTCTTTCAAGCGGGCGTATAATTTCTTTTGAAACAAATTTTTTAATCGGTTTACTTTTTATTCCGACAAATCCTGCAAGTCCTAATATTCCTGCGGCTATACCGACACCTGCAGCTTTTTGTTGTTTCTCAGCAGGTTTTAACCCTTTAAATTGTATCGAAACATTTTGATGATTAACTGAAGATTGTTTTAGGGAATGATTATAACTATATAAATTATTTGTAATTTGCATATATTATTCCTCTATTATTTATTTTCAAAATTTGTATTGTCAAATATATTTAGCTTTCTTTGTAGATTTTCATTGTTTAGCTTTTCGGCTAAAATGTCTATTGCTTTTTTCATATCTTTATTTTTAATTGATTCTTTATGACTTCCAATATCCCAAGAATCAAAAGTTCTGCTTTGACCGTAATAATCCTTGTTCTTTAACATGGAATCAGCATTTTCAACAATTTCTTTTATTTTTCCCGGAAGTTTACGAATACTATTATGTTTCATATAGTCTAGAATTACGTCATGATCTGTTTTATCCCGGCGGTCAGTTTGTGCAATAAAATGACTTAGTGCCGCAGAGGTTTCAGCATCAGATTTCATTTCTCCAAGCGGCATTATTATACTTGTTCTGTTTTTATCAAATATCCAATTAGGGAGTTTATTTTTGTTGTTAGTTGTTGCAACCCAAGTTACACCATCCAAAGCCGGATGCTGGGTCTGAAATGCAATCTCAGTTTTTAAAAGATCCGCATCCGGATGCTCCATAATTTGATCAAGATTATTTATTTCTATGACCGTATGTTTTCCTGTTTCTTTAGCATTCTTTTGTGCAGCTTCAAATGTATCCCATATTGCAAATATATTCTCATCTGTATCGCCTTTATACCAAGGTTTGTTAATCGTTACAGTATCAACTCCCTTTATATGTAAGTGTTCCATTAAGGAGCCAGCCATATGACTTTTCCCTGCACCGCGTTCTCCGTATATAAGAACTCCGTTAGGAACAATAATATCAGCCGGTAATTCTTTGCCTGCTAATTTAAGCTGTTGCGATTTTATTACAGGTACAACTACTTTTTTAATCATTTCAAGTTTTTCAAGTGAATATCCTATAACACGGTTTAACCCACGTTCATAGCCATTTCCGTTAGGTTCTATTCCTCCGATATTCAAATCGTCCTGATATTTTTCTGCGGCTGCTTCTCTTGGAATTCCAAAACGTTTTGCTACTAAATCAATATCGTTGCCGACTTTTTTATAAACATTTTTAATTTGTTCTTGGCGGAGGTTTTCTCTGTTTGAGTTTAACTTTCGTACCCCCCAACAGAATAAATCATCAATTCCAAACCAGCCAAAATTAGGGGAATTATTATTCCGTACTCTATTTACTTCATATTCTGTATAAGGATTTTCTCTTCTTTGAGTATGATTTTGGTTTTGTATAGTTCTAAAATTTGTAATAGTTGTAATATTCATACACATACCTTTCCTAACACCATCTTCCGTGTCAATTGTACGACTTTATTTTTTATTGTCAATTAGCCACTTGGATATATTTACAAATATTAATTATCAAAATTTACATTGTATTTTCTTTGGTATAAAATTTAATTAATGGAGAAGGGATAATTATTATAAGAAAGGGTTTATATGAAAGTTTCATTAAATTGGTTATGTGAATTAGTAGATATATCTGATATTCCTGTGGAACAAATTGCACATGAATTAACTATGAGCGGTTTGGAAGTTGAGGCTGTTGAAGAATTAAAACCTCAATTTTCTAATATTGTAACTGCCAGAATAGAAAAAATTGATAACCATCCGAACGCAGATAAACTTCATCTTGTAACAATAAATAACGGTTCAGGGCTAAAGACTGTTGTTTGCGGGGCTCAAAATATTCAAGAAGGGCAAATTATTCCTTATGCATCGGTTGGCAGTAATGTCTTAGACCGACACACTGGAGAACAATTTACACTGACCCCTGCTGTAATCCGCGGGGTTGAATCTCAAGGTATGCTTTGTTCTGATGATGAACTTGGTGTTGCTGAGAGAAACTATCAGGAAGAAGACGGCATACTAATTCTCAATCGTATATTCCCTGATGTCCAAATCGGTCAAAATGTTGCAGATGTTTTAGGTTTTGAAAAAGATATTATATTAGATGTTGCTCCGACTGCAAACCGCGGTGACCAATTGTCAGTTGTAGGTGTAGCAAGAGAACTTTCTGCTATATTTGACAGAACTTTGAAATTTTCTTATTTGCAGCAAACACGTGATTGTTCTACAGATGCCTTCAAAGTTGAAATAAAAGATAATGACGTATGTAAGTATTATTCTATTGGTTTGTTATCCGGCGTTGAAATAAAACCTTCTCCGGATTGGATGCAAAAACGCCTTATTGCATCCGGCATGCGTCCTATTAATAACGTTGTAGATATCACAAACTATGTATTGCTGGAATACGGAACACCTTTACATGCTTTTGACAGAGATAAATTAAACGGATATCTTTGTGTACGTCGTGCAGAAAACGGCGAAAAACTTGTTACTCTGGATGGTGTTGAAAGGGAATTAACAACAGACACAGTTCTTATTGCAACAGAAAATGAAGGAGTATGTGCTGCAGGTGTATTTGGCGGAGAAAATTCTGAAATTGACGACAACACAAAAAATATTGCGTTAGAAGCAGCGTATTTCCCTGCTCCGACTACCAGAAAAAGTGCAAGAAGTATCGGCTACCGTTCAGATGCGAGTGCAAGATTTGAACATGGTATTGACATCGAAGCCGTTAAACCCGGTTTAATGCGGGCAATGCAGTTATTGAACGAATATGCAAATGCTCAGGTAGAAGGTATAGTAGAAACCGGAAACAATAAACTTGAACCTGTTGATATTACATTAAGATTTTCTCAAGTACAAAAAGTTTTAGGTTTAAGTATTGATGCAATGAAATGTGAAACAATACTTGAAAGATTAGGTTTTAAAAAACTTGGCGGCAATGAATTGGCTGCAAAGTTTGAAGTTCCGTCATTCCGTTATAATGATGTAACAAGAGAATGCGATTTAATTGAAGAAATAGCGAGAATTAACGGTTACGATAAAATAGCACCTACTCTCCCGAATAAATCTTCAAGTCCTGTTATTTCATTAGAAGAAAGAACAAAGAAAAGAATTCATGAACTAATGCTTTCATCAGGTTTGGATGAACTTGTCACATCATCGTTGATTGGAGAACCATTATTAAAACAGTTTGACATAGTTTATAATCCTGAAACAGCAGTTAAAGTTGAATATCCTGCAAGTGAAGAATTTACTATGCTTCGACAAACAATGGCTGCAAGTTTATTGAATTGTATGAAATATAATTATGATAACGGGCAAAAAGTATTCTGGGGGTATGAACTCGGTAAAATTTATCATAAAATTGGTGAAGCAAATGAAAAAGATGCCGGAGTTAAAGAAACTCAAGTTTTAGAAGGTATTATAACCGGTGTCAGAGAAAATTCAAAATGGCAGTCAACAGGAGAAGTTGATTTTTATACCGTAAAAGGTATTGTAGACAGTTTAATGGAAGAATTGGGGCTGTCAAAGAGAATTAAACTTGCGACTCTTGCAGAATCTCCTCTTGCTGATACACATAAAGCACTGCATCCATATAGAACTGCAGTAATGTTACTATTGGGTAAACATCCTGAAGTTATCGGTTATTATGGACAGATAAATCCGGAACTTCGCGATAAATTAAAAATGAAACAAGATGCATATCTTTTCAAAGTCGATTTGGATATGGTTTTTGCAAATATCAATGAATCAATAACAAGATACAAAAAACTTCCGCAGTTCCCTGAAGTTCAAAGAGATATTGCTATGATTATTCCAAATAGTGTATCTTATGCAGAATTAGAAAAAGCAATCAAAAAAGGTGTAGCAAATAACTTGTTTAACGGCTGCGATGTTTTTGATATTTATCAAGGTGAACACGTCCAAGAAGGATTCAAGAGTATTGCTTGCAGGATAAAAATGTTGGATGCAAATTCAACCCTAACAGACGAAACTATTGAAGAACAAATGGCTAATGTTCGTTCAGTATTGAAAAAAACGTTTGCAGAATTATCGTTCAGAGAATAAGAGGACTTTATTATGAAAAAACTTTTATTAAGTTTGTTATTCGCTTTATTAACAGTTATTCCTGTTTATGCGGATATTGTTCCTGTAAGGGTAACTGATGTTCCAGTGGGAGTTTTGGGAGTTTATCAGCCGACAAACCTTTTAAAAGTTTTTGAAAAGCCTGATTCTAAATCAAATGTATTATTTCAAAAAAAATGGTCTTATGTAACTGTATCGGAAACGGATTATGCCTATAATCTATTTGCTGTTTTGAAAGATAAAAAAGACTTATCTTTTGTTTATGCGACAGATATGGATGAAGATTATGTAAAAGTTGTTTATGATAAGTCCAAGAATTTACAAGGTTGGGCATATAAAGAAGATGAGTTTCAATTTTTACCGTGGATAACTTTTTATAATATGTACGGCAGAAAATACGGCTTAAAAATATTAAAAGATGCTCCTGATTTTGTATATGATGTTCACTCAAGAAGTGATAATGATTCTCAAGTGATAGGTAAAATAACCCGCCCTAAAGAAATTCGTTTGACGGCAGTTCAAGGAAACTGGGTTTTAGTAACCGTTCTTAATTTAGGAGATAAAGTAAGTACCGGTTTCGTTCGCTGGCGTGGTGATAACGGTGAAATCTATTTATTCCCGAATATTTAATCTACAGGTACTTTTACGACCAATTTTCTAACGTGATGCTGCCCGTTAAAGTTTATTGATGGTTTATGTGCATCATTTGGATATAGAATAAGAAAATCTCCTGTATGCATTTCGATATCATCAAAAGTTTCAGATGTTAAAAATTCGATATCTTTATCTTCATCATACGGAATACTTGATTTA
Source organism: Candidatus Gastranaerophilales bacterium (assembly GCA_944324855.1). Taxonomy (GTDB): domain Bacteria; phylum Cyanobacteriota; class Vampirovibrionia; order Gastranaerophilales; family Gastranaerophilaceae; genus UMGS1585. Next base: position 7,231 of record CALUXY010000001.1, on the reverse strand, counting down.
CAGGCAGAATATTCACAAACACTTATTTTCTCCTGCCCTGAAAGCATGAATTGTATATCAATATACTTTCTGTGGGCTTCAAATAATGCATCTTCTTTTGTGTAATATGTTTGCAAATTTGCCCAAATCTCATTATCCAGATTAATTTTTCCGTCAGGCATGTTGTTAAAGTTTGTGCTTTTGATGTATTCAATAGCTTTTTTAATTTTGGGTGTTTCGTTTAAGATAATATTTTTCATATTTTCATTATACATTAAAGATAATTATAATAAGTTAATTCTTGACATGAAAAATAAGTTTTGTTATCTTTATAAGTAGAAAAATATACTCGTATATTTTTCTACCGATAAATTTGATATTACAAAATATTAAATTTGTGCCATTGCTTATATCTATATTATAATGCATGATATATAGATTATTTTGGGGAGAGTATATGCGTAAAAAAATTATAATAATCGTGTGTATTGTTTTTGGGGCAATATTATTGAGATATTTGTTTACGTCATTTATGACATTATTGGCCCAAAACAAGATGAAAGCAACATTAGCACCGCCGGTTACGGTTACAAAAGCTACATATATGGATAAACAAAAGAGCTATGAAGTTCCGGCCCGTGTAACTTCAAAATCTCAAATTCAGGTTAATGCCAGAATTAACGGATATTTAACAAAGAGTTATTTTAAAGAAGGCGATTATGTAAAAGCAGGACAGGTTTTGTTTGAAATTGAACCTCAAGAGTATGCACTTGCCGCACAAAGAGCAAAGGCTGATGTCGAACGGGTCAGAGCACAGCAGGTTTATTATGATAAACAGGCAATAAGGGCTCAAAAACTTGTCCAAAAAGATTATATTGCACGTTCAGAATACGATAATGCGGTATCGCAAAGGGATGCTTACAGGGCTCAAACTATGTACAGCGAAATGGTCTATCGTGATGCGATGAGAAATTTATCATACACAAAAGTTAAGGCTCCTGTATCGGGACGAATCGGGATTATTACGGTAACGGTCGGGAACTACGTAACGATTAATTCCGGAGCGTTAACTACGATTTACAGTACACGTCCGATGTATGTCACCTTCCCGCTTGAAATGCAGCAGTATTCAACTTTAACCAAGATTGACGGAGGTCCGAATGTTAACCGCAAAGTTGAATATGTATTTAGCAGCGGTGATAAATATGATAAACCGGGAGTACAAGATTTTAGAGATAACAAAGTTGATGAATCCACCGGTACTATTTTAATGCGTGCAACATTTGCAAATGAAGATGACGCATTAATTTCCGGCGATTTCGGACGAATTATTATTTATTCTAATAAAACATCTCCGATTCCTGCAATCCCTACAAAATGTATTCAGGAAAATCAGGAAGGAAAATATGTTTATACTTTGGATAACGAGGATCTGCCAAGACTTGTTTATATAAAAACATCAGGTCAGGAAGGTGATTATTCTTTAATAAGTGACGGCTTAAAAGTCGGAGATAGAGTTCTATCAAGCGGTATTCAAAAAGTTATTCCTGGAACACCGGTAAGGATAGTTCAACAGGAAGTAACTGAGAAAGAAACTGTAAAACCAAATATATTTCAAAAAATTTGGAATAAATTATTCGGAAAGGATAAGAAATAATGGCGGGTAATTTATTTGTAAGACGACCGAAACTGGCAATAATTATTTCCCTCGTAATTATACTTGCGGGGCTTATTGCCATGACACACCTTCCGGTTGAAGAATACCCGTCAATAACTCCGCCTCAGGTTATTGTATCTGCGACCTACAGCGGGGCGAGTTCTGACGTTATTGCCTCAACAATTGCGGCTCCTGTTGAGCTTCAATTGAACGGGGTTGAAGATATGATTTACATGTCATCCGATTCTCGAAACGACTCTTACAAATTGACAATATATTTTGAAGTCGGAACTGACCCTGATATGGCACTGGTAAACGTTCAGAACCAATTACAATTAGTTACGCCTCGTTTGCCGGAAGAAGTAAGAAGATACGGTTTGACTGTTAAAAAATCAACCGGAGGTCCAGGTTGTTTAATGATGACAGTAAAATCTCCGCATGAAACGTATGATTCTCTATATCTTGCTAATTACGCAACATTGTATTTAAAAGATGAAATTGCCAGAACACATGGTGTTGCAGAAGTTAACGTATTCGGTGCAGGCGAGTATTCAATGCGTATATGGCTGAATCCTGAAAAAATGGCAAGCATGAATATATCTTCAACGGATGTACAAAACGCAATTGCCGCACAAAACGTTCAAACTCCGGCAGGTAACTTGGGGGTTGAACCTATGACTGATCCGCAGGTATTGAAATATACATTGCGTACAAAAGGTCGTTTAAAAGATGTTGAAGAATTTGAGAATATTGTTGTAAAAGCAAATCCAAACGGTTCAAATGTAAAAATAAAAGATATCGCAAGAGTTGAGCTGGGTGCGAACGCATATAGTTCAGTATCCCGTGTTGCAGGTAAAAATACAGCAATGCTTTCAATAACTCAATTGCCGGATGCAAATTCAATTGATTTGGTAAATAGAATTAAAGCGAAGATGGAAATATTAAGCAAGAAGTTTCCGACAGATGTTACTTATGCGGTTCAATATGATGATACAAAATTTGTTCGGGAATCTATTCATGAAGTTATCAGTGCAATCGGATTGGCAGTACTTCTTGTAAGTATTGTTACTTATTTATTCTTAGGAACATTCCGTTCTGCATTTATTCCTTTCTGTGCAATTCCGGTATCGTTAATTGGTGTATTCATATTTATGGGGCTGTTCGGGTTCTCAATTAACCTGTTAATTCTGTTCGGATTGGTTCTTGCCGTCGGTCTGGTTGTAGACGATGCGATTGTTGTATTAGAGAATACCCAGCGGCATATTCAGGATGGAAAATCGCCGAAAGAAGCAACGGAAATTACGATGGAAGAAGTATTCGGTGCTGTTGTTGCAACTTCTCTTGTATTGATGGCGGTATTTGTACCTGTATCGTTTATGACTGGGATTACCGGACAGATGTTCAGACAGTTTGCTTTGTGTTTGGCAACATCAATCGGTTTATCGACAGTTGTTGCGTTAACTCTGTCACCTGCTTTATGTTCAATTATTTTGAAAGGCGGTTCTGAAAAAGCCGATTTTGAATTTATTCAAAAGTTTGATGATTGGTTCTTATCTGTTCGTGAAGGGTATTTAAGAGCAGTACATTATTTTGTTGAATCTCCAAAGAAAACATTGAAATTCCTTATTTGGGTATTTATATTTATTCTGTTTATGTTCTTTATTATTCCAAAAGGTTTCTTGCCGACGGAAGATAAAGGTGCATTATTTACACAATTACAGCTTCCTGATGGTGCATCACTTTCTAGGAGTGATAAAGTAGGGGCTGAAGTTGCAGAAAAAATATCTCAAATACCTGGTGTTGAAAGTACATTGGAAGTTGCGGGTTATTCAGGTGAAAATACAGTATTGATTGTATCTCAGCTGGATGATTGGTCAAAACGTAAAAAAGCTTCAATGTCCATGGAGTCTATTCAACGTCAAATAGGTCAAATGTTTGCGAACTTTACGGAAGCAACTGTCGCAACATTCCCGCCTGCATCAATTTCCGGTATGAGTATGTTTGGCGGCTTTGAATACAGGCTTTTGGATATGGGGGACAGAACTCCGGAAGAATTGTTTAACGTAAGTAAAGCATTCATGACAGAGGCATCAAAAGATCCTATGTTCCAAAGATTGTTTACTACATATTCTGCATCGTTGCCGCAGTTAAAGATTGTAATTGATGAAGAAAAAGCGATGGCACAAGGGGTTGAAATCTCTGAAATATACAATACATTGTCTAATTTCTTAGGTTCAACATATATCAACGACTTTAATAAGTTCGGGCGTGTATATCGTGTTTACATTCAGGCAGATGCTCCTTATCGTATAAAACCGTCTGATTTAAGCAAACTTTATGTTAAAAACAAAACCGGTAAGATGGTACCTTTAACATCGGTTGTTCATTCCGAAAATGTTATCGGACCTTATATGATAACCCGTTATAATATGTATCCGTCAGTTACAATTAACGGTACACCGAGAAGTAATATCAGTTCAGGTCAGGCAATGGAAGAAATGGAAATGCTGTCTGATAAACTCTTGCCTAAAGATATGAGTTACAGCTGGTCAGGTACATCATTGCAAGAAAAACAATCTGCAGGACAAATTGGTCCAATCCTTGCAATGGCATTGACATTTGTCTACTTGTTCCTTGTTGCACTTTACGAAAGCTGGACTTTGCCGATTGCAGTTATGCTGATATCTCCTGTTGCGTTAGTCGGTGCATTATTCTTCCAGTATATTTCCGGTTACGCTCTGGACATATATGCTCAGATTGGTCTTGTTATGTTGGTCGGTTTAGGAACAAAACAGGCAATTTTGATTGTCGAGTTTGCTAAAGATGCGATGGAAGATGGTATGAACTATGTTGATGCTGCGATGGAAGCTGCAAAACTCAGGTTCAGGGCAGTTATGATGACAAACATTGCGTTCATCTTAGGTTTGCTGCCGCTGGTATTTGCACACGGTGCAGGTGCCGGCAGCCGTCACTCTATCGGTATGACAGTATTCGGCGGTATGATTGCGGTATCTTGTATCGGTAGTATTTTGGTTCCTGCGTTCTTCGTTATGATTAACGTAATGAAAGAATGGTACTACGCTGACGGTGTCAAAAAAGTTGCGAATGTTGTTAGGATATTCGGAGGCGATTTGATTAATAAATTAGTTGAAAAGATTAAAGAGATGAGAAGGGATAAATAGAGGATAAGGGTAAATAGGATTAGATTAGAATGAAGAAGTTAATAAGTTTATTACTAATATTTATATTTTTCTCATCCTCTGTATACTCTGCAGAGATAGGCAATACTATTGATAAATCCGAGTATCCGGATTCTAATATGGTACAGCCGAATAAAGGTGATGATTTTGTAATCGAAGGCGGAGTTGCAAAATATATTGATGTTAATCTTGAAGATTGTTTGAAGTTTGCGATGGGAAACAATCCTAAAATACAGGCTGCGATACAGGATGTATTTGCTTCCGATTACAGAATTAAACAGGCATGGTCAAACTGGTTCCCGACATTCAGCTGGCAGACAGGTTATACACGAATCAAGCAGCTTCAATTGTCTGACGTGTTCAATAGAAACCTTGTATTCAATTACTATGTATTGGGCACGATTTCTGTTTCCGAGATGTTATACGATTTCGGGGTAACACAAAATACCGTAACTATCCGTAAGTTAGAGAACGAACAATACAAGATTATGTTGACGGAAACGGTTAATACTGTATTACGTGATGTAAAAAATGCGTATTATAATGTTTTGCTGGCGTATGAACAAGAAAAAGTTGCGGAAGAAACTGTTGAACAGTATGAAAAATTCTATGAACAAGCAAAAGCTTTTTATGAAGCAGGAACGAATCCCAAGGTTGATGTAACGATTGCGGAAGTTAATTTGAGTAATGCCAAATTAACTCTTATTCAGGCGGAAAATGCTGTGGATATAGCTATGGCTCAATTGAATAATGCCATGGGGCTGCCGTATATGAATAAGTATAATATTCTGGATCATTTAAAATACAATCCTTGTGATTTAACTTTGACTCAGGCTGTTGAGATTGCAAAAGAATCAAGACCAGATTATAAATTGGCGGATGTAAAAGTGCAAACGGCGAATCAAAATGTTAAGTTATCTAAAAAAGCATGGTATCCGCAAATTCAGTTTGATGCAAACTACTCAATCGGTGGTAAATCGTTTACTTCAAACTACGGTTATAATATCGGGGCTTACTTGAATTTTCCGACAGTTAACGGAATGTTGATAAGAAATCAGATTAAAGAGGCTCAAACCCAGCATTCTAAAGAGATTGCAACATCTCATCAAACTCAAAACGATATTTATTTAGAAATCCAGAATGCCTTTTATAATCTTATTGAAAAGAAAAATAAAATTCCTGTATCAACGCTTCAGGTTAAACAAGCAAAAGAAAACTATGATTTATCTTTCGGACGGTATACAGTTGGTGTCGGAAATCCTGTAGAATTAAAAGAAGCACAGGTTCAGTATGCCAATGCAAGAATGCAATACAATAATACATTGTATGAATATAATACCGCACGTGCTAATCTGGAAAAAGCTATCGGTAAAAATATTATTGCAGGGGCTGTAGAACTCGAAAAATCTAAGCCGCAAACGGTTCAAAAAGATGTAAAGGCTAAAAAAGTTGAACCTGTTAAAACAGAAAAAGAACCTGTTAAAGTTGAACCGAAAAAGAAACCTGTTGTTAAAAAGAGATATTATAACAACAAGGTTATAAGAGGTTTGCATAATTTCTTCTCATATCCTGATGATTAGTGTTTGATTGTCATATTTGTTTAATATAATATTATCTTAGATGTATTTTAGATAAGAAAGGGTAGAAACATGTTAGATATTAAACTTATTAGAGAAAATCCTGAAAAAATAAATGAGTTATTAAAAAGACGATCCCCTGACTTATCGATTGATGAAGTTTTAAAAATAGATGAAGAACGCCGAAAAGTTCAAACTGAAGCAGATGAATTGAGAGCAAAAAGAAAAAATGATTCACAAAAAATCGGTATGATGAAAAAGAATGGTGAAAATACCGATGCTGTTCAAGAAGAAGTAAGAGCATTAGGCGATAAGATAAAAGAACTTGAAGAAAAACAAGTAGAGCTTGATAATGCTCAACGTGATTTGTTGTTACATATCCCGAATATCCCGGATGAGTCAACTCCTATAGGACCTACTGAAGATTATAATGTCGAAGTTTCAAGATGGGGAGAGCCTACAAAATTTGATTTTGAATACAAAGCTCACTGGGATATATGTGAAGAAAAGAACCTTGTTGATTTTGAACGCGGGGTTAAGCTTTCTCAATCAAGATTTACACTCTATAGAGGTAAAGGTGCGAGATTAGAACGTGCTATTATTAATTTCTTCTTAGACCAGCATACAGAAAATGAAGGATATGAAGAAATCTTGCCGCCATTTATGGCAAATGCTGCTACAATGACAGGTACAGGACAGCTTCCAAAGTTTAAAGAAGATATGTATAAATGCGTTGATGAGGATTTATACTTGATTCCGACGGCAGAAGTTCCTGTAACAAATATTTATGCAGGTGAAATTTTATCAGAAGATGATTT